>JBBKWR010000240.1:0-4266 GCA_037969055.1 Flavobacteriaceae bacterium | reverse complement strand
ACGGCATCCAAGGCATATTCGGCAGACAAAAATATCGATAAATTTGGCTTGATCCAAAATGGGTCAGTCATCACCAAAGGTGATCTTTACCAATGGTTTGAAAATGTGATCGGATAAGTCGATATTTGCAGCATAAGTAAACCAAATGGCACAAAAACCAAGCATTCCGAAGGGCACCAGGGATTTCTCGCCTACTGAGGTAATCAAAAGAAACTTCATTGTAAACACGATTAAAAAGCACTTCGAGATTTTCGGCTTTCAGCCCATAGAAACGCCGTCATTTGAAAATTCCGAAACCTTAATGGGCAAATATGGTGAGGAAGGCGACCGTTTGATATTTAAAATATTGAATTCAGGGGATTTTATCAATAACGTTGATGACGTTACCTATAGTGCTAAGCAATCAGTCTCCCTGGCGACCAAGATTTCCGATAAAGCACTTCGCTATGACCTCACCGTGCCTTTCGCCCGATATGTGGTCATGCATCAGAACGAAATCGATTTCCCATTTAAAAGATACCAGATCCAACCTGTCTGGCGTGCCGATAGACCTCAAAAAGGAAGGTTTAGGGAGTTTTTTCAATGCGATGCCGATGTCGTAGGGGCAAATTCCCCATTGCAGGAGATAGAATTGATCCAATTATATGACGCTGTTTTTTCTGATCTTGGGCTCGAAGGTGTCAATATAAAATTAAACAATCGGAAAATTTTAGCGGGAATTGCCGAGGTAATAAATGCTGAACCATTGTTGGTCGATTTTACCGTGGCCTTGGATAAATTAGATAAGATCGGGGAGGCCGGCGTAAAGGCGGAAATGCTGGAAAAAGGTATTTCTGAAAATGCAATAGCACGTGCCGAACCTTTGTTTTCACTTACGGGGACCAATCTGGAACAACTTGAAGTCCTTCGAAATTTTCTCTCAGGCTCCGAACAGGGAAGTAGAGGGGTAATAGAACTTTCTTATATCATTAAAACGGTAGGGGAACTGGGCCTTAAATCGGCTTTATTAACTATAGATGTGACCCTGGCGCGAGGACTCAACTACTATACAGGCGCTATCTTTGAAGTGGCAGCTCCAAAAGGCGTTGACATGGGATCTATTGGGGGCGGTGGTAGGTACGACGACCTCACTGGTATTTTTGGGTTAAAGGATGTCAGCGGGGTTGGTATTTCCTTTGGGTTGGATCGTATTTACATGGTCTTGGAAGAACTAGGACTTTTTCCAACCGCCATTAACGATTATGTACAGGTACTCTGTGTGAACTTTGGGCAAAAAGAGTCCATGGCGGCCCTAAAATTGGTGACACACCTAAGAAACATTGGAATAAAGGCAGATTTGTACCCTACCGATAGCAAAATGCAGAAACAGATGAAATATGCCAATAACCTAAAGATACCCTATGTGGTTTTGATCGGGGAAAAGGAATTGGCCGAAAATTCTTTTGTGGTTAAAAATATGAAGGACGGAAGCCAAAAGAGTTACAAGCTAGACCGTCCCGAGGATTTCACCTCACTCATAACTGCTCTTTAATGGCCTTAATAATTGCCTTATAGTACGTTTGGCCATGTGGCACATACTTTTTTAAATTCGCCATGCCCCAGGTTTCTTCTGCAAACTGCGTTATAGGAATCAAGGCAAGATCGTCCACCTCATCCTGCTGTTTTTTTAATTGTTCGAGGGGTATTTTCAGTTCGTATAAAAAAGTATGGTGGAATTCACGGTCGATAAAATGACTCCCATGTATATGTTCTGCTTTGAATATGCCTATCTTTTGTAGGTCGGAGCTGCGAATGGTCAATCCTATTTCCTCGGAAACCTCCCGTATGGCTGAAGTCAACAAGTCTTCTCCAGCGCCCACGTGGCCTGCCACAGAAACGTCCCACAATTTGGGATAGGTGTCCTTATTTTTAGCCCTTTGTTGTATTAAGATCAGTCCATTTCTGGTATAGCACCACACATGAACGGTAGGATGGAATAGACCCTTTGAATGTGCCGCTGATTTCATTTTGGTTTCCCCCGTGACATTGCCATCGGCATCCAAGATGTCTACCAATTCATCCATAGTATTTGTGCTGAATCTATTACGTGCAATTGGTTTACGGCATATTTCCGACTAATCGAAATAGCTGAAGGTTTCACCAGACTTGATGTTCAACAACGTTTCATATATCAAACGGATCACATTTTCCACATCTTTCCGATGCACCGTTTCAACTGTGGTGTGCATATATCGGAGGGGAAGGGAAATCAATGCGGAGGCTACGCCACCATTGCTATAGGCAAAAGCATCGGTATCGGTTCCCGTATAACGTGAAGATGCCATTCTTTGAAAGGGAATTTTTTTCTTCTCCGCAGTTTCCAAAATGCGCTCCCTCAATTTATTTTGCACGGCAGGGGCATAGGAAATAACTGGACCTGCACCAATTTCGGTATGGCCCTTTTTCTTCTTGTCGATCATCGGGGTGGTCGTATCATGGCATACATCGGTCACTATGGCCACGTTTGGTTTGATGGTCTGCGTGATCATCTCGGCCCCGCGGAGCCCGATTTCTTCCTGTACTGAATTCGTAATATAAAGACCGAAGGGCAATTTCTTTTTGTTCTCGTACAACAATCTGCCCACTTCTGCAATCATGAATCCCCCGACCCGATTGTCGATGGCCCGGCAGACGAACTTGTCTTTATTCAAAATTTGGAACTCATCGGGATAGGTGATTACACATCCCACATGGACGCCCATTTTCGCTACCTCTGCCTTATCTTTTGCACCAATATCGATAAAGATATTGTCCAATTTTGGTGGTTCTTCTTTGGTACTATCCCTGGTATGAATGGCTGGCCATCCAAAAATGCCTTTCACGATACCTTCTTTGGTATGAATGTTCACCCATTTTGACGGGGCGATCTGGTGATCACTGCCCCCGTTTCTGATCACATACAACAATCCTTCATCGGTTACATAGTTTACGTACCAAGATATCTCATCCGAATGTCCTTCTATGACCACTTTGTATTTGGCATTTGGGTTGATGATGCCTACGGCGCTGCCATAGGTATCCGTTATAAAAGTATCCACATAGGGTTTTAGATAGTTCATCCATAACTTTTGACCTTCCCATTCATAGCCGGTAGGGGCAGCATTGTTAAGGTATTTTTCAAAAAAATCAAGGGATTTTTTGGTAAGGATCTGCTTCTCTGCCATTTATTTAAAATTTGATTACAAACTTAGCAATATTCACTAATCTTTAATAATATCCCTAGTGATTAATCGTTAATTTTGGCAGGGCTTTTGCTTTAATCATACAATGAAAAGAAAATTGATATTTATGCTCTGCATGTTGGTCGGACTCGTTGGCCGGACACAGGTTGAAGATCAACCGATGGATTCGCTTACGGAGAATATGATCATCGTGGAGGGCGATTCACTTTTCAAAAGTTCAATAGCGCTCAGAGAGGTGTTCGTATTCGGAAACCTAAAATTTCCGGACTATAATGCAAAACTCCGATATTATATTCTACGTCGAAAGACCATTAAGGTATATCCGTATGCAAAAATGGCTGCGGAACGGTTGGTGGAATTAAATGACAGCATTTCTAAAATCACAAAACGGCGACACCAAAAAAGATACACCAAAGAAGTACAAAAGTTTATTGAAGAAGAGTTTTCCGCGGAACTCAAAAAGTTGACCCGTACTGAAGGGCAGATTTTGGTGAAATTGATCAACCGACAAACCGGTGACACCGCTTTCGACCTAGTTAAAGAACTTCGGAGTGGATGGCGGGCCTTTTGGTACAATACAACAGCCAAAATATTCGATATCAGCTTAAAGGAAGAGTTCCATCCTGAGAATGTTCATGAAGACTATCTCATAGAGGACATTCTGCAACGTGCCTTTGCAGCGGAGCGGCTTCAGCGGCAAGAATCTGTACTAGATTACGACTATGCCACCCTTACCGATAAGTGGGGCATGAAGGGCAACAAAAATTAAACATTTTTAGACGGGTACCGGTAGGCCGTTTGTTTTTCTCTGTTGCGAATTGGTGACCTAAGGTCAGTAAAAAACAATACTAGATCATTCTTTCGTTGATTTGGCCCCTGTTTTTCCAAAAAATGCATCTACAATTATTTTTATACTCCAAAATCCCATGCCAATGGCCGCGATAGCCAACAGAAAACCAAGAATCAAAACAGGTAAATAAAAGGGATGCTCCTGGTTTTTAAAGGCTTGGTAAATGGTAAATGGGGCCGTAAACATCAAGGCGAC
>JBBKWR010000239.1:0-3592 GCA_037969055.1 Flavobacteriaceae bacterium | reverse complement strand
GCACGTGCCGGCATTGCAACGGGAGTCGATGGCATCTTTATGGAAACCCATTTTGATCCAGCAAATGCAAAGAGTGATGGTGCGAACATGCTGCATCTGGACCATCTGGAGAAATTGTTGACGAACCTGACCTCCCTTCGAAAAACTGTGAACCAACTGCAATAATTAAGCGCCAATTCTGTTATTTGGATAGGTAACCAACCCGATACACATGCTCCACCGTTTTCCCAAAGTATATTTTGCGCTTTTCTGTTCGATAACCTGTTTTGCCCAAATGCCCGATAATTTTGGAAAGGTGACCAATATGGAGAAAGATATGGTCAGCTATATGAAGGACCCAACGGCAAATGCCGTGGTGCTTTTTGAACGGGGCGATAATTACTTCAAACTGATAGACCGATATGTACTTTTGGTCAAGGAATACCATGCCAAAATAAAAATTTTGAACGAGCAGGCCTTCGATGAGGGCACCATAAGAATATATTTGTACCATAATGATAAGAGTTCCGAAAAAATAACCAATATAAAGGCGGTTACCCACAATGGGGACAGTCAGCACAATGTACTCCCCGCGGAAATATTTGAGTCTGATATTTCTGAACGTTATACAGAAAAGAAATTCACCTTTCCAAAAATGCAAAAAGGCAGTATTTTGGAATACACATACACCGTAACCTCCCCATTTATTTTCAATTTTCAAGGATGGAATTTTCAGTCTAACCTTCCTAAGATGTATAGTGAGTTTAATGCCAGTATTCCTGGAAATTATGTTTACAATCGATCTTTGCTTGGCTTCCTGAAGCTGGATGTCAACGAGGCCAAGATTAAAAAAGAATGCTTTTATATCGATGGATTTGCCAAGGCTGCTGATTGCGAGGTGTTGAAATATACCATGAAAGACATTCCCGCTTTTAAAGAGGAAGAGGAGTTTATGCTTTCAAAGAATAATTATATCTCCAGACTCGATTTCGAGCTTTCCGAATACTATCGATTTGACGGTACTACTGACAAATACACCAAAACTTGGGACGATGTTGACAAAGAATTCCGGACCGATGCCGACATTGGTAGGCAATTGACCAAAACGGGTTTCTTTGAAAAAAATGTGCCCATTACATTGTTGACCGAAGGGGACCCCCTCACCCGGGCAAAAAATATATATGAATATGTGAAGGGCCATTTTACTTGGAACGGTAAGAATGGGATTTTCGGAAAAGTGAATGTGAAAGATGCCTTTGACGCAGGCAAGGGTAACGTTGGCGAAGTCAATATGTCAATGATCAATATTCTGAACGCAGCGGGCGTCAAGACAGATCTGATATTATTATCGACCAGGGAAGAAGGACTCCCAAAAAAGACCCACCCGGTAATGTCCGATTTTAATTATTTTATCGCCTTGGCGAAAATTGATGGCAAGGATTATTTATTGGATGCGACAGACAAATACAACCCTTTCGGGATGCTACCTTTTCGTGCCCTGAACCATTATGGGAGGGTCATGGATTTTCAAAATGAAAGCTATTGGTACGATATCAGGCCAGAAACAAACAATAAATACCAGATCAGGACCAGTATTAAATTTAATCTTACGGAGCAAAAAGCGAAAGGGGTCTATGACCTGATCACCTTTGGCTATCCTGCGGTATCATTGAACAAAAAGTTAAAGGAAGCAAGTAAGGAAGAATACGTAGATCAGATGGAAAAAGCGGTTGGGGGCAACTTTGAAATCACAGGCTATGAACATTATGCCGATCGCAGCGATGATAGCAAAGTGGCCGATCGATTTAACTTTCAGATCAGTGATATACTCAAAGGGGATATGATTTATTTTAATCCATTTTTTATCAGCTTCTTTGATCAAAATCCATTTCAAATGGAAGACCGCCTCTATCCGATCGACTTTGGGTATCCAGCGCAGTATAAATACCAGGCCAGCATCCAGATACCAGAAGGTTACGAAATAAAAGAGCTTCCCAAACCTATAACGATTGCCTTAGGGGAAGATAAATCGGTGATCTTCCAATTTTTTCACCAAGAAAATACCAATACGATCAACCTGATCTTCGACCTATCAATAAATGGAACTTACTTTGAGGCTAAGGATTATGGCATTCTTAAAGATATCTTCAAACAAATTATCAATACCCAAAAGAACACCTTGTTGGTCTTTAATAAAGTGTAGTGATAGGTTGGACGTGGAAAATAAACGAATAGCAAATTGTAATTCTAATTTCTCAATCCTATTTACGCAATTTTAACTTCTAGCATTTTTTCACCTTATTTTTATTGACGCTCGAATCGCGCTCCGTTTAAATGTGGGGTAAGTGGGCTTGAAACCTCCTTCAATTTGGCTACAGTGCACAACCTTGTCTTACACCTGTACCTGTATTTACCTTAAATCGCTATCTTGGTTATCAGAATTAACCGGTATGAAATTGTACAGGCTTTTGATTTTCGTTTCCATTTTCATCTTTTGCATCTCCTGTGACAAACCACAACTGCCGGCCGAAACGGCAAGGCCAAATATTGTCTTCATCATGTCAGATGATCACGCCTACCAGGCAATAAGTGCCTACAATGACAAGTTGATCCATACGCCCCATATCGATAGAATTGCAAAAGAAGGTATGCTATTCACCAATGCCAGTGTTACCAATTCAATTTGTGCCCCCTCCAGGGCGGTGATACTTACCGGGAAACACAGTCATATTAATGGGAAGATAGATAACCTTTCTCCTTTTGACACCACCAACATAACTTTCCCCCAATTACTTCAGCAAGCAGGGTACCAAACCGCCATGTTCGGGAAACTCCATTTTGGTAATAACCCCAAAGGTTTTGACGAGTTCAAAATTCTTCCTGGGCAAGGTGATTACTACAATCCGAACTTTATCACCAATACGGGCGACACAACGATCACCGGTTATGTTACCGACATCATCACGGACCTTACGTTGGACTGGCTACAAAAGAGGCGAGATCCAAAAAAACCTTTTCTGTTGATGTATCTCCATAAAGCGCCACACCGATCATGGATCCCTGCCGAAAGACATTATAAAGAATTCACCAAAAAAATATTTCCGATACCCCCTACCCTCTTCGATATCTACCATACTAGGGGGCAAGCCGCCAAAACAGCGGAAATGAACATTTTGAAACACATGATCTTGAATTATGATAATAAGGTGTTTTCCGAGCTAATAAAAGAACTAGGGATAGATGATCGCAAATTGGGCGATCCACTTGATCGCATGACCCCTGTGCAAAGGGCCTCATGGAATTCGATCTATAGGCCAATAAACGATGAATTTAAACGTCTGTATCCGACCATGAACGATTCTACCCTCATGATCTGGAAATACCAGAGGTATATGCAGGATTATTTGGGCACCATTGCCGCGGTTGACGAGAACGTGGGGCGTCTGTTGACTTATTTGGATGAGGAAAAACTAAGCGATAATACCTTGATCGTCTATACTTCAGATCAGGGATTTTACCTAGGGGAACACGGCTGGTTCGACAAACGGTTTATGTATGACGAATCGTTCAAGACGCCGTTGTTGATTCGTTGGCCCCATGTGATTAAGCCGGG
>JBBKWR010000238.1:0-3059 GCA_037969055.1 Flavobacteriaceae bacterium | reverse complement strand
ACGATTTGGCTTTGGCGATATTGGAAAGTTCGGCAAATCCTTTTTCTGCATCCCGGTTCTTTTGGATGAGCATATTCAATTTTTCAGCTATCCTTTCGGTATTCGTTTCCATAATTCAGCCTTATTAATTTCCAAAATTAACCTGTATCCAAACATAAAAGGAGCTGCATTACATGAAATAATATCAAAATCAATTCAGCGCTGCAACAGAACCCATGGTTATTTATAGAATATAGCTATATTTATTCAAGCGGTCAACACAATTCACGTATGGATATTGATAGAAAATATATTATTTTGGCAGATGATGATGAGGATGATAGGCTCTTTTTCGAGGATGCTTTGGAGGATTTAGCCCTTAATGTGTCGCTGGAGTCCGTGACGAATGGACTGGAAGTTATGCATTTGCTAAACGACAGATCAAGAATACTTCCGGACGTACTGTTTCTAGATCTCAACATGCCCCTCCAATCCGGACATGAGTGTCTTAAGGAAATTAGGTCGAACGACCGTTTGAAAGAAGTGACCGTGGTGGTGTACTCCACATCCCTCAATGCCAAAACGGTCGATATGCTCTATAAAGATGGGGCCAACTACTATATATGTAAGCCTGGCGACTATAAAACCCTGAAAAAATCAATCCATAGGGCAATTTCACTTGTGGAACAAAATAGTTCCAAACAGGTTCACAAAAGCGAATTTGTAATAAAATTATAGTTTTCGAAAATGGCGCGTTTAAAAGAGGAATTATACTTTCTTGCCGGGGGTGGTGAAATGGGGGAATTGACGCGAAACAAGGACTGGGCCGCCACCTCCTTGGGATCACCAGAGGATTGGCCACAAAGTCTTCGCACGACCCTCAGTATTTTACTGAACTCAAAATTCCCGATGTTCTTGTTTTGGGGCGACGATCTCATATGTTTTTACAATGATGCGTATAGGCCCAGCTTAGGTGCAGATGGTAAGCACCCTGCTATTTTTGGTGCTAAAGGTCAGGAATTCTGGAAAGAAATTTGGGACGATATTAAACCGCTGATCGACAATGTCATGAACGATGGCAGGGCGACCTGGAGCGAGAACCAATTGTTGCCCATTTACCGAAACGGACGAATGGAGGATGTCTATTGGACCTTTAGCTATAGCCCAGTGCGGGATGAAAAAGATAGTGTAGCTGGGGTAATAGTGGTCTGCAGTGAAACGACCAAGGCTGTAAAAGCCGCTGCAAAACTAAAGGAAAGTGAGGAAAGGTTCAGGACCATGGCCGAAAGCAGTTCCCTGATGATCGCGTTGACGGACGATTCCAGCAAAGCAGTTTATTTCAACAAAGCATGGACCAAATTTACGGGGAGAAGCAGCGGGGAACTTATCGATTTTGGGTGGGCAGATTTGATCCATGAAGACGAACGAAAATACGTGGTAGATTCCTATTTAGACATTTTTGAAAAACAAGAGCCTTGGCAGGTTGAATGCCGCATGCTTGATAAAAAAAATGATTATCGTTGGATTTTAGCCTATGTAACACCTCGCTTTGACGCCGATGGTACCTTTGAGGGGTATATTAATTCCACTATTGATATTCATGACCGTAAGATCTTCGAACAGGAAGCGCTGCGCTTCAAGTATTTGGCCGACAATGCGAGCGATGCTTTTATATGGATGCGCAGGGACGGTTCCTTTGAGTATCTAAATTCTGCTGCTCTGGAAAAATGGGGCTATTCTAAAAAAGAGGCGAATTCCTTAACCATATTTGATATAAATCCTATTTACGATAAAAAGTTCTTCGATCGTCTGTTCTCTAGAGCACAAAAGTCGAACATTCCCTTATTCGAGACTGTCCATAAATCAAAGGAGGGCCGGGAATATCCCGTGGAGACAAAACTCAGTGGTTTTACCATTCAGGGCGAACAGCTGATGTTATCCATTGCAAGGGACATTTCAGACCGTAAAAAAGTAGAAGCCATTCTTATGGAAAGTGAGCGCAGGTTCAGGGAAATGGCGGACAATGCCCCTGTACTCATTTGGATGACCGATACAGATGGGAAAAATACATTTTTGAACAAGAGGTACATTGACTTTACGGGACGCAGTCAAAAGCAACCTAATGGGGTAGGATGGCTGGATAGGGTACATCCCGATGATATCGAAGGTACAGCAGAACAACAGCTGGACGCATTTGAACAGCACAAACAATATGTACAATATTTCCGCCTCAGAAGACATGATGGCATTTATCGGTGGATGTCGAATACAGCAATACCCCGATTCTCCGATGACGGTGACTTCCTTGGCTATATCGGTGCCTGTCAAGACATTCAAGAAGAGCGTGAATTCTCTATGGAACTTGAAAGATTGGTAGCCGAACGTACCATTGAATTGAAAAGCACCAATACCGAACTGGCCAAAATGAACAAAGAATTACAATCGTTCACGTATATTTCCAGCCATGACTTGCAAGAACCATTGCGGAAGATCCAAACCTTCTCCTCCCAAATAATGGAGAAAGAATATGAGAATCTTTCTGAATGGGGCAAGGATCGATTTTATAGAATGCAATATGCCGCGAAACGGATGCAAACACTCATTCAAGATCTGCTTGCCTACTCACGTACGGAAACTTCGGAAAGAACTTTTGTTGAAATGGACTTGTCTGATATCGTTAAGGAAGTACAGGAAGATTTAAAGGAAGAACTGCAGGAAAAAAACGCTGTTATAGATATTACAGAAAGCTGCAGGATGAATGTCGTTCCTTTTCAATTTCGGCAATTGATTTACAACTTAGTGGCAAACTCCCTTAAATTTGCGAAGGAAGATAAAAATCCAATCATTAATATCGCAGGTAAATTATTCAAAAATTTGGGGCCGGTGGATGATCGATTGATTCCAACTGAAAAGTACGCCAAAATTACGGTCACAGATAATGGGATTGGGTTCGACGAAAAATTTGCCGATCAGATCTTTGAAGTATTCCAACGTCTCCACAGCCGACAGGAATACGAAGGAACCGGTATCGGTCTGGCCATCGTTAAAAAAATAGTTCAGAACCACAATGGATTTATCAA
>JBBKWR010000237.1:0-3901 GCA_037969055.1 Flavobacteriaceae bacterium | reverse complement strand
GCACCTATGATTACCTTTTTGGGATCGCAACCTCTCAACGCACAGGTTCCACCGTAGGGGAGTTCGTCCGTAATACCTACTTTAAGCCCGCTGGAGGCACATTTATTGGCAATGGTCATTCCTGCCATTCCCGAACCGATAATAAAAACATCGTACTTTTTCATCTACTTGTTTTCTTTATTTACCCTATCGACTACTTTATAGCCCGTGTTGTTTATGGTCTTTCGGATAACGGCCAAGTCGACTTTGGTCTTATCATATTCCACTACGGTATTTGCACTTTTGAAACTTGCCTTGACCGATAGTATTCCATCCAGTTTGTTTACCTCGCTCTCTACATGGGCCTCACACCCAGTGCAGGTCATTCCCGCAACATCAAAAGTGTGCTCTGCGATATTGGATTGTGAGACATAGACTATATCCTTATTTGGCTGTGCATAGAATATTTTTGAATAATAGGGGAATGCCAACATCAGTCCCGAAAATACAGTGACTATTGATAAAAACCTTTTGGATTGCCAAAAAGATGGTTTTGCATCATCTTCACAGGCACAGTCAATTTCCTCCTGTGTTTTTGGTCGTAGTTTCTGATACCATGCAAAAACCAACACAAGAATTGTTAGGCCGATAAGATAGGGCCGAAATGGTTCCACCCAAGAAAAGGCGGATGCAATGCCGCTTGTTCCGGCAATCAATGCCAAAACAGGGGTTATGCAACATATTGATGCCGCTATCGCCGTCAATATTCCTGCGTAGGCAGCTTTGTTCGGGGTTTTACTTGTTTCCATTTTATGCTACTTTTCGATTGTCATCAATAGTTGAGAAGGCCTTTTTAAGAACCTCTGTATTTTCTTTGATCAAAGCGTAAAAAAGTGTTTGGCCCTCACGCCTCATACTTATGATTCCTGCATCTTTCATCTTACGAATATGCTGGGAAATGGCAGGACCGCTCATCTCTAGGATATCCGCTATATCACAAGGGCAAAGCTCCTTTTCCATATTCAAAAGGAATAGGATTTTCAAGCGCACCTCACTTCCTGCCAACGCAAGTATTCTGCTTATCTCTTGAAAACTGGAGGATGAGCTAAGTAATGTTTCTTTGCATCTGGAGATCTGCTTATGGTCAGCCTCGTTACGGGTACAGGTAATTTCTAATTTCATCATGTCGCTTTAGACGGACAAAGGTATAACAACTTACGTATTTAAGCATATACTTAAATATAAATAATTGTTAAGTTATTTTGGTCCCTTAAGACGACCAATTAAAAGATCCAAACAGGTAAAAGCTAAAATCCTATAAAACGTTTGTTTTATGGGGCATCGGTTTTACAATCGAATACTTTGAAATATAGCTCCAAAAGGTTACTAGTTCTGAAATTGTCTTTTATAACGTGTAAAATCTATGGTACAACAAGGGTAAACTACGACATCATTAATATCGAGTTTAATTTTATCTATCATTCTTCTAATTTTTTATCCATACTTCCAATAAATAAAGAAGAAATCCTAAAATTTGGATTTCTTCTCCTAAAGCAAACCCAAATGAATTATAAAACCTCGCTAATCTGTACTTGTGGCTTTGCGTTGGTAAAATTGGGAAGATCGGCTAAAATCTTTTCGGCATTTGCACCAAATGACTGTTGAAACGATTCCAATGATCCAAATGAAAGGTTAGCAATTACTACATAAGGCGCGGGCTGCTCCGCACTTGCTCCGGTAAGTCCCACATTGATATCGGAAGACTTTACAGCATCCCCCAACAATTCTGACAACAATTGGCTATGCTGATTTGTGTAATATTTTATATCGAATTTTAAATCCGGGCTATTCGGATACATTACAGTTAATTTGATCATGATTATCTTTTTTAAATTTAGATACTGTTTTGTAGCCTATAGATATTTTTTGGGATGATTTGGAAACAGACCTTCCGCTTTATATACGGAAGGTTTGTTATCAACCATCAATCTATAGGGTTACCGCATTAGGCTACCACATCTTCTTTGTGCCATTCATATTTTTCAAAAGCCTTATCCACCGGGGTTTCAGCAATATGGTTTGCATAGTTGCTGATTACTTTTTGGGATAGTCCCAATATGATTTCCAACAACTGCCTTTTCGTAAAACCGGCTGCAAAGAATTTCTCCAACTCGGCATCGGTCACATGCCCGCGATTACGAACAATGGACAGTGTGGTTTCATGCAACACCTGTAGTTTTTCGGTGGGCATTTCGGTCCTGTTTCGTAGTGCTTCAGTCAGTGCAGGGTCTACCTTCATCATATTGGCAATACCCGTGTGTGCCGGTACACAATAATGGCATCCATGTTCTACGTTTATGGTCTGCCAGACTACGGTAAGTTCCGCTTTGTTGAACGATGAATTTTCAAATAAGCCGTGCAGGGTTTGGTAAGCTGCCAGAATTCCTGGGGCCTCGGCCAACATTCCATGCAAGTTGGGTATCATGCCATACGCTTTCTTGGATCTTTCCAAAAGTGGCTTACTGTCTTCCGGTGCTGAATCAATGTCGTGAATTTTTAAAGTACTCATAGTTTTAAATTTTAATTATTATTCATTTATAGTAAAGAATACTAAACAATCGTTTAGTTTTAAGTTAAAAAAATATTATAGGTTCTTAAATATGTTTTCGATATAGTTTTCTACTTGTGATTTGTTGAACATTCGTGATGCCGATGCCAGTCCGAACATTGAAATGATTAAATAGTCCGCCTGTTGTTCTATAAGTGAAGCGTTATCAGGAATATCTCGATTTAACTTGTTCGCAAATATTTCTTTTACTTCTGCCGTGAATTTCATCAACTCCGCTTGTATCTTGGGATTGGCATCTTCCCCCAATTCATTAGCTGTGTTGACTATCAAACATCCTTTGCCACGTTCCTTTTCTTTTGAAAATTCTATAAAATCATAGAAATATTGTTTCAATCCTGCAACTCCCTTGGATGTTGCTTTCAACTTATTGATAATCTGCGCCAATCGTAATTTATAGCATTTAATACTTTCCAGAAATACACCATTTTTATTTCCAAAGCTGGCGTAAATGGAAAATTTGTTGATGCCCATTTCTTTTTCGAGCATTTGCATCGATGTTGTTTCATAACCATTGCGCCAGAAAAGGTTCATCGCTTTTTCTATTACTTCTTGCTCGTTATATTGTTTAGATCTTGGCATTTCTAATTAAATATGCACAAAACTAACTAATCGTTTAGTAATAAAAACATATTTTGGAAAATTTTATGATTATCATAATAATTCCGATGTTTTGTGTTGATTAGTAGAGCAATTTAACGCTTTATAGGATTCAAACTATAACGCCTTTAAAGTTCAAATCTTAATTCCCCGAGAACCTATAAGTGTAGTATAAAAATAGGACATGCGATAGGACACGTTCGTTATAATATTTGTACTGATTTGGCTCGTTTTGACAGTGTTTTTAAAACAAAAAACCCCTGTACATCAATGTTTTACAGGGTTTTAAAAACTTTCAGTCGGGGTGGCAGGATAACCGCTCCCGAAGTATCGGCAGCGCTGAACCTGAAGGGGGGGGGTCGGTGCGCAACAAAATCCAGGATATAATATAAATAACAGGATTACCGCTCCCGAAGTCTCGGGAGCGGTAATCCTGAAGAGGGGTCGGTGCGCAACAAAAGCCAAAAGCTTCGCTTTTGTTACTTTTTTGTTTTCCTGGGCATTTGAAAGCAAGCTTTCAATGTCTGAAAACAAAAAAGCCAGACATACAGTCTGGCTTTTGTTGGTCGGGGTGGCAGGATTCGAACCTGCGGCCTCCTGCTCCCAAAACATAAGTTATATGGTTTCAATAAAGCTTAAATATTATTAATATGCTGATTTATAGGTATTTAATTTTCATATAAAACCATTTAAGAC
>JBBKWR010000236.1:0-23826 GCA_037969055.1 Flavobacteriaceae bacterium | reverse complement strand
TGGACCATCGATTTTCATGTGGCACAGAATGATGGTACCGTCTTTGGGGCCGGGTCACACGACAAGACCGGGCGTCATTGTCAGGCAACAGACCCAAATGGTAAATTGGATATCGCTGTAGATGCGGGACATTGGTTGAGAAATGAAGACGGCACACTTACGAAAAGGTTCAAGCATATCTGTTGGGATGGCTGCATGTTTCCCAATGAGGTAATGATGCGCCCGAAAACTTGGAACGATGTGTTGGGGGCCATGATCAAAGTCAGGGAGTTGCATGGATGGTACGAGGCAGGATAGTGATCAATTGGCAATAAACAATTATCAATAAACAATTATCAATTATCAATAAACAGTAAACAGTCCTCCTTAGCCGACCCCCTTCGCCTTGGCTAAGGAGGTCAAAGGGCTTCGGAGGATAAAACAGTATTCAGTAATTAGTACACAGTATTTAGTGCACAGTATTTACTATTCATAAAATATAACCATTAACGAATAACCATTAACAATAATTATTCATTTAAATGTCAAGTAAAAAGGAATTGCGGATTGGTTTGATAGGCTACGGATTTATGGGACGAACGCACACCAATGCGTTTAAAAGGGTAAATGATTTCTTTCCTGAATTGAAATTTCGTCCCATACTAAAGACTGTTTGCGCCCGCAATAAAGAGCGGGTCAAGGCTTTTGCGGACCAATGGGGATACGAATCAATAGAAACCGACTGGCGCGCCGTAGTCGCACGAAAAGACATAGATGCCATAGATATTTGTACGCCGAACAACATGCACGCAGAAATCGCCATCGCTGCGGCAAAGGCTGGAAAAATGGTTTTATGTGAAAAACCGTTGGCTAGGACAGTGGCAGAGGCACAACCGATGGTAGATGCGGTGGAAAAGGCCGGAGTGCCCAATACGGTCTATTACAATTACCGTCGTATTCCTGCTGTTACCTTGGCCAAACAACTTATCGATTCAGGTAAGCTGGGCAAAATATTCCACTACCGCGCCAATTTTTTACAGGATTGGACGATTAGCCCCGATCTTCCCCAAGGGGGAGAAGGTTTATGGCGTTTAGACAATGATGCCGCCGGCTCTGGGGTAACGGGAGATCTTGTCGCCCATTGTATCGATACGGCCATGTGGTTGAACGGGGGTATCAAGGACGTTTCCGCCATGACAGAGACTTTTATCAAACAAAGGGTGCATTCGGCGACAGGGGAAGTGCAGAAAGTCGGGATTGACGATGCTTGCATCTTTCATTGCCATTTTGACAATGGCTCATTGGGTCTTTTTGAATCTACTAGGTACGCTCGGGGACATAAGGCGCTATATACATTTGAAATTAATGGGGAACATGCCTCCCTCAAATGGAACCTTCACGACTTGAGCCGACTAGAATTGTTTGACCATCGGGATGAATCCCAAGAACGCGGTTGGCGGTCCATTCATGTGACGGATGGTGACCATCCTTATATGGACAAATGGTGGGTGCCGGGATTGTCTATTGGATATGAACATAGTTTTGTGCACCAAGTAGCCGATTTTATTAAATGTTTGGAGGCAGGAAAACCCTGTTCCCCCACTTTCAGGGAAGCCCAAGAAACCCAAAAAGTATGTGAAGCCGTTTTAAAGTCCGCCAATACCAAAAGTTGGCAAGAAACAGATGTGCATTGGACTTACTAATGCATGGTATACAGATAAGTGGGTGCTTTAAGAGGGTAAGATTTCATGTAGAACCGGCCTAAATTAAATTTGAATTTCATTATTTTTTTATACTATTTAAGCAATTAATAACCAATAAATTAACAATGCCAAACTCGATTAAAGGTTTTTGTCTGCAAGGTCGGGAAAAAATATATCCGAATTCAGGTGTTTCCGTGACCAGTAATACGGCAGTTGTGGAAATGGAGATGCCAAAATTAAAAGAGGGTGAAATTTTGGCAAAGACGCTCTTTACCGGCATATGTGGCTCTGACAATAGTGCTACCTTGGGCAAACCTAATTTTGATTGGGTGGAGCGGCCGAGGATCATCGGGCATGAGTTTAGTGCTGAGGTTTTGGAATTGGGACCAGGAGATCATGGCGATTTGAAAGTGGGCGACATTTTTACGCCTTTGGCCATGTTGGGTTGCCAAGATGAGGATTGTCCTGCCTGTAGCATTGCCAAATGGAACTTATGTCCCTCTAAACAAATTATTGGCTTTCATAGAAATGGCGGGTTTGGCCAACAAGTGGTATTGGAATCCGATCGTGTCGTTGCGCTTATTGAAGGACTTACCCCGGAGCAAGGCGCCTTGGTTGAACCCTTATCCATTATCGTGAACGCGCTACATCACAAATGTAATATTAAACCAGGGCAGGACGTGGTGGTAACCGGGTGTGGTATTATTGGATTGATGTCTGCCGAATTGGCAAGGGCCGCAGGTGCCAGGGTGGCTGTTACGGGAATCGCACATGATCGTGAAATACGATTAAAAAAGGCTGAGGAAAGGGGCTTTATTATCCTGGAAGTTTCGCCTGAACGACCACTGGCTGATCAATTACGCAATGGTATTTCCGATAAGAATGGAATTCCATTCGGGCATAAAGGAAAGGTAGACCTTTTAATCGAATGTTCTGGGGTACCCCAAGTGCTTGCTGAAGCGATATCGGTAGTTCGTCCAGAAGGCGATATCTGCGTTATCGCCACCTATCCCAAGGAAGTTGAGATCAATGCCACCCATTTGACACGGACTTCATTGAATATGAGGGGATCTATGGGTTCTTGCAGGGATGATTATATGGTGGCCCAAAAGTTGATGGTCACCGGGATTTTCCCTTCGGAGCACTATACCAACATTTATAATTTTGACGATATTACGCAGGCCTTCGAAGATTCAATCCTAGCGAATAACGTCAAAGCTGTTATCAAAATGAATTAACTGGGTCTAAGGTCTAAGGTCCAAGGTCAAAGGCCCAAGGTCAAAAATCTAATATCTAATATCTAGCATTTAAGTATATGCACACCATTTTCATCACCGGGGGAACCGGTTGTATTGGCTCCATCACCATCTTCAAGTTATTACAGCATAAGGAGGTTGGCAAAATTGTGGTGGCGACAAGATCAACCAATACAGACCCCATTAAATTGTGGGTAGGTGAAAAATTGGATCCCCGTTTGGAATTTGTGACATTGGATGTTGCCGATTATAGTGCAATTACAAAAGTGGTGAACAAGATTTCCCCCACACATATTATTCATCTGGGCGCCTATCAAAGTCCAGACTGCTCGAACGACCATATCGGGGGCATGGAAATCAATACAGGGGGTACCATGGCGTTGTTTGACGCGGCCGAAAAACTGCCGAATCTCAAGCGATTTGTATTTGCAAGTTCTGCGGCGGTATATGGAATGCGATCAATGTACCCACAAGCCACAATCCAAGAAGATGTACCCTTGGCACCCCCCAATCACTATGGAATTTGGAAGTTGGCAGGGGAGCACTTGGCACGATTGTTTTATGATAAAACGAAAACACCCACGGTCTGTTTGCGGATCAATACCACTTATGGGAAAGGTAGGGACAAGGGAAAGACTTCAGCGCCCACCAATGCAATGAAGGCCCTCGTTATGGGTGCGATGACCAGCGAGCCTTTAACCTTTAAAATGCCATACCAGGGGCGCGAAAATTATCATTTTGTGGAAGATGTCGGAACCCATTTTGCTGAATGCACGCTGCAACCTTTTACGGGATTTGGGGCCTTTAATATTAAAGGAAAAACAATTGCCATAGAAGATTTCTTGGCGATAATAAGCCAGCAGGCACAGGAAATGGGGATGGCCTCTCCAACCCAACTTTCGATCATGGATGGCGCTCCCCCCAATTTATTTGCATATGACCTCAGTCATGATAAAATAGATCGTACTTTTAAGGACCTTCCCTTAACGCCCATTGAAGTAGGGGTGCGTTCATCCCTGCAAGAATTTAAGCGTATGGCCGAAAAGGGGATGTTGGAATATTCAGTGGAAAGCACATGAAAACATTAAAAATAGCATTGTTGGGTGCCGGGGACGTGGCCGATCTGCATGCCGAGGCCATCAACGGACTGCCAGGTGCCGAATTGGTGGGACTGTGGAACCGAACCTTTGAAAAAGGTAAAACCAAGGCCTTAAAATACGGGTGTAAGACTTATGCTACGGAAGACGAATTGTTCAACGATAAGGAATTAGATGCTGTTTTTATCCTAACCAATATGGAAACCCATTGCGAGTACACCATTAGGGCGGCAATGGCAGGGAAACATGTATTGGTTGAAAAACCCGCGGCCGCCAGTATTAATGAGCTGGAAAGGATGCACAAAGCCGTTGCCAAGGCAGGGGTGGCGTGCATGCCGGTACATAATTATATTTATGAACCTGGCATCCAAAGGGCAAAAGAAATGATTCAAACGGGTAAATTGGGCCTTGTCACCCAGTTTTATATGCTCTACAATATTCACCACGCCCATGAAATCCGGGCACGCTATCCCGGAGTTATCCGTCAGATCCTTACCCATCATAGCTATACCATGTTATATTTGGCCGGCTTGCCCAAAACAATTTCGTGCCTCAAGTACACTTCCGACCCAACGTTGGCGCCCCAAGAAAATGTGGCAATGGCCAACATTCAAATGCAGAATGGCAGCTTAAGCCATTTATGCGCCAGCTTTGCGAACGATGACCATGCGGGCGATCCATGGACATGCATGATCAAGGTAATCGGTACCAAAGGTAGTACGCGGTACAGTTATCGCGACTGGGTAATCAACGAGCGCAATGGAGCCCATTCCCAAACCTATCAATGCTATCCCGAATCTATAAAAAATACCGCTGCCCACTTTATTGATAAGGTGGTTCGTAAAGGAGAAAATCCGCTTTCAAGTTTGGAGGATGCCATCACCTGTCAAAAAATTATCGAAGCATGCGAACGATCTGTGGAGGAAGGAATACATGTGGCCTTCAATTAAAAAAGTATTAATGACACAACAATCAATAACCATGAAGACCATATCAATGGGAAAGTCCTATGTGCAACTTTTTTCGGCCATTTTTTTAGCACTAATCTTTATGGGATGTTCGGAGCAAAAAGAGAATGTCTTGAAACTCAAAAAGGAGGCACACATTGTCTTAATTGGGAACAATTTAGGCTCTCGAATGCTAAATTTTGGGCATTTTGAAACTAAAATGCAGTTGCGATATCCGGACAGTCTTCTTTTCATCCGTAATATGTGCGATCCGGGAAACACCCCGGGTTTTAGACCCCATGCTTCCAGAAATTCACCATGGGCCTTTCCGGGAGCGGAAGCCTTTCAAACAGAACTCGCACAGCCTTCGGGTAGTATCGGACATTTTCCCACAGAAGATGAATGGTTGACAAATCTTAAAGCCGATATGATCATCGCATTTTTTGGATATAATGAGTCTTTTGAGGGCCCTAAGGGATTAGAGAATTACAAAGCAGAACTCCACGCGTTTATAGAACACACCAAACACCAGAAATACAATGGTTCCACAGCACCCCAGTTGGCGTTGGTCTCTCCCATAGCCTTTGAGGATCTATCTTCCAAAATGGATTTACCCAATGGGGTGAAAGAAAATGAAAATTTGGCTTTGTATACCGAGGCCATGAAGCAAGTTGCCAAAGCCGACACTATTTTAATCGTGGATGCTTTCGATGCCACCAAGAAGTGGTATGATTCCGAAGCAGAGGACATGACGGCAGACGGCTTTCAGTTGAATGATCTTGGTTATCAGAAATTTGCACAACTATTGGCGGATGGTATTTTTGGAAAATTGAAGCAGCGGGAAAAAGATCAACATCAAATGGTGCACGATGCAGTGATGGAAAAAAATTGGTTTTGGCACAACGATTTTAAGATTCCGAATGGGGTGCACGCCTATGGTAGACGTTTCGATCCATTTGGGCCGGCGAACTATCCCTATGAAATAGAAAAAATAAGGCAGATGACGCATATCAGGGATTCTGCAATCTGGCGAGCCAATAAAGGGTTAACCACAGACTTAGCTGCTGCAGATGCCAAAACCCGGACCTTACCTCCAGTGCAGACCAATTATGTGCAAGGGGAAGGCAACGGAAATCCTGAATACCTATACGGCCAGGAAGCGCTTGATCATCTCAATGCGGCCAAAGGTTATAAGCTGGAGTTATTTGCTTCCGAGGTAGAATTTCCGGACCTGGCCAACCCGGTACAAATGTCTTTTGACAGTAAAGGACGACTTTGGGTTGGAGTTATGCCCAGTTACCCGCACTATAAGGCCGGGGACAGCAAGCCGAATGATAAACTACTTATTTTTGAGGACACCGATAATGATGGTAAGGCGGATAAGGAGACCGTGTTTGCGGATGGCCTGCACCTTACCATTGGCTTTGAATTGGCACCCGAAGGCGTATACCTTACCCAAGGCACCAACTTCGTACTCTTAAAGGATACGGATGGCGATGATAAGGCAGATATCAAAGAAATCATTTTAAGCGGCTTTGATGACCACGATACCCACCACGGGATCAGTGCTTATGTAACAGATCCCTCTGGAGCCATGTACATGGCAGAAGGGGTATTTTTGCATACCAATGTCGAGACGGCCTATGGCCCGGTGCGTGCCACCAATGGCGGATTTTACCGGTACAGTCCACAGCGCCATTATTTGGAACGAACCGCACAGCTGCCCATTCCCAATCCTTGGGGGATCGCCTTTGACGACTGGGGCCAAAACTTTTTTGCCCATACCTCTGGGCCCGACATGACCTGGATGATGCCCGGGACCATTAAACCACGCTATGGGGAATCTTCCCCACTGCCGAAAAATTTGATTGAGGAGGCGCATCGTGTGCGTCCTACATCGGGACTAGAGTTTGTTTCCAGCCGCCATTTTCCAGATAACGTGCAGGGCAATGTTTTAATCAACAACACCATCGGATTTCTGGGGACGAAGCAACATACCATGGTCGATGATCCAAAAACTGCGGGTTACACCAGTAAACATGTATTGGATTTGATTACTTCAACGGACCCTAATTTCCGCCCAGTCGATATGGAATTTGCTCCTGATGGATCCCTGTATTTCCTTGATTGGCATAATGTACTGATTGGCCATATGCAGCACAACGCAAGAGATCCGCTCCGCGATCATGTGCATGGCAGGATCTACAGACTAACCTATCCTTCCCGTCCATTGGTAGTGCCCGCAAAAGTGGCAGGGGCAACTATCGACGAACTTTTAGATAACCTTAAATTGCCCGAATTCCGCACCAGATACCGTACGCGAAGGGAATTGCGTGGGAGGGAAGCCAAGGAAGTATTGGCCAAACTGGAGGCTTGGGTCGAAGCGCTAGATAAAAATGATGGTCGATACGAACATAATCTTCTCGAGGCCCTTTGGATAACTTGGGGACTTGACCAGGTAAATGCCAATTTATTGAAACAAGTGCTGCACGCTAAAGATTTCAGGGCGCGTGCGGCCGCAGTTAAGGTATTGCGATATTCCGGGCATCAGATTCCCGATCAGTCCCAACTTTTGATGGAGGCGGCCATAGACGAGAATCCCCGTGTGCGATTGGAAGCTCTTGTGGCAGCTTCTTGGTTGGAAAAGGGAATAGGGGTACCGATTGTGGAAGCAGCGGGCAAGTTACCTTTAGATGAGTGGATGGCCAAACCATACGAGGCAGCATTGGCA
Source organism: Flavobacteriaceae bacterium (assembly GCA_037969055.1). Lineage (GTDB taxonomy): Bacteria > Bacteroidota > Bacteroidia > Flavobacteriales > Flavobacteriaceae > Pelagihabitans. The sequence goes on along the minus strand of JBBKWR010000236.1, from coordinate 16,113 downwards.
CATTTGAACGGTCATAATGTAGGTGTTGATCCGGATACCGAGAAAACAAAAACAGATTTGGAAGGTAGCGATCGGGAATTGTTTGTGAAGGGAGAGGAGATTTATAACCGGGAAGGTTTTTGTGCCACCTGCCACCAACCTGACGGGATGGGCCTTAGCGCTTCACAATTTCCTCCATTGGCTGGTGTAGACTGGGTAACCGGAGATGAAGAAAGATTGATCAAGATAGTCCTTAAGGGAGTCATGGGACCAATGGAAATTAAGGGTAAGACGTATCCAGGTCAAGTGCCTATGACCCCTTTTGGTGGGATGTTGAACGATGAAGAAATTGCGTCGGTATTGACCTATGTTCGAAATGCCTTTGGTAACAAGGCCCATCCGATAGCTCCCGAGACGGTAAAAATTGTACGTGAAAAAATTCAAGATAAGGAGGGTTTTTATACGGCTGAAGAGCTCTTAAAGTTCAACCCTGCCCAATAATCAAGGCGTTGGGAAAGTGAAAATGAATCACTATAAGGGGTCATGGTTTCAGACCGGAAACTCGAATATTTTTTCCATGGGAAGCCATTTTTCTCCTGGTTTGGCAAACGGAAGTGCTTGCTGAAATTCCCACATGATTACCTCCCAGTCCTGTACCTTTGGATTGGCTGCATCCATGTTGCTTTTTTTCTCAAACGAAAACGACTCTTCAACTTCAATGATCATGAACAATCGGTTTCCAACCCGATAGATTTGCATACTAACAATGCCTGAGTCCCTGAGACTATCCAACACCTCGGGCCAAACGTTCCGATGGTATTCCTCGTAAGCAGCGATCAATTTGGCATCATTCTTTAAATCCAAAGCCAAGCAATGTCTTTTCATAGCAATTATTTTAATATTAATCTTCCAAAAACCGATGGTTTGTGAAATCCCCCACCAGTTGGAGACCAGGCATAGGCACCACGTTCACTTCCGCGATTATGATCCAATCGGTAAAAGTTTATCTTTATCTCCGTCTCCAAGGTTATCTCCTTTGTTCGCTCTGTAATTAAATCCTTAAATGGGATAGCGATTTCCACCGACCAATTTTTATCTGAATCACCACGCTTATTTAGCGAACCATTTACGTGTACCGCCGTTCGTATTCCTGACAAGTTTAACATTGCTGTTGCCGGCACATCGATATTATCGGGATCAACAATATAACTATCGAATAAGACATTTGCCGGGGAGACTTCAATTTCTACATAGTTTTCGGGAATATCGTCCACATCGATAAATACCTCTACGGCTTCCTCTTTCCATAAGTATTCGTCCCTTTGTGTAAAGGTGCTCCAAATGTCAGGATCTTGGCACAGAAAAGCAATGTACAGATTGTTTGCGTCATAACAGGTCATCACATATGTAACCAATGCAGGATCTTGAACTTGATTACCGGTGCTATTTTCTTTTAGGACCGATTGCGTTGCAATTTGCCAAGCCGAATCCTCCAGATTGCCATCCAATTCAGGAGGGTTCGCCACGAAACCTGCCTCGATTTGGTAATCTTGCGCTTTGGCAGTCCAGCAACTTAAAAATAGGTAACTGAATAGGGCCGATAGCAGAATTGATAGGTTACGTTTGAGGCAAAAATGGTTATTTATTAGATTTTTCATAGCGTACTAGTCACTTACAAGTTGTACCATGGCGGGCTGGTCTTCTTTAATTTTGGAAAATCTGGTGATCTTATTGTTAAGGAAGAAATTATCATTTCTGTCATCATTCGCGGTAGAAATTTCTCCAATGATACAGGCCTCACTATCGGGAAAAAATTCATGAAAGATACCAGGGGTTAATGTCACTCGTTCGCCACTTTGGAGGATAATTTTATCACCTGAAAAGTATTCCTTGAGTTGTCCGTTTACCTTTAGTTCGAAAGAATTCGAATTGGCCTTGTCCGGGGATCCGTTCCATACTTGGATTGAAAGTTTACCTTTACGACATATAATATCTTCTTTTTTCTTCTTATGCATATGCGCCGGAGTCACCTGATCTTTTTTAGCGTACATGAGCTTTTCACAGTATTCCAATTCTTCTGCTAGGTTAACCAGTACTAGTCCAAAGTTATCAAACATTCCCAAACCGAAATCCGTTACATCCCACTTTGGATCGGGCGGCAAGGCCCATCCATTTTCAAGGAAAAAGGAATTTGCCTCTTGTATCACCCGGTTTATATCAGAACGTTTCATGATCTAATCCAATTTTAGAAATTTTGAAACATTTTGGGAATATACCTTTTCCAAAATGTCGGTGGACAACCCTAAACCGCGTGTTTTATGACCGATAACCTCCACCGAATCAGTACTGCTAAGATATGTCCATAATGTTTTATAATCGGCATCCAATTCATTACGCTCTGCATCATGGTCATCTGGTATCATGGTATCTTGAGGCTTGTCATTACCAAAATCGGAACCAAAAAATATCCTATCCTGATACTTTGCAAAGAAAGCTGACACCTTGTCGCCGTCCTGTCGCGCCAAATCCCCAAACCTAGCGGCGGTCTCCACGTACATATTTGGATATTTATCAAGTCGTTCGGCCACCATCCCTACATTATGCGACATGCTCCCCATATGGGCACACAAAATCTGAAGGTCTGGATTTTGTTCTATCCAGTGATCCCTTGCTGCTATAATCGTTTCATAAGTAGGAATTTCCGGAAAATTAAAGGCATGGTACTCTGGATGTGCTTTGTAGTAACCATAATGCGGACTTTTGGGATCCAATTCCCTCCAAGCCTGCTCAGGCTCTCCGATATGGGCCATTACAGGAATATTTCTAGACTTGAGAAAATCCCAAATTGGTTGCAGGCGAGGATCGTCGATCTGTATATACTTTCCTGAGGCATCTTTGGTCACCATACCAAAGTTCTTCCATACTTTGACCATTCTGGCGCCCGAATCGATTTCGCTTCCTAATTGCTGGATTACTTTTTGTGCATAGTCCGGGGCATCGATGCCCACCCCGATAAATGCGGAGCATAGATAGAACATTTCGGGTTGTGCTTTGGCAAGGGACAAATATTGATCCCATTTTCTCGTGATACCTACAGAGTCCTCGTGGTAAACATCTACCAATATTACTTTCATATCCCACTTTTTGAAGAAATCAGGCAAATAGTCTCGATAATATTGGTAATGGGCATGGGCATCGATTTTTTTGATCGCCCCTTCGTCGAGGACAATTGGTTGTTTTTCATTGTTATCCTTCTTTTCGGCCTTGGGCTTACAGGCAAAGAGGCTTGTGATCGCCAATAAAATCCATATTGTGTTTTTCATAGTTGTGGCTTTATGTATATATGTTACTTTGGTAATTTACTATTCTTAGCGGGGAGGGCTGTCTTATAAATGTAGTTAAATTTTTTAATTCAAGGGTCCTTAGTTCCTTCAATCCCTATTGACACGTTCCCTATGTTTCCGAAGTAGCAAAAATTCTAAAACACTCGCCATGGCCAGTATCAAAAAAAGCAACAACTCGATTTCCAGTTCTAAGATCTTGGAGGGGAAAATACGGGCTTTGGCAAGAATAAAGACTACCAATGCCACTAGCGTAACTATTGGGAGTAGGGCTGTAGGCTTGCGTTTGCTCAGTATGCCCATCAATATCATCGGCGCCATCATTGCCGTTCCTGCAAAACTAGTACGGGCGAGCAAGACCAAATGTTCGGTACTCAATATGGAGAAAACTAAGGCCATAATGCCAAAAACAGCAATGAAGATTCGGGTGATCATGATGGCTTTTTTATCCTCCATTGAAAGCAAGGATCTGAGTTCGGAGCCCAGTGCAAATATCTGGGAGTCTGAGGTGGAAATTGCAGCTGCGATGAGCCCGATCAGTCCAAGGGCAGCAATGCTGGTCGATTGATCATATAACAGCACATGGCCGATAAATTCCTGTGTTGATGCATTGGGATATAAAACGGCGCCATACATTCCCATGAACATGGTAGGCAGTATCACGAGAATTGCGACCACCCCCAAACCGATTGCCATTTTTCGTAAGGCTTTACTGCTTTGCATTAAAATCACCCGAGTTGAAATCTGTGGTTGGGTGAAGGGAAGTGCAATTATTGCCAATGCAGAGATGAGCAAAAATTGAAAAGTGAAAAGTCCCTTTGGGCCTGGGACGGACAAAAGTTCTTTTTTGACCGAGGCGACCTTCTCGAACATTGAGGAAATGCTGCCAAAATGCTCAATACATTTATACCCAATGATCCAAATGGTGATGAAAAGGATAATTCCTTGTAAAGTATCATTGTACATGATGGCCCTTAGCCCTCCTGTCTCACTGTATATGACCATTATGGCAACAATGATCAAGCTCCATCCCCATACCGGTATCACATCGGGAAAAGCTGCCTTTAAAAATATTGAAATACCACTTATTTGTACGGCAATATACGGCACCAAAAAAACGACGGCTCCACCAAAAGCCACAAATCCTGCCAACTTGGTACCATATGTCGAAACCATTAAACCAGACATGCCCTTGAAATCGAGCTTGCGTGCTTTTTTTCGGAGCAATTCCCCGATACGGATCAAGGCGTATACCATCATGGTGTCGGAGACGGCCAGAAAAATCCAAGCACCTATTCCATGGGTCCTAAAAAAATCCGGCATTCCAACTACTGTAAAAGCACTGAAAAGGGTAGCCGCCGTAGTGAACAATCCAATTACGAATCCTATACTGCCGCCACCCAATAAATAACTTGACGTGGTCTTTTCTTTTATTCTGGTCCACCTGAGCAAAAAGATCAGAATGGCCAAATATAGGATGCCCGCAATAATAAACTTAGTCAGCATTCTTTTGCAGTTTATGAACCAATGAAACTAAGTATGCCAGTACTACAAACAAAATACTGATTAAAAACCCCATCCACATGGTATAGGGTATACTAAAAAGTGACGGCTCGGTTTCATTTTGTGGTAGGACGAGCGGACTAAAGCTGGCAATGAACAAAACAAGGGCCACCAAATCTAAAATTTTAATGCGATTACTGCTTTTCTTTGCCATGTTTTGGTTTTAAAATCTAGGAATATGGAGTCCACCATCTACCATTAAAACTTGCCCTGTTCCGTACGGAAATTTTCCCTCCACCAATGCGGCCACCGCTTTTCCAACGTCTTCCGGTTGTCCAAGTCTCGGTTGGAGGGTCAGGCCCTGCTGGATCAAATCTTGATATTTTTTGATAACGCCCGAGGTCATGTCGGTTTCGATAATACCCGGCCTTACCTCAAAAACTGGAATGTGGTGCTCTCCCAATCGCACGGCAAACAGTTTGGTCATCATTGCGATCCCTGCCTTGGATAGGCAGTATTCGCTACGTTCTGGCGATGCCATGTTTGCGCTCACGGAAGATATGTTGATGATACAACCTTTAATGCCTTCTGGATTTTGTGGGTTGGCGATCATGTGATTTGCTATCTTTTGGGTAAGAAAAAAAGGACCCTTTAAATTGGTTTCCATCACCCGGTCATAACTTTCAGGTGTTGTCCCCAAAAGATCCAATCGCTTTTCAGGGGCAACCCCGGCATTGTTTACCAATACATCGATCTGGCCGAGAGCCTTTATGGTTTCCGATATAATGTTATCCCTGTCTTGTGGGGAGGCTATATCTCCTTGGCAGTACACGACTTTGTTGCCATATTCCCTCAAGTCTTCTATCGTTTTTTGTACCTCTTTAGCACTTCGCCTGCCGTTAATGGCCAAAGCACAACCCATTTTGGCCAATGCTATGGCGATGCCCAATCCAATGCCTCGGGACCCTCCCGTAATCAGTATATTCTTGGTCATAATCCGATATTTACTTTGTATTCCTTTAGCTTATTTGCTTCGGGCATTTCCTTGTAATACGGGTCCAATGGAAAGCAGCCTGAAAGCATTCCGATCCTTGGGGCCGTTGTACAATCTGAAAATGTTCTGCATATTTTACCACGTGTAAGCGGTCTGCCTTTCAAGACATCGTCAGGCAATTGTGGATAACTGAGCACCATTCTTCCCAAACCTATAAAATCTGCCATGCTTTGATCAATTACGGCTTCTGCAACATAGGGAAGCCATTCTTGTAGGTAGGAATATGCAGACCCTACAATACAAAGACTTGGGAACTTATTCTTAATTTCACGTGTGATCTCAATCTGCCTTGCAACACCAACAAGGGGATCCTCTGGTGGAAGGTACCCATCGGAAGGGGGAAAAATTGCTGGACGTTGGATATGCGGCACATAATAAGGACTACCAGCTGTTATGCAGACCAATTCAATTCCCAATTCCTCAAAAAAGTGAAGCACTTCGAAAACTTCGGTAAGGTCGATGCCGGTGCCTTGTCCATCACCACCGAATGCTTCCATATAGGATTGGCTAAAAGCTTCGGGAACCCCAATATTTTCGATCCCTTTTTTAAATGGGACGAAATCGAATGCGCTCAACCGGACCGCCACCTCGATATTACTGGATTCCCTGATGCCCTCAACAATATCAGTTAAGAACCGCAATCTATTCTGGACAGCGCCCCCATATTTACCATCTCGATGATAAGCACTTAAAAATTCATGGCCCAAATACCCGTGGCAATGTTTTATGTCGACAAACTGAAACCCTGCTTCCTTGGCCAAGGCAGCTGCCTTTATAAAGTCCGATACAATTTGGTCGATTTCTGGATCGGTCAACAATTTGTGGGTTTCAGGGATATTGAATTTTTCATCAAGGATTGAATGTCTGTACAGCGTCTTTGGCTTCTTGATACGATCAGGATCTGGTACAGAAAATCGACCTGAGTGGGTGAGCTGCAGCCCAACCATTAGATCCGATGTTGATCCATATAACTCTCGATGATCTGAAATCAAGTTGGCGTATAGCTTTTTAAAGGCGCCGAGATTGTTTTCGTTGATCATAAGCTGATTGGGATTGGCCCTTCCGTCATGGCTCACGGCGACCGCTTCACAACCCCAAATCAATTTAGCCCCACTGGTGGCAAAGTGGTTCCACCTTCTTTTCGTCTGTTCCGATGGCAAACCGTCAGTAGTGCCATCCCAACCTTCCATTGGAAGAATACAAAATCTGTTGCCGATGGTCTGTCCGGATTTCAACTGGTATGATTCCCCCAGTTTTGATTGTCCGGGCAGACCCAATTCATTTTTAAAAGGCAGCTCAACCCCAATTTCTGTCAAATGATCCAGAAAGTTTTCTGTGGTTTTTAATTGGGCGACTCTTTTAAATTTTGGTTTGGATTTAGACATTTTAATTTGAAATGTTATTAAAAAAGGTATAGTAGGGCTTGCTATTGTTGATTCGATCTAAATATAGTGCAAGCTCCCTGGCATGATAGTCGCCCCACATACTGGCTTCCCCGTTGGGTATTACACTGTTTGTGGGAATATGGTCCCAACCATTCGGGCGGTGATATATGGAATGGAGTACCAAACCTTGATGATCGGGATTTGTACTAAGATAAGGCTCCTTAAACAAATTGTCCGCAACCGTTAATCCTGCTGACCAATAGGTGTCGGCATCTTTGGCTTTCTTGCTTTTTAAGTAGTATCCCAATCTCAGCAGGCCCTGTGCCCCGATGGCAGCAGCGGAACTATCAACGGGCTCAAAATCATTAAAAGGATCCGCATTTTTATGTTGCCAACCCTTTAGATGTACCAAACCTGGCGCGCCAGTATCCCAATAGGGAATACCGTCAAGGGCACTGTTTTTGATATAAAAATCACATGTCGCCCGAGCTGCCTTGAGGAAGGTTTCTTCCAAATGTGCAATACCTCCCAGGGCGATGGTTTCTGGTAATTCTTCTTGTGTTTGTAGAAATTCAAGTTGTTCTGCAAATCCCAACATCGCCCAACTCAATCCGCGCGTCCATGTGGAAAATCCGCTATAACCTTGTTGTGTCGAAGGGGAGCGGAAGTTACCATCATTTACATTAAAAAGAGCTTCATGGGCCGTTCGGCCCCAAAGATCATAGGTGTCCCTTCCTTCCCCATAGAAAATGGAATATTTGCTGGTGGCCAACACGTGTTCAAATGCTCTTTTTAGCAAACTAACCTTGGCATCGTTCTCACCCGAAGTATAATGGCCCAGAATATGGCCTGCCTCCAGTATACGAATGGTCCGAATGGTATCTACAAATAAGGAATGTGGACCGTTAAAGGAATAAATAAATCCGCCTTCGGGAATTTTGGTCCAACGTTGCGCCTGTACGGATGCCGATAACTTTAAAGCCAAAATACAGTACTCCTTTATCCATGGATCTTCTGGAACTTTTCCTTCGTTATAAAGTCTAAGTAAATGCCCATAGGTGCTTAAATTATTAAATCCATGATCATGCACACCAAAATGACTGACATGCGGGGTCATCTTTGACTTGATGTTGGCTAGGGCAAGATCCAAAAAGAACTTATCTCCGGTCGCTTCAAATTGTATTAATTCTGACCCAAATTGGAAGCCTTGTGTCCAATCGGTCCAACTTCTTGGTTCATACCTGCCTTTTACCGTCACTACGGGTGAGCCCGATACGCCTTTGAGGTGCGATGCCAAACTTTGAATTTTATTGCCGGACAATGACCATAGTGCATCAACTTTATCCTTCAAATTTTTGGCGATGAGATTTGTGTTTATTTGCATAATGAATATTAAGTTGTGGTCATCTGTGTATTTAGTGGATGCTAGCCAGTATTTTTATTTTAAGGTAAAATTGGGCAATTTCATGATCGCCCCCCCATTCATTGCGGAATCATGTGCCAAGATGCCCACACAGGTAATGTTCGCCGATTGCACGGCATTGGGATAAGGTTGCCGTTCCGCAACAAGTGCCATTAAAAATTCATGTACCAAATGGGGATGTGATCCCCCGTGTCCTGATCCCTGAATGAAAGAAAGATGCTGATTGTCATCGGAGTCATACACCCCAGCCTTTGTAAAGGACGATATTTCATCGGGCAACAAATGGCCATAGTCCGGTATTTTTACCCGAGCGGGTACTTCCCCGGTATGTACCACGGAATCTTCATGTTCGATGAGCGTCCATTCAAAAGACTTCTTGCTCCCATATACATCAAAGCTCTCGCGGTACTGTCGGGCCGTATTAAAGAGCGAACGTGTCAATTCTGCTGCGAGATCCGAATCTTTGAATTTGATATGACAGGTTTCAACAGCAAAGGGAGAGCCATAGATCGGGACCAATTTTTCATCGATCCTACCAGATCCAAAACAAGACACATATTCCGCTTCGCCACCTGGTAATGCCAAGATGGGTCCAACACAATGTGTGGCGTAATGCATTGGGGGCAGGCCTTCCCAGTATCCAGGCCATCCGGCCATTTCCTGTTGGTGGGATGCCCGTAAAAATTGGATTCGGCCCATTTCGCCCTTGTCGTACATTTCCTTCACAAAAAGAAATTCCCGGCTATAAATCACCGTTTCCATCATCATATAGGTAAGTCCGGTCTGTTTAACCAATTCAACGATTTGTCGACATTCTTCCACTGTTGTTGCCATTGGAACGGTACAGGCCACGTGCTTTCCAGCCTTTAATGCCGCTATTGACTGTTGCGCGTGGTTTGGGATCGGCGTGTTGATATGTACCGCATCGATCTCTGGATCTAGTAGCATTTCTGCATAATCGGTATATCGATTGTCGATTCCGAACGCATTTCCAATTTCATCCAATTTGGAGGGTGTTCTCTGACATATGGCATACATCTCCGCATTGGGATGTTTTTGATAGATGGGTATAAATTCCGCCCCGAAACCAAGCCCTGTGATGGCAACTTTAATTTTTTTATTTTTCATAATGAGGAATTTAAATAAGGTAACGTTTATAGCTCATTGGATGGATCTATTGATTTTAAGTATGCCACCAAATTTATCACTTCGGTATCGCTTAGGGTATTTAGCAACCCTTCCGGCATCATTGATTTTTCTGTGACCTCCCTTGAGCGTACTTTAGATTTATTGATCGAAATTGGTTCTTGCCCGACCACACGGAACGAAATATTCCGGTCATCTTCGGCGATTATATTGCCACTATAGGTCCTTCCATCCTGTGTAGTAATGACCACCAATTTGTAGTCGTCCTGGACGTCGCCACTAGGGTTCAGGATGTTGTTCAGGAGATATACCGTGTTGCCCCTGTTAGAACCCGTAAGATCTGGGCCTAGGATGCCGCCCTTCCCGTACATCATATGGCATGCCGCGCAAGTACGCTGAAATATCAACTCACCTTCTGATGGATTCGCATCTGCAATGGCTTGATCAGATAAAAGGCGGCGGTATTTGGCATACTGGCCTTGAATATCACCGGAAATATCGTCGATCGGACCCCAAATTTCAACAAAGCCATTGCCCACTACCCGCCTTAGCTGCATGGCTACATGTGCAGGAATGTCTTTCCTGGGCAGCGTACCTTTTTTGATGGCCTGCGCCAAAAGGGCGCCATAGACCGGCCTTGAAGCAAGCGTGAGAATGACTTCTTGTTTTTCCGTGATGGAAAAGCTAGGGTATTTCTCCAACAGCATCTTTCCCATTTCTTCGTTCTCATAGGCCGCCATGGCCCGAATCGATTCCTGCCTCAAATCAGGTTGGTCCACTATTTTTGGCAATAATGATTCGAGTTCTTTTCTTTGATGGAGGGCCAAGGTACGGATGGCGTTCTGTTTTTTTTGCAAGTCGGCACCTGGGTCACTAATGATGGCCATCATTTTTTTGGCCGCCTCGGCATTGCCAAAATGTTGGGCGACTTCATCCGATAAGGCGGATAGTTTGGGGTCGGATTGAAGCAGCCTATAGGTGCCTCCCCAGTTTGTAGGTTCGGTGCTATCTGATCTGCCCTCCAATCCGGCTACCATTCCCTGTAAAAGATCAAATTGGATATCGGTTTTACGACCCAATTCAACAACCAAAGGTGTCATTTGATCGCCATCGACCAGACGTCTAGCAATTTTTTGGACTATTGATGGGATATGACTTTTGTTAGCGAGTGCCAAGGCTTTTTGAGGCTGGTTGGCCACCAAGGGCTCTATTCCAAACCATAATAGCAATGGTATATTGGGGTCATTTGCATCCGTGCCCGATTGTACCAAAGATTCTGCAATATCCCATCGGTCACTTTCATTCATTCTTTGCAGGGCACCCGCCAAATAGCGCCTAACTATTGGAGATGGTTCTTTTTGGGCCAATATAGCCATTGCTTGACGCCCTTTGGAGGATATTGGGGCGTCTTCGCCCAAAAATTGGATGGCCCATCCACGAATGTACTGATCTTTATCCGCCAATAAGTCGATTAACCGATCTTCACTTAAATTGCCCGTAATTTGTAAGGTCCATAAGGCGCGAAGCCTCCTATCTTCGGTTGGCCCATTATTGAGCATAGCCTTTAGTGCTTTGATAGCTGATGCGTCTATTGGGTTCTTAGTGGCCCTGAACTGCAAAATAACCCTTGCCCTCTGTGCATGCCAATTACTTTTGCGCTGTTGAAGTGCGACCAGCTCAACATCACTTTTTTTATTTAGATCGTCATACCTGCCAGGCCAATTATCCGCATTCGATTTTTCAGGCATGATCCTAAATACCCTACCGGTTTCTTTGTTCAGCACCTCCCCACCACAAATATCCGCATCGTGCCAATCGAGAACATATAGGCCTCCTTCCGGACCCACTTCCACGCTGAAACCTACCCATTGTGCATTATTGGCCAACATAAAATCCTCGCCATGACTAGCAGTAAAACCAGATCCATTCGCTTTTAAAATATCCGACAACACGGCATGCTCGTGAATGTTCGCCATAAATAGCCTTCCTTGCTGGTCTTCGGGAAAAGCATCTGATTGGTAGATCCTGGCGCCCCCATGTGCCGATCTGTGCCTATGATCGACAATGGTTTTGATATCTTCATAGACGTACGGATTAAAATGTTGGCCCCCTTGCCGGTGATAAATCCCCCCAGGAATAATATGGAACATGTGCGGAATCACACAGGCAGAAATAAACAATTGTCCTTTTGAATCATAATCGATACCCCACGGATTACTGAAACCATGTGCCACGGCTTCAAATCGATCCTTGATAGGGTGGTATCTCCAGACGCCTCCGTTCATTTCAATACCATCCGCATCTAACAGATCTTCTGGAAACGCTTCACGATGTCTGTAAATTCGGCCTTTTCCTTTAGGCTTTCTTATGACCGACGGAGTTGCAAATCCTTCAAGGCCATATAGCCATCCATCAGGACCCCAATGCAGGCTATTGATCGTTTCATGCCGGTCCCGAATGCCCCAACCGGTCAACAAGACTTTAATGTCTTTCACATCCGCCCTATCATCATTGTTCTTGTCGGGCACAAAAAGAAGGTTGGGCGGGGCCCCTAAAAAGAGTCCGCCATGACCAACTGCAATTGCGGAAGGAAATGGGATATCCTCCAAAAATACTTTCTTGGTATCGGCCACCCCATCATGATCGGTATCTTCCAGAATTAAAATGCGACTGTCCCCATAATTTGAAAAACCGTCTCCCCGCGATTCATAATCCCTGTTCTCGGCAATCCATAGTCTCCCCTTATCGTCCCAACAAAAAGCCATGGGCTGGGTAATCATGGGTTCCGAGGCGAAGGCATTTACCTTATATCCTTTTTTTATCGTCATCGCCATTACGGCTTCCTCGGGACTCAATAGTTTGGCATCGCGGCCTTCTTTTTTTGCAATGTCCCAGAGCGATGCAGTATTGTACATGCCTTTGTCCCCAACATAATCGCCCCATAAATCGTCCAATTGGATGGCATCCAACTTTCCTGAATAAGCGACTATCTGATGCCGAATGATTTCAACCTCCCCCTTTTTTATATGCCAGTCGCCCATTTTGGCACGCACCGGCCCTATACCAAGTTGTCCGTCAACCCTCCAGGGTTGGGGAAAACCAGCGTTGTCTGGATGATCAAAAATGGCAATATGCCCCCATTCCTTTAGGCCATCGATTGCCATTCCTGCATCTACCCACATTGCCCTTTGGCCCTCAGCCTTTTCGTTGCGTTGTCGGGCGGCATTTTCCACTTCCCCTTTGATCCCTTTCTTCCAGGGCATCCGTAGAAAGAGTCCCCCGTAATCGAATTCATTAATGGTTATATCGGTCAGTGCTTCGCCTGCCCATTCCAAATCCAATAAATAATGACCTGATTTTTCTTTAAAGGTCCAAGTTTGGGTTTCCTTTAAAATGGGGGTCCCAACATCATCCAACATATGATAAACCGACTTCCATTTTACCTCTTTGCCCTTGTCGATCAAAACTTGGGCTTCCACTTTTTGCCAATGATCATCTTCTGGAAAATGAAAGAAATCTCGGCCGATTTGCTTTTCAATGTCTTTTGGTTTGTTCCTGTCGTAAAACCATTTTTTTAATCCTGCGGAGTCGATCCCCGAACCGTTCACACGGGTAAACCCCCAATAAAGACCAGTTTGGTGTTTGTGGTGCGATGGACTAAATTGGGTGAGTTCCGAAGTTGTGCCTGGTGCCAATATCGGATGGATAAAAGGGCGGAAATTGGGTTTTACATTTTGGGTGACCAAGGCAGTTGTACCCTTCTCAGAAAAAACTTGAATTGAACTATCCGTTGCCTGGATTATAAAATTTTGTTCCACATCATCGCCTGCAATTGTTTTTTTGTCTGACTTCGATTTGCAGGCTATAAGAGCAAAGAGCAATAAAACTAACGTACCAAAATTCCTCATTTTTTACCTTATTTGGCTATTGATCCATATTAAATTTCAAAGTGTCTAGTTCCGATGCTTTCCATGGCATAATCTGACCTTGCGTGCGAAAACGGATCAGTCCCACGGATCTGTTGGAAACTGCAGATTGTGTATGACCCCAGCTATTTCTTATATAGGTCAATACAGCGGCTATATCCTCATTTTGCAAAGTGGAAAAGGAGGGCATGATCGGCAGTATGTCCGGAGTGTCATAAGTCTTGCCATTTACAGAAATGGGGCCTTCCAATCCATGTAGTAAGATCATCGCCAATTTATAGCCCTTGCCATTAACCCATTCAGAATTTTTAAGGGGAGGGGCAAAGCGGGGCATTCCTTCGCCCTGTGTACCGTGACAGTTGGCACATAGGTTCAAGTATTTTTGTCGCCCTTTCGCAAATACTTTGGCGTCGATCTTTTCTGTAGTATTCTTGGCAAGATTCTGCACTACTGGTTTTCCCGGCCACGACAGTTTTTTTAGGAGGATTTCTGGTAGGGCACTTTGAACGCTAGCTGTTGGTTCACTCGAAAGCAAAATTTCGCCAGCTTCATTGGACCCCCTAGAACTGATCATTCCGTTGGCCAGGGCATCTCTGATCCACGCTAATTGCTGGTCTTGTTTGGAGGCTATATTTGTCAACAATTGTTTTATCTCTTTTTCCTTATCCCCGTTGGAAATGGCAGTGGCCAACATCTCCGTAAAAATTTCCCTAGACTGATCATACGATCTCCATGATGGCCTGGAAAGCAACTGGGACAACAACATTGATTCCTTTTCCTGCAAGCTGCTCATAACCACGTCTCGGGCCACAGGAAGTCCGCCATATTTCATTAAAAATTTCTCCATGACCCCAAAAGCAACCTCAGAATTCAATAGGTCACTGGTCAGTACCATTTGCAGTTGCACCAATGGATGTGCTGCGCCATAATTTTCAATAATAAACTGCGAAATCTCTTTTTTGGTCTCGCTATTCATTGATTTCATTCCTGTTAGCAAGCGCAAGGCGGCCTGCACGACTTTGGGATCTTTAGATTTTAATGCCGCGAAATAGACCTCGGGAGTTCCTTCACCCAATCCTTCCAAGGTCCACAAGGCGTGAAGTTGGGCCAACGGATTTCCATTTTGAATGACTCCGTTAAGGTCGCTCAAATTAAATCTCCCTTTTTCCACCAGCAAGCGTTGCGCCATATCGCGTGTCCAGCCATTAGTGCTTCCCAATTCGGAAATAAGCGCTTTAGGATCAGCTTTGGAAAGATCGATGGTCTTGCGATTACCTTGTTTGGTTTTAGACCGAATGCGCCAGATGCGACCCATGTGTATGGGTTTATCCAGTTTTCGGGCCAAGGTTATTTCCCTTAGGTAGGGCGTCATATATGGCCCATGTTGAATGATACCTTTATACATATCCACCACATATAATGCACCATTCGGACCCGAAGCTAACGAGATTGGGCGGAAACGTTCATCGGTCGAGGCCAAAAATTCCCTGTCTTTATAAACCCCTTGCGCACTAAGCATAAACCCATCTTCTATCACTTTGTTCCTCTTGATTAAGTTTGCCGTTGGCTCGCAGACAAAGGCATTGCCATAATAATTTTCGGGGAGCGCATCCCCCCGATACAGCAAAGGGCCGCAAGCAGAAGCAAATTCCAACAGCCGCCCCTGGTTGTCCAAAGTGCCTGTTACATATCCCCTGTTCACAGCAGTGTTACTACGGATGGGAAAAATTTCCCGTTCTAGGGTCAACCCGTGATCGATGCCACTAGATGGAATATGGTTTTTATTACGGCTCAAGATATTGGGCGGCACGAGATCGGCATGCAGCTGGGACCAATTGTAATTGTAAAACAAGCGGCCCGCATCATCATGGTTGATACCCCATTGTCCGCGAAACTCGGTTTCATCTTTGACCCATTGACCACCGATATATTTGTACCGGTACTTTGATTTGGCGTTGTAGAGCCAATTGTCCATCCCGCGCCATAGTCCGTTTGCTGAATGTTCTGGCATGCCCAACCCCCCATAGGTTGAATCGACCAAGGTTTTCCTATCGGCCTTAAAATCTCCATTGCTATCCTCCACATACCATAATGGAATATTTTCGGAAACCAAGATGCCACCTTTGGTTACAGCGATGGCCCTAGGTAATACAAGGCTGTCCAAAAAAATCTGGCTTCTGTCCATTTGCCCATCCCCATCATCGTCGAACAGTACAGAGATTCGACCGACCCGGTCTTCCTCGCCCGTGCCATCGATATCTGTCATAAAACCAAGCATTTCGACAACCCAAAGCCGTCCGCCTTCGTCAAATGCCATGGCGACCGGATCTTGCACCAAAGGTTCTGCGGCCACCAA
>JBBKWR010000235.1:0-4769 GCA_037969055.1 Flavobacteriaceae bacterium | reverse complement strand
GGAGATTGGATCCTTATGGAATATGAACCAAAGACCAAAACACTTACTTACAATTTCGACGATCGTATATTGAGCAGAACGCAATGTGAACTTCAGGTCGTTGTGACCGATAACGTTGGCAACACGACAACCTATAACAGTACATTTTATCGAAAATAGAAAGTTTGACGTGGTTTAAAGCCTTTTTTTTCTTTTTGTTATTGTGCCAAATAAATCTGGTTTGGGCACAATCTGCTACCATTACAGGGGTGGTCCTTGATGAAACTAACAAGCCCCTATCAGGTGTTAATATTGCTACTTCCTATAATGGCGTCTTCACCGATGCGAACGGATTTTATTTACTACAAATCATTGCTGACGAGCAAACAACGGTTACCTTTTCGCATTTGGGTCATAGGAATGTGGTATTGGATCGCTTTATACTGACCACCAATGAAACCTACGAATTCAATCCAGTTCTCAAAACTGATGCAATCCAGATTGCAGGTGTTACAGTTTCTCCAACGGGCGAAAAAAGGGCGGAGGGAATTGTCACTGTTTCTCCAGAATTGGTCAGAAGAATTCCTGGAGCGAACGCAGGGGTTGAAAATATACTTAAATTATTACCGGGCGTTTCCGCTAGTAATGAACTTAGTACCCAATATTCGGTACGGGGCGGCAATTACGATGAAAACTTGGTCTATGTAAACGAAATTGAGGTATATAGACCATTTTTGGTCCGTTCGGCCCAACAGGAAGGATTGAGTTTTGTGAATAGCGACCTGGTTCAAAACCTTAAATTTTCACCTGGGGGCTTCCAAGCGAAATATGGTGATAAGCTTTCATCGGTATTGGATATCACTTATAAAAATCCTACCAGTTTCGGAATGGGGATGGACGTTAGTTTTTTGGGGGCAGCCGTCGCAGCCGAAACCCTCTCCAAAAACAAACTTTTTAGCGGCATTATGGGCGTGCGCTATAGAAATAACGCGCTTTTTGTTGGCAGCCAAGAAACTGTCGGCAATTTTAACCCAAAGTTTGCCGATTTTCAAAGCTATTTTACCTATCGGTTTTCCAATAAGTTCAATTTAAACTTTTTGGGAAATTTAGGAATCAACCACTACGAGAACGAACCTGTGCTCAGACAAACAAACTTCGGTACGCTGGATGATCTTAGGGCCTTGACCGTTTATTATGAAGGCAGGGAAAACAATCGATTCGCCACGGCATTGGCCGCTTTGAAAGCAAATTATGATCTTACTGAAAATATTACGCTGAAAGTTATATCATCAATTTACCACACTACTGAAGAGGAGTATTCGGATGTGATCGCACAATACCAATTGGGAGAACTCGACACCAACCTTGGCAGTGATAAACATGGAGGGGTAACCACATCAAGAGGCCTGGGATCAGAGTTCAACCGCACCCGCAACGAACTGGATGCCCTGATTTTTAATTTAGAACACAAAGGTAAGCATAGCAAAAATGGCAAAATAATGGAGTGGGGCGTAAAATATACCCATGAAGATATTAGGGACCAATTGCGGGAATCGACATTTTTGGACTCGGCTGGATTCTATATTAGACCGCCAATCCTAGAGCTTATCAACAATCAACCAGAAGCGCCCTTTGATGGCCCTATTATAGCTTATGAAGGGGTGAGTTCCCTCAATTTTGTGAAGAACAACCGTTTTTCCGGTTTTGCACAGTATAGTGCCCAAAAGCAATGGAATCGGGCCGATATCTACTATAATGTTGGTCTCAGAGCCCAGTATTGGACCGTTAGTGGAACAGGAATCGAAAAGACCCCACATGTCATTTTTAGTCCGAGGGCCCAATTTGGTTTCAAACCTATGTGGGAGAAGGACATTTTCTTTCGGATTTCAGGCGGATTTTATCAGCAGCCACCTTTTTATCGGGAAATGCGGGATCGGGAAGGTAAGGTAAGACCCGGGGTGGGTGCCCAAAATTCCATTCATATCGTTTTTGGAAATGAATATAGCTTTACACTATGGGATCGACCCTTTACCCTTCTCGGTGAGGTGTATTACAAATTTCTCGATCGGGTGAACCCTTATACCTTGGAAGATGTAAGGATAAGATACGCCGCAAACAATGATGCCGAAGCTTATGTATATGGCGTTGAGCTGCGTATGAACGGGGC
This sequence comes from Flavobacteriaceae bacterium, assembly GCA_037969055.1. Taxonomy (GTDB): domain Bacteria; phylum Bacteroidota; class Bacteroidia; order Flavobacteriales; family Flavobacteriaceae; genus Pelagihabitans. The sequence continues at coordinate 2,623 of JBBKWR010000235.1, read as the reverse complement.
ATTTGTCCCGGGTGCCGAATCGTGGGTAAGTCTGGGCTATCTAAAAACGGAGGAAAATATAGATCAAAAAGGATTTATTGCGCGCCCATTGGACCAACGGTTGAAATTGGGTATATTGTTCCAAGACTACCTACCCAATAACCCAAACCTCAAAATGTACCTTAATCTGGTTTATAACACCGGAGTGCCCGGCGGTTCGCCCAATTATGCCGACCCTTATATTTTTCAGAATAGATTAAGGGACTATAAGCGTGCCGATTTGGGAATTTCCTATATTTTTGTGGACAATAACAAAAAGTACCCTAAAAATCATTGGCTCTACCGTTTTAAAGATTTAAGTGGTGGGTTCGAGATTTTTAATATGTTCAATACCCAAAACTCCATCACGAATACTTGGGTTAGGGATGTTGACAGCAAACAACAATTCGCCGTGCCCAACTTTATGACAGGAAGGGTTTTTAACGTAAGAATTAGCATGCGGTTGTAAATCCAGTGGGCGAAAATGCCCAACTATCTTAAAAACATGAAAAAGAAATTCCTGATATCGTTATTGATCTTGACCAACTTTTGGGCGCAGGCCCAAAAGAACATCTATGAAAGCGATCAATTCGATGAACTTAGCGATAAACACAACGTGCTGGCAATATTACCTTTTTTGACCCATTTAGACCTCAAAGACAATCGATCGAAAGAGGAATTGAAAGCTTTGGAAAAAAAAGAAGGGATTGCCGTGCAGAATGCATTGGAAACCTATTTTTCCAAAAGGAAAAAGAAAAAGAAATTCTCAGTTGATTTCCAGAATATCGATAACACCAATGCGATTTTGGCCCAAAATAATATCAGCTATGACAATATGGATATTTATACCCCTAAACAATTAAGTGAGATCTTGGGGGTTGATGGGATCATAAACGGTAATTTGGATTTAAACGTATTACTTTCTACGGGGGTCCCAACTGAATTTAGTATTATAGACTATTTTCTCGGAAAAGCCAATTACGGGCGAATAGGAATTAAAATTAGTGACGGGGAAAAAGGTAAATTACTTTGGAAATATGAGCAGGAAATCAATAAAAAATCGGGCAAGAACACTGCCGATATGATAGACCGTATGATGATCCTGGCCGCTAGAAAATTCCCCTATGACAGGGAGAAAAAGAAAGATAGGAAAAAACAGTCCAATTAACTGGCCATAAATTCTTTTAGTACGTCTACCACGTAATCGATCTCTTCTACCGTATTATAGGCGGAGAAGGAAAACCGCAAGGAGGGCTTTTGCATATCCTCTGGGGAAAGTATTTCCGATAGTACATGGGAACCTTGGTCACTGCCCGACTGGCAAGCACTACCTTTGGAACAGGCTATGCCTTTTAGATCTAAATGAAACAAAAGCATCAAGGCTTTTTGCTCGGAAACCGGTAAACATACATTTACCAAGGTGTAGGTGCTTTTATCCAACACGCCGGATAGCCCATTGAATTTAGTATTTGGAATTTCTTTTTCAATACGCTCGATAAAATGTCGCTTAAGCCCTGTCACATATTCCCGCTCCCTCTGCAAATGGTCATAACAGTTGATGAATGCCTCTTCCAACCCTACAATATTGTGAAAAGATTCAGTGCCCCCTCGAAAACCCCGCTCCTGTGAACCCCCTGAAATAAAAGGTTTTAAACCAGAATTCTTCCTGATAAAGGCGAAACCAATGCCCTTGGGCCCGTGAAATTTATGGGATGCCGCCGTGAGAAAGTCGATGGGCAACTTTTGCAAATCCCATTCAAAATGGCCTATGGATTGCACTGTATCAGAGTGGAGCAAGGCCTTGTTTTGAACACAGAGCTGGCTCACTTTTTCCATGTCGGTGAGATTGCCAATTTCATTATTCACATGCATGAGGCTCACCAATTTTTTGGTGCCATCTTTTTTTAAGAGTGCTTCCAAATGTGGATAATCAGGGTTTCCGAACTCATCCAAATTAACAAATTTTAAAGCAACATCATGTTCCCTGACCAAATCCTCTGCGGTGTGTAATACGGCATGATGCTCAATCTTTGACGTGATAATGGTTTTTACCCCTAAATCCCGAACGGCACAGCGCATGATCATGTTATCCGCCTCTGTACCACCAGAAGTAAACACGATTTCTGAAGGTTGTGCGTTTAGCTGTTTCGCAATGGTCTTCCTCGCCGTTTCAACAATGGTTTTGGCCGACCTGCCATAACTGTGCGTAGAGGACGGATTTCCATAGCATTCCGCCAAGGCTTTCTGCATTTTCGCAATGACCGTTTCCCGCACCTGGGTGGTGGCCGCATTGTCGAGATATACCTTTTTAATATCCAATTCCTGAACTTTTATTATTTGCCAAAAATAACCTAAATAAAATTAATTTCTTCTCCATATAGGATAATCCTATGGGTTATTTCGTTTAAATTTGGCGCATGAAGCGAATACAAATTTTAGCCCTAATTATCGTATTTATAGCTTGTAATGATGGTAACCTTCAAATAGAGTCAGTTAATTTTGATACCGTTAGTTTGGATCTTTGCACAACGGATAATACTGCAAAATTGGCGAATACCTTTTTCTTCAAAATCCAGGATGATGAGGCCTTATTGTTGACTATGGG
>JBBKWR010000234.1:0-4241 GCA_037969055.1 Flavobacteriaceae bacterium | reverse complement strand
GTGCGCTGTTCGTCATTGAGTTTGGCTTCTGAATGCAACCCTAAATACGTATAATCCGGCAATGGCATCTCCTTTTTTTCGACCATTTCGGTCACCTCTTCAAACTTATGGTTCTGTATGGCAATTGGCATTTTGGTAAAGCTTGAAAAGTTCAGGTGTCTTTTACCGTCTTTGACGTGGTCATTGAGCCACCAGGCCACGGGCTGTACTTTTGCATACCAGGGATAAGTCGTTTTATTGGAATGGCAATCGTTACACGACACCTTGAGCAATTCATTGACATCATCAGGTACCGGGTATTTTGTGGAAACATCATAGGTCATATCGTTCGATTCGTTTTTTTCAGGTCGAAAGAATTGAATAATGATCAATAGGATTCCCAAGCCAATTAAGATTTTTTTCAGCATGATAAATAAAGTTGGTTATGTATATAAAATTAAGATTAATTTTAAGACCGCGATTTAATGAAAAGGTTTAACCTCTTGTTGTTTTAATTTATTGATTGGCCACCAAGGAAAACAATTCTTTGTCCATCTGTGGTTTTACTTCACAGGTATTGTCCAAATGCATGGTCGCCGTATTCGAATTATTGTAAGCGGGCCATTGGGGAAGTCCACTGTGGTTCGGATTTCCGGTCTTGGCAAAATGGATCCATGCTTCGCTGGCCTTCGCAGCGAGCGAATGGGCCGCTTTTCCCCCCCCAGTCATGTTTTTGCCCCTCTCAATATTGTCAAACACAAAAGGCAGTTCCATGCAATGAAGTGACTTATATTTTCCGTCAAATACAGGCGATTGCCAGGTAAATAAATACATGTATACCGGAGCACCCCCAGCCAAGGACGATTTTTGATTGGCCTGGTCAACGGCTCCCGGCCTAAACATGGTATCAATGTCCAACAGGTCGGATGGTCTTGTATCGGCCGGATATGCCTTTTTGACGGCCGAAATGTAGGCATCGGCTTTGTCTTTGTAGGTTTCCTTGAGCTGCGCGGTAACCTCCTCTTTCGTCGCCTTGAAAAACCGACCGTTCACAAATGGGGTAAATTCATTTTTCGTGGTGCCCAACAGTAAGGGCACCTGCTTCGATAGTTCGAAAGCCTCTTTTGAAAATAACTGATAGGGCAGGTCGGTACCATCCCGACTAGGGCCCCAACTAAGGCCAAAACCGATTACGGGCTTGCCCGCCGCCTTATTTTTTTCGGCAATAATCTGTAACGCCTTGGTACCCGCCGCGGCCAAGGTTTCAAAAGAGACCTTTTGTAGGCTGTCTACTTGGTTTTCACCCAAACCTAGTATGGACATCACCTCTGCCCCAATCGCCTGGGTCTCTGCTTTTTCCAACATAGCGGTACGGAAAGAACCACTTTGGTTTATTGCTTTATGGAAGAGTCCTTTGGCTTTCGGCATGGCCATTAATGTATTTACCTTCGCTCCGCCCCCACTCTGGCCAAAAATGGTCACGTTATCTGGGTCGCCGCCAAAATTCGAGATGTTGGTCTTCACCCATTCCAGGGCTGAGACAATATCCAACATACTGTTATTGGCGGAATGTTGGTACTTGTCGCCATAGGCCGAAAGGTCTAAAAAGCCCAAAATATTGAGCCGATGGTTGATGGATACCACCACGACATCGCCCCTCTTGCTCAAATTTTCCCCATCTGTGGAGGGGAGTTCCTGACTGGAGCCAGCGGTAAAGCCCCCGCCATGTATCCAGAACAGTACAGGTCTTTTTTTACCGTCGGCGATGCTGGGCGTCCAAATATTGATCCGCAAACAATCTTCGTTGGGGAAACCCCAGTCGTGATCGAAAACAAATTCAGGTTCATCCTGTACTTGGGTGGTGGGCGACATCAACGGTGCTACGGGACCATAGCTGGTTGAACTTCGTACCCCTTCCCATGGGGTCGGTCTAGTCGGGGGCATAAAGCGTTCCGCCTGGGCATAGGGAATCCCTTTGTAGATATAGGTACCCGCATGAATGAAGCCTCTCACCTTTCCGGATTCCGTGCTGGTAACCGCCACATTTTCGCCGGTGCTAATTTCTTGTCCATTGCTATTTGAAATGACTAGGAAGAGTGCTGTCATTAAAAGTGTACTATTTAATTTTTTCATTTGTCAGGTTTACTTTATGTTGTTATTGTTTAGACTTGGTAGATGTTTAGGTTCAGATAATCATTTTTGAATTTGCCTTGGGGATCGAATTGTTTTGCCAATTCAAGAAACTCCGGAAGTTTTTGATACCGGGAGGCCAGGACCGAAGGTGCCATGGTAAATATCTTCCCCCAATGCGGGCGTGCCTGGAACGGTGCAAGTTCCGCTTCGATGATGGGCAACAATTCGCCAACTTCCTTTACGTTCTGTTTCCATGTAAAATGAATGGCAACACAATTTTGTTGATAGCAAGGGCTCATCCAGAAATTATCCTTGGCGATGGTACGTATTTCGGTTATCATCAATTGTGGATAAATAAGCTCTTTCTTTTTTTCCAAGGCCAAGATAGCGTCGAGTGCTAACTCGTAGGGCACAAAAAATTCAGATTGTAATTCTTCACCACTACTAGGGGTAAATCCCATTTTAAAATGGGGCAGACGATCGTACCAAGGACCGGGAACCCCCATTTGTTCCGTGCAATTTTCCGCTGAAAGTTTGGTAATCGGGTGCAGGTTTTTTGTTGCGGCCTTGGCCCCAAAAAATTCATTACCCAATTCTGTAATGTTACCATCAGTTCTACGCTTTACCCAAACTTGACTAATAAGCCCTTCTTGCCAATCTGTAAAAAGACTTACACTATAACCTGCGGAAAGAATGGTATCGAAATTATCTTTTAAGGAATGCAAGGTCAGTTCTTGAAAAACATCCTGTCGCACCTCATACGTTTTTTGTAGATCAAGGGTTACTTTGGTCAGAATACCAAGTGCCCCTAAATTAACGACGGCCCCGTTGAAAACCTCTGCATCCTGGGCCCTGCTCAGTTGAGCGATTTCCCCATTCCCCTTAACGATTTCAAAAGCGGAAACACTGGTGGCCAAATTGCCATTTCGAACCCCTGATCCATGGGTTGCCGTAGCACAGGCCCCAGCCACCGAAATGTGTGGTAGAGAGGCAAGGTTGTGTAGTGCATATCCTTTTTGGTGGAGTTCGGGGGCAAAATCTCCATATTTGGTCCCCGCTCCTACCGTTACCGTCATTGCCTCAGGATCGATGTCTAGTACGCCTTTCAGGTTTTTGGTGGAAATCTGGTTAAACTTGTTATCCGCGATATTGTTAAAACAATGACAGGACCCCAAAGCCTTTTGCGACTCCAATTTCCGGACCAATTGCTGTACCTCTTCTAATGTGTTGGGCTCATATAAATTCTGGGCTTTATAGGTCAGGTTCCCGGCCCAATTTTTTCGTTCTACCACTGCCTGTTCAACGATTTCCTTTTCTCATGCTTACAGGAAACCATCGGCACCATTGCCGTACCGGCAGCGAAGGTGGCAGAGGTTCTGATAAAGTCTTTTCTTTTCATGTTCTTACTGTATTTTTATTTCTGCGCAACCCCAGAACTATCAAAAGGTAGTTAAATAATCGAAACTTTTCTTCAAGGCAATTTGAGGGTCTTGAACCATGTCTTGTTCCACAAAGAAATGTTTTACCCCATTTTTTTTGGCCACGGGGAGGATCGATTTTAAGTCTATCACCCCATCGCCTGCTGTGGTCATATTGGGGAATAACGGAATCCATTGACTTGGATCTCCGCCGTCTCCTGAAAAGGACTTCTTCTCTTTCATATCCTTTACGTGCATGGCGCGATAGCGTCCTTTGTATTTTTTTAAATAGGATATGGGATCCGCCTTTCCAGAAATGGTCCAAAAAAGATCCATTTCCAAGAATACCAAATTGGGATCGGTATTGTCCAAAATGATCTGTAGTGGAATTTGTCCATCTACTGCACTTAGTCCATAACCGTGGTTGTGATACGCGAATTTTATCCCAACCGCTTTGGCATTTTTGCCAATCTTATTAAACGTATCGGCCATGAGCTTGTAATCCTCCAAGGTCCTGCGCCTTTCATCAGGAATGGAAGGTAGAATTACATATTCAAAGCCAAGGGCTTTACTTGCCTTCCCTAGATCGGCCATATTATTTTCCAAGGTCTCTAAATCGGTGTGCATGGCGGGGACCTTCATGCCGTATTCTTTAAAGATACCTTTGATTTCTTCCTCTGAATGTCCAAAATAACCGCTGCCCGAAAAGCC
>JBBKWR010000233.1:0-2777 GCA_037969055.1 Flavobacteriaceae bacterium | reverse complement strand
AATGAACCCGTCCAAAGAGTCTACAAGAAATTTTTTTTTACTGAATATTTGAAACATAGTTCTTCAATCTTATAGCAGCGGCCCCATGGCTATTGCATAATTTTTTTGGATTACAAAGTTGTCGGGCAGCCTTTTGAATGGCAAAAATAACATTTAGTCCCATGGAATCTGTTCTATTAACAGTTGTTTTAGATACATTTGAGGTTTAAGAATTTTTTTTAGACCAAAAATTTTGGACAAGATTATCATGTATCCTTCGCATGTTGAAATATATAGATTGCAAAACAAAGGTGGATATCCAATGATTTTTATCAGAAAGTTAACGAAATTTTAAGCTTTGCGAAGAAGGGTGTACCAGGCGTAAAATGGATTTCCGTTACCGGTGCTGCTTCATTAACCAATCTACTTTCTGTGGCGAATTGCGTTTCGTTCCATTCGGTATCCAACAAATTTTCTATAATAATTCCGAATGTCCAGTTTTTATGGGAATAGTTCAAATTGAAATCGGATACAAAATAACCTTCGGCAATGATCGAATTATCTTCATTGGCCGGTCGGTCTTTCACGTATCGGTAGTTGATGCTTCCCGAAAAATTGCCTAAATCTCGAACCGTAAGACCACCAGAAGAGGTAAAGTCGGGGGCTAAGGGAATAAAGTCGGACCCTTTTGGTTCCTCTTGGCTTCTGGCATGGGTATAATTGAGATCCCCATTGAGAAATAGCCAGTCAGAGAGTTGATAACGCAGTCCGAAGTCTATACCGTACCGCTGCGTTTTACCGCTTGGTTCCACGATGCCGGCATCCCCTACATACACAAATTCCTGCTCAAGAAACAGACTCCAAACTACAGCGTTGATCACTAACTTATTGGTCGGTTTTATAATGGCACCTAGGTCAGATCCAAATGCCAAGGGTAAAACCTTTTTACCATTGTTTGCGGTCACTACCCGGGTGTCATTGGAATGGTAGCCAATGCCGGTTTTACCATATAACTGCAACTTATCTGAGGCTGCATGGATGACATTGAGTTTGGGCCCTAAAAATAGTTTATTTTCCTTTTCGGAATCAATGGTTTCGGTCATCAGGTTTTCATAGTTAAACTTAAAATAATCGAGACGAACACCAGGGTTCAATGTCCATTTGTTATGCTTATATGTGATATTGAAAAATCCGTATGCGTTCAATTCATCCACATCCCCGTACGCCAGTCGTTCTAAGATCGATTTCCTATTTTGGGTGCGTGATAGCTGCAATTCATTGATGTCATCATATCGCAAACCCATCCCGGTTTCATACTTCAGTTGAGAATCATGATCTCCAACATGTATGGAATGTTCATAACGTGTTTCCGCTCCAAGCATGGTTCGGTTTTCTTGTTGCTGTATTTGATCACCATTCTGGGGATCTACCAAAAAGAAAGTGAAGTTGGAAAACAGTTCAAAGTCGTACTTAGTGACAAAAGCCTTTGATAGTATCCTTGAATGTTCATCAATTTGTCTGGTGTGGTTAACCCAAAAATTGGTTCTACTGGTCTTGCCTCCTTCCGTATTATCGATAGCCCCAAATCTTCCAATAAGGCCTTGTTCCACAGCACGTTGTGGAATTTGACCGGAGGCGTTCCATTTGCTCTGAAAATGCGAGAAGGTCAAACTTAGATTCCGGTTCTTATGGTTGTTATAGTTATAACGGCCCACATGATTAAGACGGTTGAAGTTTTGCGGAGCATCAAATGCCCCGTCAGAGCGTACAACTTCCGAGGCTAAATAGGCATTGTTGTGGGCACCTTCGACGATTTTGATGATTCCCAAGCTTCGGAACGAATTGAACTGCCCTACTTCCAATGATACTAGGTTGTTCTCCAATTTTTCTTTTGTATTTAGATCCACGTATGCTGCCGTATTGAAGTTGCCTTTATCGGCAAAGTATGGGCCCTTTCCGAAATCAACATTATCGATAAGTTCGGGTATGATAAAATGCATATCGGCATATCCTTGCCCATGGGCATGGGAAACCATGTTAACGGGAAGACCGTCTACATTAATGCTTATATCGGTGCCATGGTCGATATCGAATCCCCTTAAGAAAATTTGTTCCGCTTTCCCACCACCGGCGTGTTGGCCTATGATCAGTCCAGGTACTTTTCTAAGTATTTCCTGTGAAGATTTCAAGGGATTGGTCTTGATATCAACACCAGCCAGCGTGCTTAGAATGTTTGCTTTGGAAACCAGCACCACTTGATCTAATGATACTGCCGATTCTATTAGCATAATCGTGATAGCATTATCCAGATGACTTTCGCCAATGGTCAGTTCATAGTTTTTGTAACCCAAGCTGTAGAACCGGATTACATCACCCACTGATATATCATCGAGTTCAAAATATCCGGACACATTGGAATAGGTATGTCCACCGGTCGATTTATTATAGACGCCAACGCCCTCCAATGGAATCGAATCATACGATACGATTGTGCCGTTTAATTCGTGGGCGCCCATAGTACCAGTTATGGCAGCCAGGAGGGTGCAAAGAATATATTTTATCATTGCGACTTTTTTACTTCTTATTAAGACAAATTAAGTCCCGTAATAAAGATTAGGGTAAGCCACGTGTCTATGGCACTTGACAAGGGGGTTACAAATTGGGATTCTGAATTGCTAGGAAAATGTTCCGATGGTAAAGCGCCTCTAACTAAATAGGGAGATTAACGTATTGTTGGGTGGTTCGAAGATTTTAGTTAAATACCCTTTCATTGATTTTTGAACAGCTGTCCAGAAATG
>JBBKWR010000232.1:0-10090 GCA_037969055.1 Flavobacteriaceae bacterium | reverse complement strand
TCCATTCCGCAGTACAATTTCAAGAAGCAGCGGACAAGGTAAAAGCAGTTTTGGTTTAATTAAACCAATGCTTCGAAAAGTGTGTAGGGCCGTGACAACACGGTCCTTTTTTTGTTTTCTCGGCATTCCTTTTAATGGTTTATCTCTTAGATCATAAATTTTAACACATTGGGCGCCAATGCAATAAAATTTTGTTAAATCATATTTACCCTCGTAACATATCGGTCCACCCTTACGTCTTTTAATTAATTCATCATTCATCAATTTATTAACCCGCCTGTTAATCAGCAGGCCTTAAAAACGATCATCATGAGAAAAATTAGTGTGATGCTGGTAGCTGCGATGCTACTTTCGACCTTTAGTATTTTTGCCAAGGAGGCCAACGCCAACGATCCTGCCAAAGAACTAAAAAAACAAGTGGAGCGGCTTTTGAATGGCTTTTCTGAAAATGCCTCGGAGAATGACCAAACCGCGACCATCCTTTTCACTGTAAATAGGGAAAATGAAATTGTGGTCCTTTCGGTTTATACCCAAGACTATAAGCTGGAAAAGTTTGTAAAAGACAGACTTAACTACCATAGGATCAATTCGGAAAGGGTAATTGAGGGCAGAAGGTATACGATTCCCGTTTCCATCAAGAGCTAGACTGGGTGTAGGATGATTATATTGATGGCCAACACCTGGCTAAGGCAATGTTTTAGCTAACATTGCCTTTTTTAATTTATAAGGTCGGGTTTAATGATTACCCGAATTTTGTAAAATAATCCCCACTTTTAGACCACGGTTCCCTTCTCCTTTCCCTTTTTTGAGGGCCGCGCTACTATTTTCCAACCTTGGAAACAGCTTGTTTTAACTAATATATTGTTAAAAGCGGCATTTCTTTGTAACATTCCCATTGCTTAAGCGTCTTTTTAGTAATTCATCAATTAATCATCAATCAGATTTTCGCCATCGAGGCCGTAAAGGACAAGAGGTTAAAGTCACAAAACAAAAAGTCATGAGAAAAATCAGTGTAATGCTGGTAGCTGCAATGCTATTATCTGCCGGAAGTATTTTTGCCAACAACCCTAAAGGAGGGGACGAACCATCGAAAAGCTTATCCTCCCAGATCGGAAAACTTTTGGATCAAAACAATTTAACCCTGGAAGAAGAGGGAAATAGTGCCCAGGTGCTGTTTATCTTAAACAGCGCAAAGGAAATTGTGGTTTTGAACGTCGATACCGACGACACAGTCTTGGATAAATTTATCAAAGCAAGGTTAAACTACCAAGAAATACAATTAGGATCTTATGAGGTCGGTAAAAGATATACCGTTTCGGTTAGGGTAAAGGCCTGATCGAGCTAGTAATACTAGAAGATATCCTGATTCCCGCTAAGGGGTCAGGATTTTTTTTTGTTTTTATATTTTACGGGTGAAAGATCTGTTTGTACCCGCTTTTGTTGCTGTTTTTTAAAGCTCGGCTTATGCGTGTGGGGACGCGGCGTGCTAATTTTTGGGCCTTTTTGGTCTTTTGAAAGCACGTCGCCCGGCTTGGTTGGATGCTCCTTCGTACCCCTAAGATAAATGACCAGGCCATTGAGAAAGTTGCGCAATATTTGATCTCCGCAATCCACATAATTAGGATGGTCCTGCGACCTGAAAAAAGCGCTGAGCTCGGTTTTGTTGATTTTGAAATCTACAAGTTTCAGGATCTCCAAGATGTCATCATCCCTTAACATTAAAGCTACCCTAAGTTTTTTAAAAACATCATTATTGCTCATGCCGCTAATTTTTGGCAAGTTATTATAAATTACCGATTGCACACGCGTCGCCCTTTCCTAATCGTAAAATTATATACGAAATCGTGTTTTAAGGAGTTATATATCAATAGTCAGCGGACTTACCGCGAATCCCAATAACATGAGTACCCATAGGGAAAAACTGAGTATCTTATCGGAAATGATCGCTTTTGCGAGGGTCAATAAGGTCGTCAATGAAAACGAGTACAACTTTCTATTGGGGGTCTCCTCCCAATTGGAAGTTGACAGGACAACCTTCGATTCCCTCTTTGAGACAGAAGTAGAACACATCGTTCCCAAGACCCAGGTAGATAGAATATTACAATTCCATAGGTTGGTACTTTTGATGAACTTTGATAAAAAGAATCAAGATATCGAGGTGATTCGCCTGCATAACATCGGACTCGGAATGGGTCTTCCCCCTTCGGCCATAGAGCAAGTACTTGCTGTGATGCACCGCTTTCCGGATAAGATGGTGCCTCCCGATGTGCTCATCGATATTTTTAAGGCGCATTATAACTAAGCAATTATTAATTGTGAATCGTTACTCATTAACCGATCATTACTAAATGTATTTATTGACTATTACCCTATCCTCCACAGCCACTTGCGAAGGAGGACCAACTACTAACTTCTCACCTCGTACTTCTCACTTCGTACCTCGTACTTCTAACCTCCAAGCACCAAACATCAATTGCTAACTATCGGTCATTAAGCGCCATATTGACAGTACTATTTCATTCACACCCGACAAAAAGACATGAATTTTGCTTTGGTACAGGCTTTGCCAATAGCTAATCGTAAAATAAATCTAACATTAAAACATAAAGTCATGAGTATCGTAAAAAGAAACAATTTGGTTTTTCCGGCCCTAATGAACGAAATCTTTAAACCCGATTGGTTCGGGGGACTTGAGAACTACGCAGGGACAGCACCTGCAGTGAATATCAAAGAAAACGAAAAGGATTTTGAACTTGAACTTGCCGTGCCCGGAAGGAAGAAAGATGATATCAAAATCGAGATCGATAACGATTTATTGACCGTTTCTTCCGAAGTATCTGCCGAGGAAGTGGAAAATGAGGCAAACTTTACCCGAAGGGAATTTTCCTTCAGTGCTTTCAAGAGAACATTCACCTTGCCCAAAACCATAGCGGCCGATAAAATCGGGGCCAAGTATGAAGATGGCATTCTGAAATTGTCCCTTCCTAAAAAAGCTGAGGCACTTCCCAAGCCTAAAAGGGTAATTGCATTGGGTTAACATTAATGAAATAGGGGTTTTCCGCCCTTTCAAACGGGAAATCATAATGGTTGGTTTAGTTGGTTAGTTAGGAAGCGTCCTGGTCGTCTTGATCGGGGCGCTTTTTTTATGGCATGGTTTCTACCAATACCGCCAAACAGCTCATGATGCCCTCCAGGAAATTTCCGAGCCGCAGATTTTCGTTCGGACTATGAATGTTGTTGTCCGGATTGGGGATCCTAATGGATACCGCCGGTATTCCCAAAGTATTAATAAAGGGGGCAATCGGCTGGGAACCCCCAGTGCTACGCATATTCACCACTTTTTCTCCAAATACCTTCGCCATTGCACGGTTTAAAAATTTGCCCGTTGGGGAATCAATATCGGTACGAAAGGGTTTTGACCCCATTCGATAAGTAAAGGAAGCTACTTTGGGGTATGTTTTTCTTTCCGTCTCGGTGGGAATCGAATCGACCAAATGATATCCCTCGTCCACAAGGCGATCTTTGAGCAACTGCATCAGATGCGGTCCGTCAGATTCCGGTACCAAGCGCATATCGATTTCTGCGATGAGCTTGGCGGGTATTATGGTGCGTACCTCTTCGCCGATCCAGGCAGCGTTGATGCCCCGGATGTTCAATGAGGGATACTGGAGTGCTTCTTGATAGGTTTCGCCGATCGCATCCGTCCTGGCAATGCCCAGTTGTAATTTTATGCTGTCCAGGTTTTCAGGTATATTTTTCAAAAACTCCTTTTCCTTCTGGGTCAGTGTAATTCCAGCATAAAATCCAGGCAGGGTTACCCTGCCAGTATCATCTTTTAACCCACCCAACATTTTGGCCGCATCGAATACAGGGTTTGGCGCGAAATTACCATACTGTCCGCTGTGTAAGGGATAGCGCGCCCCAAAAAATGTAATAGTGGCGGTCGCGATACCCCGTGCGCCATAGGTTAAAGTGGGCAAATTGGATAAATGTCGCGTGCCGTCCATGATCAAAAGCATATCCGCCCCAAGCAGCGCTTTGTTTTCCATTACGGCCTTAGGCAAAGAAGGGGAGCCCATTTCTTCCTGAAAATCCATAATGACCTTGATATTGAAAGCAGGTTTCATCTTTTTTGACTTCAAGATCTGCAAAGCTGAGATTAACGACATGGCAGGGCCCTTTGAATCGGATGCAGACCGGGCAAATATGCGCCAATCCGGATCGAATTCGGTCTTTAATCGATCTGTATCGATAAAGGTCCAGGTCCCATTTTGATTTTCTTTTATTACCGGGCTGAAGGGATTGGGCTGATCCCATTTTGTGTGATCCACCGGCTGCCCATCGATCTGCAAATAAAAGAGGATTGTCTTGGACTTTTTGCTGTAAATTTTTTCCGCGTAGAGTAGGGGGGCACCTTCGGTCTTGATCTCAATCGTTTCAAAATCCAAATCGGAAAATATGGAGTCGCACCACCTGAGGTTGCTTTCAATTTCATTTGGAAAATGGCCATCGTTCGGTAGCTCCAAAAAAGAAATCAAGTTAAAAATCGCACTTGGAAATTTTTCTTTTGACGCCTTTTGTATTTTTTCCCTTGACAGGGATTGGCCCGTCAAAAAACATGAATATAAGGAACATACAAAAAACACAAAAAATCGGGGACCACCGAACCCCAATAGACTCACCAATTGCCTATATTTTGCTCCAATTTTGAAAATAATTATGATTTAGACATGTCTAAAAAAACGATCTAAAATAATAAAGACCAGATATTTATAACAAGATACTTCAATTTATAGTTGAGATGATGGATTTAACCTTGTAATATGTGAAAAATACGTTATTTTTTTGACAAAATCACTCTTGTGCCTGCAACATTTTTATCTCGTCACGCAATTTGGCGGCTTGCATAAAGTCCAATTCTTTGGCCGCTTGTTCCATCGCTTTTCTCTTGTTTCGGATTAGTTTTTCTATTTGATCTTTGGTCAAATATTCCATATCCGGTTCTGCGGCCCGTATTTCTTCTTTTTGAAAATGATAGGTCGAAACAGAATTTTTTGCCAGGGCATTGTCCAAACTTTTATTCAGTGAAGTCGGGGTGATTCCGTGTTCCAAATTATAGGCCATTTGTTTTTCACGACGGTAGTTTGTTTCATCTATGGTTTTCTGCATACTGGCCGTAATTTTGTCTGCGTACATGATCGCTCTTCCGTTCAAATGTCTGGCGGCCCTTCCAACGGTTTGGGTCAAGGAACGGTTGCTCCGTAAAAATCCTTCCTTGTCCGCATCCAAGATGGCGACCAAAGATACTTCCGGAAGGTCTAAACCTTCCCGTAATAAATTTACCCCGATCAGCACATCAAAGATTCCCTTTCGAAGGTCCTGCATGATCTCTACCCGTTCCAAGGTATCGACATCGCTGTGAATGTATCTGGACCGAACATTTATGCGGTCCAAATATTTGGCCAATTCTTCTGCCATCCTTTTGGTAAGGGTGGTCACCAAAGTACGTTCATCCTTTTCAACGCGCAGGTGTATTTCTTCCACAAGATCATCGATCTGGTTTAAACTGGGCCGCACGTCTATGATCGGATCTAACAGTCCTGTGGGCCTGATGACCTGTTCGGCGAATACCCCTTCGCTCAGTTTCATCTCATAGTCCGCTGGGGTTGCACTTACATAAATGACTTGTTTTTGATGGGCCTCGAATTCTTCGAACTTAAGTGGACGGTTATCCATTGCCGCCGGTAATCTAAAACCATAGTCCACAAGGTTTATCTTTCGTGATCGGTCGCCCCCATACATTGCATGTACCTGGGGTATGGTCACATGGCTTTCGTCGACGACCATCAAATAGTCGTCAGGAAAATAATCCAACAGACAAAAGGGCCGGGTACCCGGAGCTCGCCCATCCAGATAGCGGGAATAGTTTTCAATGCCCGAGCAATAGCCCAGTTCCCGGATCATTTCAAGATCAAAATTAGTGCGCTCCTCTAAGCGCTTCGCTTCCAGTGGCTTGCCAATTTCCTTAAAATAAGCTATCTGCTTCACGAGATCGTCCTGTATTTGGTGAATGGCGTTTTGCAATACATCTTGGGAGGTTACGAACATGTTGGCCGGGTAGATTTTCATCGTGTCATAGGCCTCAATAACCTTGTTGTTGAAAGGATCGAAGGCTTCTATGGCCTCCACCTCGTCCCCAAAAAAATGGATGCGGAAGGCATGGTCCGAATAACCTGGGAACACATCCACCACATCACCCTTGACCCTGAAATTACCATTTCTAAAGTCCGCCGTGGTCCTCGAATAAAGTCCCTGTACCAATTGATGCAGAAATTTTGTTCGGGCAATGACCTGATCCTTATTGATCTGGATCACATTTTTCTTAAACTCGATCGGATTGCCGATACCATATAGGCAGGAAACCGAAGCGACCACCAATACGTCCCTACGCCCTGAGAGCAAAGAAGACGTTGTACTCAATCGCAACTTTTCGATATCCTCATTGATCGATAGATCTTTTTCGATGTACAGTCCCGAGCTGGGTATAAAAGCCTCGGGCTGGTAATAATCGTAGTAAGAAACAAAATATTCGATTGCATTTTCCGGAAAAAACTGTTTGAATTCCGAATAGAGCTGGGCGGCCAGGGTTTTGTTATGGGCCAATAATAAAGTGGGTCGTTGTACCTGCTCGATCACGTTCGCCACGGTAAAAGTCTTGCCCGAACCCGTAACCCCCAAAAGGGTCTGGTAGCGTTCCCCTTCCTCGATGCCCTTTACCAATTGTTCAATGGCCTGGGGCTGGTCCCCAGTAGGTTTAAATTCTGAAACGACCTTAAATTTCATGCGCTAAAAATAACGAATCAGGTATAAAAAAATGGGGTATTATAAAAGAAATTTGGGCGCCCGGGCGGGCTTTCCGCTAAACTCCTCCCCTCCTTCGCCAGCCTCTTTCGCCGAGCACGAGTCGCCGAGGCACAAGTAGCTCGGCTATGAAGGCTGAAAGGCTACGGAGGGTACGGGGTACCGCTGCAATCCCTGGCGCGGCCTTAGCGCTTCAAGGAGAAATGCCCGGTTATTCGTGAACTGTTCAAAGGAATGGCCTTGAACCAATAATCCGATGAAGGTAAGGGCAGTCCTTGAAAAGTTCCGTCCCAACCTTCAGACTTTGGATCCAATTGGTAGACCAACACCCCATAACGGTCGTAAATAAAGATGGTTTCCAAACTCAGCTCAAAGTTCTCCAGGGGAGGCTGAAACTGCCAATAATCATGGATGCCGTCGCCATTGGGCGTAAAATATTTGGGAAAATCCTTCGAGCTAAGATCCCTGTCCACCGTTCTTTCTGCAATTCCGCACCCTTTCTTGTCCCTTACATAGGCCATATGGGATCCCAGCGGAACCATTTCAAAAATAGGACTGTCCTGATAAGGCCCCTCGCTATTGTCCAGTGCGTATTCATAATCTCCGATACCATTGGCGCTTATTGTAATCTGTTGGGTACCTTCCATAAATACCACGCCAATTGAATCAATGACCGCCAATGCCGACACTGCTACTTGGAACAACCTAAAATCCGCACATTCAATGGTACGACCTTCATCTATAATAACGTTATAAGCCTCATATCGATACCTTCCTGGCCCGGTTATCGAAACAGTGCGGGCCTCCGATATCAAGGTTTCTTCAGTACCGTCATTTGCCCTGAACCATCTAAAGCCATCAGCTTCATCGTCGGTAGTAATGTTGTAGGGCAACTCATCGCCGCATAATCCAACCCGAAAAGGAATATCAATAATAGGCTTTAAAGATATGGTCTCCCCGGTCAATTCATTTACGATTGGTTCGCAGCTATATGGGGCGGCACCCGTGGAAAAACTCTCTTCGGTGCATGGCCCCAGATCCCCGTTTTCATTATAAGGTGTTACCCGCACAAAAATATTCGCGCTGTTCGGTAAGTCCATAGGGGGGTCGAATGACAATACATTGCCAACATTCTGATTATTTAGGATGTCCGTCCCGCCGGCTACTGTGCCGATTGACACCCTATAGCCTGTGGCGGTTTGTGCATAGGCCCATATAATTTCTGTTTTGATGGTCACATTTTTAGCGTTATCGTCGGGAGCGACCAAAATGGTGCAGGGAGGGGGGGAGGTCACATCCACGGTATTAAAGGTAATGCCAGGGCAGACTATCGGTGGTTGATTGAAGGGGAGTAGGCTCAGGCTAACATAAATCTGTGTATTTTCCGGTAAGCCAGTGGGAGCCATGAACGAGTTGGTCTGGCCGTCGGTACGTACATTAGCTACATCCGTGCCTCCAGGGGTGGTGCCCAAGTTAATAATATAGCCACTGATCCCATCCACTGAGGGCCATGTGATCGTCGCATACACTGGAATGTCCGTTGCACCATCTAGTGGAAAACTAATGTTGGGACATACTTGGGCCTGCGACGAAATTCCGATCAGAAGTAGCATCCAGTAAGATAATTTTTTAAGCATCGTCTCAAGATTGTCAGCTCCGTCCAGCTATCGTTTTAGCGCAAAATGCCCTTTTACTTCCCTATTGTTATATGATATGGCCTTGAACCAATAGTCGGATTCCGGTAACAATTGGCCCGCGTACATACCGTCCCACCCTTTACTTTTAGGATCTATTTGGGCGATGAAGTTGCCGTAGCTATTGAAAATATAAATCGTCTGGACGTTAATTTCGCCATCAAGTTCAAAGGGCATAAATTGCCAATGATCATTTATACCATCTCCGTTTGGGGTAAAAAATTTAGGGAAGTTTTTTTCCGTTATTTCTTGTGCCACGATTCGCATGACCAAGCCACAACCGTTTTTGTCCCGAACATAAACGGTGTGTTCACCCGACGATACCATCTCAAACACAGGACTGTCCTGGTAAGCTCCATTTTCCGTATCCAACGCGTATTCATAATCCCCATTTCCTATTGCGTTCACTGTGATCCTCACACCCTGTGGGTCTCGAGCAATTTCTACCCCTATAAGGGTGGCCTCCTCCGATAATATTACCGTGAATTCCTTTGAATTGCCACATTCCGACGGTACCCCTGCCTGGTCCACAATGTTATAGGCTTCCAACCGATAGCGCCCTAGGGAATTAATCGTGAGCGCGCTGGTCTCAGATAAGAGCGACTCGCTCGAATCGGCATGTATGGCATACCATCTATAGCCCGAAGCCGCCATTTCGGCGGAAATGACTTTTGGTAGGTCACCACCACAGATGCCGATTCGGTCGGGAAGATTAAATGTTGGAATAAAAGCGTCGCAAGAAACGGTCGGGGTCCCAACGGTAAATATTTCTTCCCGACAGGTTGGGCTTGATCCATTTTCATTATATGGCGTAATGGTTACATAAAATGGGGTGTCCGTCGCCAAAGCAGGGGAGGGTCTATAAATAAGTACATTTCCGACATCAACATCATCGGCAATGTCGGTCCCACCCGCTGCAGCGCCAATGGAAATTCTGTAACCTGTGGCGGTCGGGGCATAGTCCCAAGTAATATTGCCCATCGAGACAACATCACCAATGGTTGGGTCGGCGAGTTGGGTACAGGCCGGTGGAGTGGTAACATCCACCGTTCTGAAAGACTCCCCGGGACAAATAAGAAGGGGTTGATCTGCCAAGAATAAACTTATGGTGACATATATCTCCGTGTCGTCCGGCAGACCCACCGGAGGGGTAAACGAATTAATAAGGCCCGCGGAGCGCCTGTTCAGGATTTCGATACCTCCAGGCGTGGTTCCCAAAGATATAAGGTAGCCAACAATGCCATCCACCTTGGGCCAAGTGATGGTGGCATCCACGGGCACATCAATCGCACCGTTTGCTGGATAGCTAACACGCGGACAAGATTGGGCATAGGATATGCATCCGTACAAAAATAGCAGGTATAGCAATTTTTTTTGCATCCAATCAAAGTCAGACGTTACAAGGTACTAAAAGTCTATCTTTTAAGGGTGAAATGCCCTTTAATTTCGTCTCCATCATTTACCACGGCCAAAAACCAATAGTCCGAGGCCGGAACTGGGCTATTATTATAAGTTCCGTCCCATCCTTCACTGGT
>JBBKWR010000231.1:0-9617 GCA_037969055.1 Flavobacteriaceae bacterium | reverse complement strand
TGCTCGGCAAGAAAACGGATCACTTCAGTACTTCTTTCACGTAATGGCTTGCCGCTGAGGCCCCCTTTTTCTTCCGTTTGGACCAATTCAGACCTCATATTTTTACGTTCTATGGTGGTATTGGTGGCGATCACCCCATCTATCTTTGTACTATCTACAATTTTAATAATATCCAATAATTGGTCGTTGGATAGATCAGGTGATATTTTTAGCAGGATGGGTTTTTCTTTCCCATTGGCATACAACTCCGCAACTTTTTTGTTCTCTTTCTTCAATTCCGTCAGTAGGGCGGTCAAGGGTTCTTTTTCTTGGAGTTCCGTAAGTCCAGGGGTATTGGGAGAACTTACATTCACCACAAAATAATCCACATATTCAAAAAGTGCATCAAAGCAGATCAAATAATCTTTGATGGCGTCTTCATTGGGAGTAAGTTTATTTTTACCTATGTTTCCCCCGACGAGCACCCGGTGCTTTTTCTTCAATTTATCCGCAGCGTCGAAAACGCCCTTATTGTTAAAGCCCATTCTGTTGATAAGTGCCCGATCGGCCTTTAACCTAAACAGGCGTTTTTTTGGGTTGCCCTTTTGGGGTTTTGGCGTTACTGTGCCAATTTCAATAAAGCCAAAGCCAAAATCGCTCAGTTCGTTGTAAAGCTTGGCATCTTTGTCAAAGCCAGCTGCAAGTCCAACAGGATTCTTGAATTTTAGTCCGAACAATTCCCTTTCCAACTGGGGATGTTGGAATGTGTAAACCAATCTAAATAGTGGGGAAAAACCAATTTTTGAGAAGATTCGAATAAGCCAAAAAGCAATGTGGTGCACCCTTTCCGCATCAACTAAGAATAAAAAAGGGCGTAGGACGTATTTATACATAGATGCCGTCAAGATTTGGCCAAAAATACAAACTCAATCCCACTATTTGTCCTATCTCCCGCTATTTTATCAACATGTAATCGTTAATTACTTAGGGGCAATACTATCCATAACACTAACTGGGATGATCCGTATAGGCTCCCGATTCGCTGCATTACAAAGATCAAGGTAGGCTTTGTATTGTTTTGGATTGAAAAGCGCCAATAGTTTTTTGTCACTTTCCCAAGAGGCGTTGACGAGTTCTTGTTGGAGGTCCCTGTATTTATCCGCCAGTTTGATAAGATCTTCCTCACTGCTTTGTGGATGTTCTTTCAAAACTTTTTGAATCTGATCCTCAAGTCGTTCGGTCGTTACCGCAAGTTCTTCCCTTAAAGATTCCATTGTCGCTTTTTGACCTGCACTTAATTGGAAGATCTCGATTATGGTCTTGGAATTCTTTCCGCCAATATCCAAGGTACAGTCCTGTGCCGCACCAAAAATAGGTATAAGGTAGGTCAGCAAGAACAACTTAAAAGCTTTTAAAAACATAATCTGAGGAATATAAAATGTAGTACTGCAATTGCTATATAAACAGTATTTTTATCTAAAAATTATATTCATGCAGCATATAATCGAGCGATTTTTAAGTTATGTTCGAATAGATACACAGAGTGACCCCAAGTCAAATACTACCCCCAGTACCGAAAACCAATGGAAGCTTGCAGATTTACTGGTCGATGAGCTGATGGAGATTGGCATGCAGGATGTGACCATTGATGACTATGCCTATATCATGGCCACCTTACCCTCCAATATTGATGTTGATGTTCCTGTTATTGGATTTATCTCGCACTTTGATACCTCCCCTGACTTCACGGGCAAGAACGTAAACCCACAGATTATTGAGGATTATGATGGCGGAGACATTGTATTGAACATAAAGGATAAAGTAGTACTCTCTCCATTTTACTTCGACGACCTGCTAATGTATAAGGGCCAGACCTTAATCGTTACCGATGGTAAGACACTTTTGGGGGCAGATGACAAAGCAGGGATTACTGAGATCATCACCGCCATGGAATATCTTCTGGTCCACCCAGAAATAAAACACGGTAAGATTAGGGTAGCTTTTACACCAGATGAGGAAATAGGTAGGGGTGCCCACAAATTTGATGTGGAAAAATTCGGGGCAGAATGGGCGTACACCATGGATGGTAGCCAAGTAGGGGAATTGGAATACGAGAACTTCAATGCCGCTAGTGCCAAGGTCATCGTTAAAGGTAAAAGCGTGCACCCTGGTTATGCCAAAGGAAAAATGGTTAATGCAATAAGTATCGCCAACGAGTTTATATGGATTCTTCCACCGGAAGAAACACCGCAAACCACGTCAGATAGGGAAGGATTTTTTCATGTACACCATATGAAAGGTGAGATCGAGCATGCCGAATTCGAGCTTCTGGTTAGGGACCACGATAAGGCCAAGTTCGAAGAGAGAAAACAACTATTAAAGGATATCACCAAAAAACTTAACACCATTTATGGCAATTGCGTGGTTCTGGAACTTAAAGATCAATATTACAATATGCGGGAACAGGTGGAACCTGTTATCCATATCGTGGAGGTCGCCCAAGAAGCCATGGAATCCGTCGGAATTCAACCTATCGTAAAACCCATTAGAGGCGGAACCGATGGTTCACAGCTCAGCTTTAAGGGACTACCCTGCCCAAATATTTTTGCTGGAGGACATAATTTTCACGGTAAGTACGAGTATGTCCCTGTAGAAAGTATGCAAAAAGCAGTTGAAGTTATCGTGAAAATTTGCGAACTTGTTGCTTTGAAACGTCATTAGTTTTTGGGTTATAAAGTAAATGGGCCTTTGCATTTTATACCGTGATCCCTCGGGACAGTAGTGCATGACCATAGTGTCAAATTACGCAATATTCCAGTAAACCATTATCCAGTAGACCAAGAATCATTCAACCGAAAAACCTAGAAGTTATGGATAGTTCGGATAAAGTTGAAGCATATTACAATACGGCGCATCCCTTTCAAAAAGGAGTGGGTACCTTAAGGGCACTAGTCTTGGGCACTGAACTGGGCGAAACGTTTAAATGGGGGAGTCCAACCTACACGCTAAAAGGTAAAAACGTATTGTCCATTGTTAAATTCAAACATCGTTTTGGGGTTTGGTTTTTCAATGGTGTATTTTTGAGTGACCCACAAAAAGTATTGGAAAACGCGCAGGAGGGAAAAACACAGGCGATGCGGCATTGGAAATTTCAATCCAATGAAGACATTGATCAACGCACTTTTCTGGCGTACGTCAATGAGGCTATAATTAATGAGAAAAAAGGGATAAAATTGAGTCCCCGTTCCAGGTCCCAAAAGAAGACAACGATTCCTGAAATGCTTAGCAATGCGCTCGATAAAAGTCCAGCTACCAAAAAAGCATTTATAGCATTATCCCCATATAAGCAAAGGGATTATGCAGAATATATAGCGGAAGCCAAACAGGAGCGCACGGAGATCACAAGACTGGAAAAAATCCTTCCGATGATCTTGGAAGGAAAGGGACTAAATGACAAATATCGATAACCCTTGCCAAGGGGAAGTTCAAAAAAAAAGCACCATCTTTCAAGGATGGCGCTTTTTTATTTAATACCATTAGGTGCTACTTTTTTTCGGGAGCGTTCAGTTTCTTGCTCATTTCCATCGAAATGGCCGAGCGATCAAACTTCAATTTGCCTGCCATGGTCTCTAAAATGCAGGTAAGATCGTTGTCGTTCAAATCCATGATCTTTCCGTGAAGGCCACTTTTGGTAATAACTCGATCCCCCTTCTTCAATTCCGCCGCAAACTTTTTCTCATCTTTTTGACGTTTCATTTGAGGGCGTATCATAAAAAAATACGCTACTACAAAAATCAATATCATTGGCAGGAATTGCCCAATATCTCCCATATAAATTAATTGTTAGGTATGCTTATTATTTTACGGGACCAACGGGTGCCGCGTTCAGAGGATTAACTATTGCCTTGATTCTTAAAAGTTCTTGTCCTTTTTCGGTATTGGCAGTTACCGTAATGGTTTTGACCACTTGGTTTTGTCCAGAACCATTGAACTTAACCAAAAGTTCCCCTGTTCCGCCTGGAGGGATAGGGTCTTTGGTCCACGTCGGTACCGTGCATCCGCAGGTGCTCTTGGCATCGGTAATGATCAATGGGGCATTACCTGTGTTGGTAAAGGTAAAGGTCGTTTCTTGGGGTGTATTTTGTACAATTGTCCCGAAATCGTGCTCAGACTTGTCAAAAGTCATTATGGGAACCTGTTTTGCGGCAGCATCCCTTTCAGCGGCAACAGCAACGTTTTCAGTATTTATCTTGTTGGCGGCATTTTCCTTACAGGAAACAAAACCTAAGATAGCTATGGCAGAAAAAGCCAAAAATATTCGTTTCATTTTTTATTTTTTTTTAAATTTTAAACAAAATTAAAGAAATAATTTATAATAGCCCCCTACCCACTTTTTTTAGTTTATTATCAGCCCGGTACTCTTTCACCAATTTGTCTAAGATACCGTTGATAAAAATACTGCTTTTGGGGGTAGAATATTCCTTTGCGATCTCCAAAAACTCGTTGATTGTTACTTTTTCTGGAATAGTAGGGAAATTAAGCAATTCACAAATGGCCATTTTTAGCAAGATAGCGTCGATTTCGGCAATTCGGTCTTTGTCCCAGTTAGGGGTCTTGCCTTCAATTTCCGCTTCCCAAGCAGCATCGTTTAAGAGGGTTTTGGCCAAGAGGTTTTGGGCAAATCGCATATCTTCCCCATCCTTTAAAAGACGTGGTAAAAAGAAAGATTCGCTGTTGGATTCCTTCACTTTTTTAAGTTGTTTTAAAAGAAAGGTATTTACGATGGGCAGATCGTCGACCCAGGTGAGTTTATCGTCTTCGAAATAAGAATAAATCTTTTCATTTGGTGCAATGACTTCCGTAAACAAGTTTATGACGAAAGTTTTATCCGCTTCATAGGAGCCGCCTTCCGCCTTCATATAGCTGGCATAAATCGCACTATCGACGATTTCCTTATAGATTAATTTTACATACTCCTCGTTTAGGTACCAATTATTCAATTTTCGCTTCAAAAGTTCGCTTTTCAAGCTTTTGTTATGGGCAATTTGAAGCAATAACCGATTGTCCGCGAACTTATTTTTATTCGGGAACGTATCCGATTTGTTAGCGAGGTATTTTTTTGAGGAAAGTTCTATTTGGTTGGAGGCCCTAGCTTGGATTTCAATTAGAAGACTCAGTAACAGCAAGTATAAGGTGTACATATTTTCAATACTGGCAATAAGGAACTTCTCCTGTTTTTCGAGGGAGTCGTCTTTAGACTGGGTCAAAGCATATATGCATTGCATCACTTTTACCCGAATATGCCTTCTTGTTAACATGTTAAAAGAACTTTTATGGAATTGGGTTTGTTCGTTACGGCGACAAAAATAGGAATCTATTTTCAATACTCTCGTTTTGAATGCTAGTTTGTCGATAAAATTCGTCCTCGGCAAAATATTGATTGGCTTGGTCAACCAAGAACAGTACGATCTCAATGAAAAATCGTGTTTTCGTTTTCTTTGCAAATGCCGCTTGTGGATGAAACGGGAGGGGCTTATCTTTACCCTCCTATCGAGCCGCTTGCATGAAAGAACTTAAACACCTCAACAAATACTTTAGAAAATACTGGGTCAAGTTGTTGATTGGCGTTGTCATCACTATTATCGCGCGGATTTTTTCTTTGGTAATGCCCTCATACGTCAACAAATCGATTGCGGTCATAGAAAATCTTGGCTCCAAACAAATTGTGGAATCGGAAGCTAGGGACCTTCTGTTACAATACATTTTGATCATTGTGGCAACGGCCCTACTTTCGGGGCTTTTTACCTTTATGATGCGGCAGACCATCATCAATGTTTCACGATATGTTGAGTATGATCTGAAAAATGAGGTCTTTGATCACTACCAGTTCCTAAACCTAAACTTCTATAAGAAGAACCGGACAGGCGACCTTATGAACCGCATCAGTGAGGATATTAACCAAGTGCGCATGTACGTTGGTCCTGCGATCATGTATGGTATTAACGCGCTGACCCTTTTTGTATGCCTTATCCCCCTAATGTTCATTAAGGCCCCGACCATTGCGCTCTATACGATCGCCCCATTTCCAATACTTTCCATTTTGATTTACCTGATCAGCAAGGTGATCCATAAGCGGAGTACGAAGGTGCAGCAGTTCCTATCCAAACTTTCGACGTTCACTCAGGAATCTTTTTCTGGGATAGCCGTTATCAAGGCATATGGTCTCGAGCCCCAAATAAATTCAGAGGTAGAAGCCTTGGCCGCTGAGGGAAAAGACAAAAGTGTGAACTTGGCAAAAGTCGATGCCTGGTTTTTTCCGATGATGATCTTATTGATCGGGGTGAGCAATCTATTTGTAATCTATATAGGTGGAAAACAGTATATGAACGGTGAGATAGCATCGGTGGGCATCATCGCCGAATTTATCTTGTACGTAAACATGCTTACTTGGCCAGTGGCCATAGTAGGATGGTTAACCTCCATGGTGCAGCGGGCGGAAGCCTCACAAAAGAGGATCAACGAATTCTTAAACGAAGTTCCCACAATACAAAATGAAGTAGTTGAGGAGACCCCTATTGAGGGCAAAATAGAATTTCGAAAGGTGACCTTTACCTATGAGGATACTGAAATTATCGCCCTAAAAGACCTGTCGTTCACCATTGAGAAGGGCCAAACGGTTGCCATTTTGGGAAAGACGGGCTCTGGAAAATCAACGATTTTAGACCTGATCGCAAGGTTGTATGATGTCACTTCTGGGGAAATACTCATCGACAATGTCCCCATCCAAAAATTGAACCTTTCTAGTCTTAGGAGTGCTATCGGTGCCGTGCCCCAGGATGCCTTTCTGTTTTCTGACAGCATAAGTAATAATATAAGGTTCGGGAAAGAAAATGCCACCGAGGAAGAAGTTGTCACTGTTGCCAAAAGTGCGGTTGTACACCAAAATATTATGGGCTTCTCCAAACAATACGAAACTATATTGGGGGAAAGGGGCATAACCATCAGCGGGGGTCAGAAACAACGGGTTTCAATCGCCAGGGCTTTATTGAAAGACCCGAAAATATTTCTTTTCGATGATTGCCTATCCGCAGTGGATACCGAAACAGAGGAAGATATTTTGAACAACTTAAAACAAGCTTCGGAAAACCGGACCACATTAATTGTTAGTCACCGTGTTTCTTCGGCCAAAAATGCCGACAAAATAATAGTGTTGGAGGCCGGCAGACTTCTTCAAGAGGGGACCCATGAAGAATTGAACGATAGGGAGGGTTACTATAAAGAATTATACAAGAACCAGCTTTCGGAGAAAGAAAACTAAAAAATTGTTGTTCAATACGCTTTTTTTTTTCATTTTTGATGGAATAACGAGATATCGAACACTAGACACTAAATGAAATGGGCGAAAGAAATATAGAAGACCAGGAAGAGATTTATTCAAAAGTTTTAAGGGCAGGCAGAAGAACTTATTTTTTTGATGTACGGGGTACCAAGGCAGGAGATTATTATCTTACCATCACCGAGAGCAAAAAATTTACCCATGACGATGGTTCATTTCATTACAAGAAGCACAAAATATATTTATACAAAGAAGATTTCCAGGCCTTTAAAGAGCATGTAGAGGAGATGATGGATTATATTATTGACGAGAAAGGAACGGAAGTCATTTCTGAAAGGCATCAAAAAGATTTTAAGAAAGAAGAGGAAGAGTTCAGCGAGAACGGGCAAACAACACCCAAAGAAAATTTTACCGATCTGGATTTTGACGACATTTGATCTTCCTATTCACAACCGATAAAACGATGGCCCTTTTTTGGGCCATTTTTTTTGCGGGCACCTATATCAAGTCCTTTTTGATTAAATCGGAGGATTCATTACTTTTATAAGCATTCAAACCAAATTTTACCAATGAAAAGAATTCTACTTATCCTGACCTTAACTTTGGGTCATTTCCTTGCCTCACAAGAATCATTAGATCTCAGTTATTATCTCCCCCAAGACATTACTTATGACCCTGCCATTCCTACCCCTAAAGAAATTATTGGGCACGAGGTGGGCGAGTGGCATGTTACGCATGATAAGTTATTATACTATATGCAGGCGTTGGCCAAGACCAGTGACCGAATTACGATAGAAAATCGAGGAACCACTTTCGAAGGAAGACCTATCATCTTACTGACGGTTACCGCTCCTGCCAACCAGCAAAATATTGAGAAGATCCGAACAGACCATATGTCCCTAACAGAAAACGGAGGGGGATCGATGCAACTCGAAAAAATGCCCATTGTCCTGTATCAAGGATTTTCAGTGCATGGAAACGAACCAAGTGGAGCCAATGCTGGCCTATTGTATGCCTACTATTTGGCGGCAGCCCAAGGTCCTGAAATTGAACAAATGCTGCAAAATTCGGTGGTACTTCTGGATCCCTCCTTTAATCCTGATGGCTTGCAGCGCTTTGCGTATTGGGCCAATACCAATAAGAGCAAAAATCTCAACCCAGACCCCAATGAAAGGGAGTACCATGAGGTTTGGCCAGGGGGCCGTACCAACCATTATTGGTTCGATGTCAATAGAGATTGGTTGCCGGTACAGCTTCCGGAGAGTAGGGCACGTATCAAAACCTTTCACAAATGGTTGCCCAATATTTTGACCGACCATCACGAAATGGGTACCAATTCGACCTTCTTTTTTCAGCCAGGTGAACCGACCAGGGTACACCCCCTTACCCCGAAAATTAACCAAGAACTTACCGCTGAAATCGGGACGTACCATGCAAAAGCACTTGACAGAATAGGATCTCTTTATTATTCTGAAGAAGGTTACGATGATTATTATTATGGAAAGGGATCTACTTTTCCAGATGTGAACGGGTGTATCGGGATATTGTTCGAGCAGGCCAGTTCCCGCGGACATATCCAAGAAAGCGATAATGGAATCTTAACCTTTCCTTTTACGATCCGTAACCAATTTACCACGGCCTTGTCTACCCTTGAAGCAGCCAAGCACATGCGTGAAAAAATACTTGCCTATCAAAGGGATTATTATAGCGATCTTAGAAATGAGGGAATAAGGGACAAAACAAAGTCGATTGTGTTTGGGGATAATAAGGATGCTAACAAAACATGGCATTTGGCAGAAATTTTGAACAGACATGGAATAAAATTCCATGAATTGGCAAACGATGTTTCTTTGGGCGACAAAATGTTCGTCAAAGGGGCCAGTTACGTTGTGCCCTTGGCCCAAAAGAACCCTAGGTTGATCAAGGCAATGTTCGAAAAGCGCACCACTTTCTCAGATAGCCTTTTCTATGATATCTCTGCATGGACCTTTCCATTGGCCTTCAATGTTGATTATATAGAACTTCCTAACCTTGCCAATGCAGGACCTGAAGTAACCGAATTTAAAGAATTGATGGGCGGTGTCGATACGCAAAGCAATTATGCCTACTTATTCGAGTGGCACGAGTATTACACGCCAAAGGCCCTTAATGCCATTTTGGACAAGGGCATTCGTGCAAAGGTGGGCAGGTCTCCCTTTACCCTAGAGGGACGGAAGTACGATTATGGGACCATCATGGTACCGGTACAAAATCAAAAATTGGATCCACAAGCCCTATATCAATTCCTGAACGACATTGCCAA
>JBBKWR010000230.1:0-3428 GCA_037969055.1 Flavobacteriaceae bacterium | reverse complement strand
TTTCAGACAACGATTGGTTTAATTTTTCACTACCAACACTGTCTGTATGGCCTTCTACGGTGAACCTTGCAGTTGGATACTCATTCAATATTCTCATGATATCCACAAATACTGCCACTGATTCAGTTTTCAGGGTAGCCTTTCCTGTATCGAACAAGATGGTTTTAGCATATTCGTTCAATTGTTTTTGAACTTCTTCGGTAACCTCTGGGCAACCTTTGTTTGCTACAGTACCAACAACATCTGGACATTGGTCATCTTTATCCAATACGCCATCGCCGTCTTTATCTTGGAATGGGCATCCTTTGTTAGCGGCTGGACCAGCTTCGTTTGGACACTCATCATCCTTATCGGCAATTCCATCGCCATCAGCATCTGGACATCCGGCAAGATTGGCCAATCCAGCTACAGTTGGGCAAGCATCATCCTTATCGGCAACACCATCGCCATCAGAATCGGGACAACCATTCATTTCTTTAGATCCAGCTTCGTTCGGGCAGCTATCCTTGCTATCCTCAATACCATCGCCATCAGAATCAGGACAACCATTGAATGCCTCTAAACCGGCAACCTCTGGACAAGCGTCATCTTTGTCATAAATACCATCACCATCAGTATCGGTTCCGCCGAACTTAACAGCGATACCGGCCAAGTGTTGCATATGCTTATAACCGTAATCTTCAAAAGCATGCTTATAGGTAGACTGAAGTGTAAGACCTACGTTTTCAGTAAACCAAAAATTGATTCCCAAACCTGCGTTTGCAGTTCCGGCTCCAATTTCATCTATCCATGTATACCCTCCACCGATTTCAATGAAAGGATCGATAACGGTATTTTTCAAAAAGGCATATTTAATAGTACCATCTAAAGCGTAGTGTGAAAAATCATCTACCCTGGTATCGCCAACTTGATTTATTTTATTCAAAGAACCTCTTACACCTACTGAAAACGCGTCTCCTACTGACTTTGATACGCCGATATAGGAAATTGAAGGAAGAATATTCCAGTGGTCATTAACATTAAAGAACTCATTTCCAAAAGAACTTCCATCACCCGTAGGATACGTGTCTATGGCATTTACCCCAAAACTAACCTGCCAAGGGTTATTGGCGTCTTGAGCTTGGGTGCTGTTATATCCTACTATAAGCAGGGCAGCAATCAATAATTTGCTAAGATGTTTCATGTTCAAAATTTTAAGTTTAAGTGTTTATTTGGCGCAAATGTAAGTTGTTAATTATTATTAACAAAATCAATTGTTTATTTTTTTTAACGCATTTCATAAGCCAAATGATGCATTTAAACGATATTCAATATCTTCCCTACATCAATAAAGGCTTTGATCGCTTTGTCTAAATGTTCTTTTGTATGGGCCGCAGAGAGCTGTACGCGAATCCTTGCTTTCCCGTTTGGTACCACCGGATAGAAGAAACCGATGACATAAATTCCCCGTTCCAAAAGTTTGTTCGCCATATCCTGCGCTAGCTTGGCATCATATAACATTACGGGTACAATTGCAGAATCCCCTTCAATGATATCAAAGCCCGCCTTTTTCATACCCTTCTTAAAATAGGTCGCGTTTTCATAAAGTCTATCACGGAGCGTGGTATCATGTTCCAGTAGCTCAAAGACTTTGATTGAGGCCCCGACGATGGCGGGCGCAAGGGAGTTGGAGAACAGATAGGGCCTCGAACGCTGGCGCAACATTTCAATTATTTCTTTTTTCCCAGTGGTATATCCGCCCATTGCGCCCCCCAGTGCTTTGCCCAAAGTGCCAGTGATGATATCGACCCTTCCCATTACACCCTTTTCCTCCAAGGTACCGCGGCCGGTTTTTCCGATGAATCCGGCTGCATGGCATTCATCGACCATCACCAAAGCATCGTATTGTTCGGCAAGATCACATATTTTGTCCAGGGGGGCGAGTAGTCCGTCCATAGAAAAGACCCCATCGGTGACAATGATCTTAAAGCGTGCCCCATCTTTAATCGCTTGTTGTAATTGTACTTCCAAATCTTTCATGTCACTATTGGCATAGCGATACCGTTTAGACTTACAAAGACGAACCCCATCTATTATTGAGGCGTGGTTCAACGAATCGGAGATGATGGCATCCTCCGCCCCGAACAAGGGTTCGAAAACGCCGCCATTGGCATCGAAGGCCGCGGCATATAATATGGTATCTTCCGTACCATAATAATTTGCTACTTTTAATTCCAGTGCTTTGTGGATATCTTGGGTGCCACAAATAAAACGAACCGAAGACATGCCAAAGCCATGGGAATCCATCGCATCTTTAGCGGCCTGGATTACTTCTGGATGTGAGGAGAGCCCCAAATAATTATTTGCACAAAAATTGATGACGGTTTCCCCCGTCGAAATTTTAATCACGGCATCCTGGGGCGAAATGATAATTCGCTCTTTTTTGTAAAGGCCGTCTTGTTTTATCTGGCTGAGTTCTTGTTTAAGATGTTCTTTAAGTTTTCCGTACATAATTCATTTTTAGATAAATTCTGGTAAGATGTTTTCGTTAATATATACAATTATCTTGTTTTTCACAGAATAGCCCATCTGATGCAAGGCTCCGCCATAGGCGTTTAGCTGCATCTGGTATTTTATATCTTTTTTGCCAGTCTTATAGTCGATAATGGCAACCGATTTATCGTTGATCACAATCCTATCAGGCCGTAGGATACGACCATTATTGGTGATGATATCCTGCTCGTTCCTAACAACATTTCCCGTGCCGAAATAGGTTGCCAATTGGGGATGTTCCATAATCTGTAATATTGCGGAGCGCAGCGCGCCTACTTCGTCTGGACTGCAATCACCGTTCATAACGATCATAGCAAGGGCCTTTTCTAGATCTTCATACGTTTCGATCATCCCCATGGCTGCGTGTACAAGATTCCCTTTGGCAAGGGCCTTTTCCTTTTCTGTGCCCCAAAGCGCACCTGTGGTGGTCCGAATTCTAAAACTGGGTCTTTCCTTATAGGTATATTGGTAGGCAATGTTATGTTGCTGCGATTTAGGGTCCGGGATGGAAGTTGGTATGGCCCCAAAGTGATAGGAGTCCAACGTGTCGTCCCATAATTTATTTTCTTTGAGAAAATGGATAAACAGGCCTGAAAAATGGTCAGTATTATGGCTCCCTTTTTTATCAAGTTGTTTTTCGGTGATTATAAAAAGCGCCTTCTCGGCCCTGGTTAATGCCACATATAACAGGTTAAAGGCGTCCAACTCCATTTTATGCTCCTCAATACGATAATACAGGTCTGCCTGTTCGTTATAATTTACGACCTCCTGCTTTTCGTTGAGCAACAATTCTTCGAATCCAACATAGTCCTCTTGGTTTACCGGGAGCCACATCTTTTTATCCATTCGTTTATAAATATGCTCATTGGCATAGGGATATATAACAATTGGAAATT
>JBBKWR010000229.1:0-11217 GCA_037969055.1 Flavobacteriaceae bacterium | reverse complement strand
CCGGTCTTGGCACCAATTTTAATTGACAGTTCCTTGATGGCATTGGCCGTTTTGTTGGCCGCATCAACAACCTTTTTTTCTTTATGGGCACGTTGTCGCAAGTTTTCCTCCAACACCTTTTTGGCCGAAGGGGTAGCCATAGCGGCCATTCCACGTGGGATCAAGAAATTTCTCCCATATCCGTTCTTGACCTTCACGACATCGTCCTTAAAACCCAAATGTTCTACGTCTTGCTTTAATATAAGTTCCATGTTTTGTTCCTTTTATTTTAATAAATCACCAACGTAGGGCATAAGTGCCAAATGACGGGCCCTTTTAACGGCCTGTGCTACTTTTCTCTGATATTTCAACGACGTTCCGGTAAGTCTTCTAGGAAGTAATTTACCCTGCTCGTTCACCAATTTCATCAAGAAGTCTGCATCTTTATAATCGATATACTTGATACCCGACTTTTTAAAACGACAATATTTCTTTTTGGTATTGGTCTCAATGTTCAATGGGGTCAAATACCTGATTTCCCCATCCTTCTTTCCTTTTGCTTGTTGCTCTATTGTTGCCATACCTTATGCTTTAGCTTTTGACCTTGTTCTTCGTTTTTCTGCCCATGCCACTGCATGCTTGTCTAGTTTGACCGTTAAAAAACGCATGATGCGCTCGTCCCGCCTAAATTCCTGCTCGTATGGAGCAACAACCTCGCCTGGACCGGCAAATTCGAACAAATGGTAAAAACCACTTTTCTTGTGTTGAATAGGGTATGCCAATTTTTTTAGGCCCCAATTTTCTTTGGAGACCATTTTGGCTCCATTCTTAATTAAGAAATCCTCAAATTTCTTAACTGTTTCCTCTATCTGAACATCAGATAGAACGGGATTCAAAATGAAAACAGTTTCGTAATGGTTCATATTAAAATTTATTTTTAGGAGTGCAAAAATAAGAATATTTACGACTATTCACAAGAAAACGTGAAA
This sequence comes from Flavobacteriaceae bacterium, assembly GCA_037969055.1. Taxonomy (GTDB): domain Bacteria; phylum Bacteroidota; class Bacteroidia; order Flavobacteriales; family Flavobacteriaceae; genus Pelagihabitans. The sequence goes on along the minus strand of JBBKWR010000229.1, from coordinate 10,249 downwards.
TTCTTCGTTATAGCTTGAGATAATCATAAAATTGAACTTAACCAAATCTTAACCTATTGTTCATCGCCATGTATACACGATTTAGCACAATGTGTACAACTTTTGTTGTACTTCAACGCGTTTTTTTAGTAATTTGTCGATGATTTAACCCCACAAATCAAACCATTTATGAAATTAAGAAGTATTATCGTAGACGATTCGTCAATGCAACGAATGGCAGTCGCGAAACTGGTGAACAACCATCCCAATCTTGCTATGGTGGCTGAATACAGTAATGCGATAGAAGCCAAAAACGGTATCAAAAACAATGAAATCGATTTAATTTTTCTTGATGTTGAAATGCCGATCATCAATGGATTTGACCTACTCGAATCTCTTGAAAACAGTCCCCAAGTAATATTGATTACCGGGAAGCCTGATTATGCCCTAAAAGCTTTTGATTACGACGTAACAGATTATTTGCACAAGCCAATCACCATGGCTCGCTTCGATGCCTCTGTAAAACGGGCCGTAGCGAAGTTTGAACAGCTGCATAAGGTTAATGAAGATGAGGAGCATATCTTCGTGAAAAGTAACCTTAAGAAAAGAAAAGTGATCCTAAGCGATATCAAGTGGATCGAAGCGCTTGGCGATTACATAAAATTGGTGACCGATGAAGCCAATATTGTAATCTTATCAACAATGAAATCTTTCGAGAGTCAATTGCCGGAGGATAAATTTCTAAGGATCCATAAATCTTATATCGTAAACTTGGAGAAAATCGAGAAGTTCAACAGCAAGAATGTTGAGGTTGGCGGAAGATCCATACCTTTGAGTAGGAATAAAAAGACGGAATTGGCCGAAGCACTGAGCAACGTCTAAGACTTTTACACTACTATAAAATCAAACCGCTGGGTCCGCAAGGAATTGGCGGTTTTTTTTAATCCATCTTTGGTATTAGTGCCCTCAAATATGATCCACATTGTAAATGACCCTTACACTCCTATATTGGGAGATGGCATTAAAGGAACGCTCAATCCGATTGATGCCCTGCTTTGTTTTGGACAAGGAACGATTCAAGTCAATTTTCACGATGATATTTTTAAGATATTGATTTCGTATACGTCCAACAGGTGGATATTCAGGACCTAGAATGCCCTCACCTAATGTAGTCCTTAGCGCTGCTGCAAACCAATCTGAAGCCTCGTTCAATCTATTGTACTCCTTGTGCTTAAAGGTAATTTTAATGATCTTTACAAAGGGCGGATAATGAAATTGTTCCCGTTCGTACAATTGATCTTTGAACATACCATCGTATTCCCCCGTGGAAACCTGTTTTAAAATTTGGTGATATGGATTATACGTCTGAATAATGACCTTACCCCTTTTCTTAGTTCGTCCCGCCCTACCCGACACTTGGGTCAATAATTGAAAACAACGTTCATGTGCCCTGTAATCTGGGAAGTTTAAAAGGGCGTCTGCATTCATGATACCCACTAGGCCCACATTTCTAAAATCAAGCCCTTTGGTCAGCATTTGTGTGCCCACCAGAATATCCATTTCATGCCGCTCAAAAGCGGTTATAATCTTTTCGTAGGCATGCTTGCCCCGGGTGGTATCAAGATCCATTCGGGCAATTTTTGTGGATGGGAACAGTGATTCCAATTCTTTTTCCACCTGTTCAGTTCCGAAGCCCTTGGTGTCCAATGATGCAGTTCCACAGGCTTGGCAAATTTCGAGCATGGCCGTGTGATGTCCACAATAGTGGCATCGCAACTGTTTTTTATATTGATGGTACGTTAAACTCACATCGCAATTGGGGCATTGTGGCGAATGGCCACAAGTAGTACATTCAACAATCGGGGCGTACCCTCTTCGGTTTTGGAACAGCATAATTTGTTCCCCAGCGCCCAAGGCCTGCCCAATCTCGTCTATCAAACGGTCGGAAAAGTGGCCTTTCATCCTTCTTTTTCTGCCCTCCTCCTTAATATCCACCAACTCCATGTCGGGCATCAGCACATTGCCGAACCGACTTTCGATGTTGGCATAGCCATACTTCCCAATCTTCGCGTTATTAAAGGATTCGAGACTGGGGGTGGCGGAGCCCAACAAAATATTGGCCTTATGCAAATTGGCCAACACAATGGCCGCATCCCGGGCATGGTACCTGGGTGCGGGGTCGAATTGTTTAAAAGAACTTTCATGTTCTTCGTCAACTATAATTAGTCCTAAAGTTGAGTAAGGCAAAAACAAGGAAGACCTTGCCCCTATGACGATTTGGGCCTTCTCCTTTTTTAACAGCACGTTGTTCCATACTTCCACCCTTTCCTGTACGTTGTATTTGGAATGGTATACCGCTATTTTCCCACCGAAATAATCCTGGAGCCGGGAAATCAATTGGGTAGTAAGGGCAATCTCAGGTAGCAGGTAAAGGACTTGTTTTCCGGATGCGATGCATTGCTCAATCAGTTTTACATAAACTTCGGTCTTGCCCGACGAGGTCACTCCATGTAGCAATGCAACCTTCTGATCTTTAAATAATTGTGCAATTTTATCTAAAGCATATTTTTGTGGCTCATTGAGGTCTTTTAATTCGGATTCTTCCCCGTTGTCCGCATAATTGATGCGATCGGTTTGTATAAAATAGGTGTCCAAAATCCCTTTGTCCACCAACGATTTAATGACGGCTTTGGAAACCTGGCTCGCATCCATTAAATCCGAAATCTTTACGGGTTTTTTTGTGGTTGCCTGCAATTGGAACAAAGCGAGTACCAATTGGCTTTGTTTGGGGGCGCGAGTAAGGGAATGGAGGAGTTCCTCCAATTTTTCCTCCGAACGGTAATTTTGACCCATTTGTACGTAGGGTACCATTTTAGGCCTGTATTGCTCGAAAACCTCTTCCTTTAAAATAATGAGGCCTAGCTCCAACAATCGATTTAATACGGGAAGGATGTTTTTTCGTTCGATAATGGCCGAAACTTCGTGGACCCTTAAAACAGATTGATGGCTAAGGGCCTCCATCACCAAAAATTCATCATCTTGGAGGGTACTGTCGTCTATCTCGTTCTTTAGGTTCTTAAGGATTAATGTCTCGCTTTCCAATAAGAATGCACTGGGCAAGGCACTTCGCATTACTTCTCCCACAGTGCACATATAATAGTCAGAAATCCATTGCCAATGGGCCAACTGAATATTATTTACTATGGGGTGCCGGTCTAGTACCTGATGAATTTCCTTGGCTTTGTATCCCGATGGCGGGGTTGTATGAAGTTCAAATACTATAGCCGTAAAAATTTTAGATTTCCCAAATGGAACCGCCACCCGCATCCCCGGGCATAAAAATTTTGATTCCTCTACAGACACTTTGTAGGTGAACAATTTCTCTAAGGGAATGGGCAGGATAACATTGATAAAATGCTGCATTGTGGTTAGCTTCTATCCACCGACACGTAGCCAGGTCTGCGTTCTGTAAATAAATGCAAGATAGCCCCGAACTTTAAGCTCGTCCAAATTATCTGGATTCAGCCATATTTTGCAACGAAAAGTCATGGCCTGTTCTGGATCGAACAGCCGGTTGCCCTTATAAATGCCCCCATCGGTTTCTTTGGCCCCATGGATCACCGTCATGCCCAAAACCGGCATATCTTTTTGTATTCCATCACATTTTGTACATAAGGAATCTTCTTTGCCAGCTTCCAAAATTTCAACCACATCACCGTACATCAATCCATTTTTTTCATAAATAGATATAATCGCCTTTGGATTTCCAGTACGGTCGTCGACGGTCTTCCATTTTCCGAAGATATTCTGTCCATGACCCGCTATGGCGAATAGAAACGAAAACAATAACATTAAAACCCTAATTTTCATCTGCATCATTTCTGTAGTTATTCCTCAGCCAGTTCAAGGAAGCGTTCAATTCAAAGCCAAGCAGCAATATATTTGAATTTAGCCATATATAAACCATTAATATCAATAATCCGCCCAATGCCCCGTACAATTCGTTGTAACGGGCGAATTTTTCAACATATACCCCAAATAAATATGACGTCAACAAGAATAGCAGCGTGGTCATCAATGCCCCAGCTGAAAAGAATCGGGCCTGTTTGCCTTCAGCGGTGCCGAAATAATATAAGATTGCCGTTGTGAGATACGATAATATAATAAAAAAAAGGAATTTAGCTATCTGTATCCCCAATATATCTCCTTCATCCATAATATAGCCTCCTGTCCTGGCCGCAAACTCGCTTAGGTAGGTCAATACGACTTCGAAATAAACAAAGGCTACAAAACCCACTATGATCATGACAGATAATATTAGTCCCACCATAAGGGCATACATATATTGCCTAAAGAAGTTTCGGGTAAGATTTATGTGATATGAGGTTTCAAAGCCCCCAAAAATTGCATTCACCCCATTAGCCATCAAAAATATGGAAATAAGAAATGAGGAGGACAGGAGCCCTCCTCTCTTTTGGTCTTTTATCTGTTGAAATATATCACCAAAATATTCACCCGTCGCCGTGGGAAGAAACGATTCTAGAAAAGCCTGGAATTGTGTTTCAAAATCGGCATTATCCAAACTTAGGTAATCGATCAAAAAAGGCACCATCGTGACCATGAAGATCAAGAGCGGAAACAATGCCATAAATAGACTAAAGGCAATGGAACTGGCCCTAGTTGACATGGCTCCTTGGACTATACCGCGAAGGTACATTTCCATAAGATCGTACAGCGAAAGCCCTTCAAAACCTGGCAGACGCGCGCTTTTCAACATGCGAACTACCCAATTCAGAATCGGGATTTTCTCGAAATTTTTTTCTATTTCGACCGACATTTAAACCGCTTTTAGACTAAGGTCCATATTGTTTACAGAATGCGTCAGTGCACCAGAAGATATATAGTCTACCCCACATTCCGCATATTTTCTGAGGGTCAATTCATTGATGTTTCCCGAAGATTCGGTCAAACAGGTATTTCCGATCAACGCCACCGCTGCACGCGTATCATCATAATTGAAATTATCCAAGAGGATCCTATACACCCCTTCGGAAGCCAAAATCTCCTTAACCTCTTCCAAATTTCTGGCCTCGACGATGATCTTCAAATCCCTACCTGTTTCCATTAAATACTGCTGTGTTTTCAAAATGGCACGGGAAATGCCCCCTGCAAAGTCGATATGATTGTCTTTAAGCATGATCATATCATAGAGGGCAAACCGATGGTTTTCGCCTCCCCCTATCCTAACGGCCCATTTATCCAACGCACGAATGCCTGGACATGTCTTTCGCGTGTCTAAAATCTTGGTATCGGTCCCCTCCAATAATTTTACATAGGACCTGGTTTTTGTCGCAATGGCGCTCATCCGCTGCATGCTGTTCAAAACCAATCGCTCTGCCTTCAAAATGCTTTGTGAATGGCCCTTCACATAAAAAACAATATCTCCATTTTTAACGTTAGTCCCATCTTCCATGAGGGTTTCAACCTGTAACGAACTATCGACATAGGCAAAAACCTGTTGTGCAAAATCTACCCCTGCAATGACGCCATGGTCCTTCACTAACAATTTAGCCTTTCCAGTGGCTGTGGCAGGTATGCAAGCCAATGAACTATGATCCCCGTCGCCCACATCTTCCCGCACAGCATTTTCAATAATTTTGTCTATTTCCAATTGGAACTGTTCCGGTGATATCATTATATTTTTTTTGACATGCGCTAAATTACTAAAATGTTTGTTGGTATATCGATTGGTAATTGGGTAAGGCAACGATCCTAAGTGATATAGCAATACCTATTAAACGTTATGTTTCCATATAATATTGGTGACGGCCACTTGGAATTTGAAATTTCCCAAACTACCTTTGGAACATGACGATTAAACTCATTGCCGTCGGAAAAACCGATAGCCAGGCTGTACAAAAGTTGCTTTCGGAATATGAAAATCGACTGACGCACTACATAAAATTTGAGTTTGAAATCATTCCAGATGTAAAAAATGCCAAAAATTTAACCGAGACCCAACAAAAGGACAAAGAAGGCGAAGCCATCCTAAAAAAAATCCACCCCACTGATATACTTGTGCTTATGGACGAAAAGGGCAAACAGTATACCTCTCTTGAATTTTCAACTTACCTGCAAAAAAAAATGAATGCTGGCCTTAAACAGTTGGTCCTTGCAATAGGGGGGCCGTATGGCTTTAGTGAAGCGGTCCATATGCATTCCCGGGAATCGATCAGTCTCTCAAAAATGACGTTTTCCCATCAAATGGTGCGACTTTTTGTGATAGAGCAACTATACAGGGCATTTACAATTTTGAGGAACGAACCTTATCATCACCAATAGACTTTCGCTAGAGTAACAGTTCAATAAACATTTTAAAGGGAAATTGGACTAATAAAGGACCCTGAACTTGATTGTGTTCTCAACTTTTTTAAGAGCTTTTAGCACATCTTTATTGTACTCTTTATCCAAATCGGTAATTACATATCCCACTTCGTTATCGGTCGAAAGATATTGGCCAGTGATGTTCATTTCATATTTAGCCAGCACTTCATTGATTTTGGCCATTATACCGGGCACGTTTTTGTGGATATGTAGAAAACGGTGGGCATTGGATTGTTTTGGGAGACGGATGTTAGGAAAATTGACTGCATCGACCGTGTCGCCAGAATTGATATAGGCCATGATTTTATTGGGTACGAAATCTGCAATATTCCGTTGTGCCTCCTCCGTACTACCACCAACATGCGGCGTTAAGATCACGTTAGGCAAGCCTTGTAGCTCGGTATGAAATTCCCCATTGCCACTTGGTTCCTCAGGATAAACGTCTACGGCCGCTCCGGCCAATTTGCCACTTTTAAGTGCATTTGAAAGTGCATCTATGTCAACCACGAATCCCCTGGAAAGGTTGATAAGCATGGCGCCAGGCTTCATTTGGTTTATTTCTCGCTCCCCGATAAAATTTTTATTGGCCTTGTTGTCATCGATATGTAGGGTTACGACGTCCGAAACGTTTAATAAATCTTCCAGAGTATTGCATTTAATTGCGTTTCCAAGTGCCAATTGATCATTAATATCATAGTAGTATACCCGCATACCGATGGCCTCCGCCAATACGGACAGCTGCTTACCTATATTACCGTAGCCAACGATTCCTATATTCTTACCCCTTACTTCCCGCGAATTTGACGCAGTTTTGTTCCATTGGCCGCCATGAATCTCAGTACTGCGCGGAAATACACTTCGCATGAGCATGATAATCTCACCAATTGCAAGTTCCACAACCGATCGGGTATTGCTATATGGGGCGTTAAAAACGACCACCCCTTTCTTCCTACAATAGTCCAAATCGATCTGGGTGGTACCGATGCAAAAAGCCCCTACCACTAAGAGTTTGTTCGCTGCGTCCAAGACCTTTTGGGTTACCTGGGTCTTAGAACGGATGCCCAGTACATGTACCCCTTTTATTTTTTCCGCCAATTCATCTTCCGACAGGCTATTCTTGACAATTTCCACAGAAAAACCATCTTCTGAAAGGTTGTCGAAGGCTGCAGGATGTACATTTTCCAACAGTAGGATCTTAATCCTATTCTTGGGATAAGAGATATTTCGTGGCAGGTCATTAACAAATAAGAACTCATCTAAATTTGGTGCCACGTGATCAGCATTATTGGCCGCTTTTTCGCGGTGAACGTTTTCGGTATAGGCAAAAAATTTATCGGCAATGCCAGCCTCGCGCATTACATAGTCGCTATAACCGTCCCCAATGACCTGAACTTCCCCTGCCAAATTCAAGCGTCTCAAACACTCTATTTTACCATTATGGGAAGCCAACACGTTGTCTTCATCGAACCCAATTATATTTCCATTTTCATCAAACTCAAAGGTGTTGGCATATACCCTATCCGATGGAATATTATATTCCTTCACAATGGGGTCGATAAACTCTTTAAATCCGCAGGAAATAACATAGATGTCATCAGCGTATTTTTCAAAGAATTCTTTATTAGATTCAATCGATTTGGAGATCTTCTGACGAAGTTCCGCCACAAGGCCTACCAAATCTGACTTGTTAGCGTTCAATAATTTTATACGCCGCTCCAAAGATTCCGTAAAAGAAATATCGCCATCAATGCCGAGATTGGTGATTTTTTGAATCTCATTGACGATCTCATCCTTATTCGATTTGCCTTGCAAAGTCATTTCTGCCAATACATCCAAGGCCTCGACCCTGGTCAATGTGCTATCAAAGTCGAATACATATTTCCTTCCCACGTCAGATTCTTATTAAAAAATTAAGCGGTAAAATTAAAGATTAATTCCGTCGTAATTTGGGGAATGTTATGAAAAGTTATCCATGTAACAGATCCATCACAATAGTTGATTAATTTATGGGCAAATGGATTGCATCATAAGGAAGGACAACTCTTTAAGTCACCTATTTTTTTGAGTCATTTCAAAAAAGATAGTATTGAGGCAGAAAATGCCTTGGATTTATAGGTGCCGTTATGATCCCCTTTCACAATTTGCAAGGTGCCTTTGGGCAAGGCTCTTTGAAGTTCTGATGGAATTCCATTGTCCACATCTTGATCCCCTGCAATCACTAAGATCCTGATCTTGATGTTGCCCAGCTCCTTTTCTGTTGTTACTGGTTGGTATAGCTGTTGGAGATGTAGCGATCTTAGGTCTGCGTTGATAGTTTTTGCATAGGCGACCGCCCCTTCGGTCTGTCGGTTGACATTCCCAGCGAAGGCGTTGGCAAACATGAGCCTGCGGTCCCAGTCGGGATTTGTAAAATGGATGCCCATTCCCCCCATTACGCCTTTTTTGATCCGTTTGTCCAGGGTCAATAATTTTGCCAATACAATACTGCCACGAGAATATCCAACAGCCTGGTATTTTTTAATTTGGAGATGATCCATAAGTAAAATCAAATCCTTTACTTCAGCATTGTCATAATATGCCGTATCGCTTTGAGGCTTATCTGAATCGCCATTCCCCCTTAAATCTGGTGCGATTACCCTATAACCTTTTGCTATAAGATCTTTTTTCAGTTCAGTATTGTCCCAAGATTTTCTGCTGTTGATAAATCCATGTAGGAGCAGTACAGGGTGTCCTTTGCCTTGGTCGGTGAAGGTTATTTTGGTACCGTCGAATGAAGTATAGTTCAAGGGTTGGGCAACCAGTATGCCGCAACCTATTAAAAGAAAAATTAAAAACTGAACTATTCGGTTCATGTTATTCGGTAGTGCCGGTTATCTGTTTTATAAATTTTACTTCATCCATTGAGAATGGTGTGCCATCCTGTCTTAATATATCGTGGTGCCATACCTTGGGCTCTGAAGTAAAGGTCGAATCCCAACTTTTCCATGGATATATAGTATTCGTTCTGCCAGAAACAAACCCCCAATTGAGGGCGGCTATCTTGTTTTCTTTCAAAATTGGCATAACGGCTTCAAAAGTATTGCCAACTCCCCTTGCCACATATTCAGTGCAAAACAAGGGCCTGTTATAGTTTTTTAAATTGGCGATTTTTTTTCGAATATCGTCCATGTTCCCATCATAGGTATGAAATGAAATGACATCTGAATTTTCAATCATGTACCTATCGAGTGCGGGAAGGCTATCCAAAATCCCCCAATGATCTATATTGCCCCTCCAAATGCCCGAGGTAAGCGGTTGTTTTGGATTTACCTCACGGGACCATTGAACCACTTTTTTCAACAAAGCAAGCGAATATTTATGTTTTTCTAAAACTTCCAGTTCTTTCCTTCCTGGCTGACCTGAAACATTGTCGGGTTCATTATAAAGGTCCCAGACCAGTACCCGATCATCATTCCCAAATTTCGTCAATACGCCTTTAATATAGCCCCTAAGTTCTTTGTGCCGAGTGGTATCCGCCAATATTTCGGCACCTGGAGCCTGTACCCACCCTGAATTATGCAAATGGGGAACTGGTTCGGGCTGTTTTCCCAACTTCGGCAAAGGATACCACACATCATCCAAAAGCACAAACATGGTTTTGATATGGTACTTGTCGGCAATGGTTAGATATTGATCCATCCGGTTTAAAAATCCTACCGAATCTTGTTGCCATAATAGGTTGTGCAAAAAGACCCTGTGTAAGTTCATGCCTAATTCTGAAGACCATTTCAGTTCCCTATCGATGGTTGTAGCATCGAAGGTATCCTCCTGCCAAAACTCCAACTGGTTGACCGAAGTACTCGGATTAAAATTGGTGCCCACAAGCCAAGGCTGTCCATCATACCAT
>JBBKWR010000228.1:0-14146 GCA_037969055.1 Flavobacteriaceae bacterium | reverse complement strand
ATACCGTCATCTACCAAAATACCGATGACGATGATCATTCCAAATAGGGACAAGACGTTGATGGTCACCCCAAATAATCCGGCGAACGCAAACATTCCCAAAAAGGAAATGGGCAGGCCAAAGGCCACCCAAAAGGCCAAACGGGTATTTAAAAATAAGGATAGGAATATCAATACCAACGCCATCCCCATGATCGCGTTGCTCGTTAATAATTGCGTACGCTGTACCAGGGTAGTCGATTGATCGCTTACCACATTCAGTTGAACATTAGGGTATTTTTGGTTAAAATCGGCTATATAGGCCTTAACCTTATCCGCAGAATCGATGAGATCTTCGGTATTCGTACTGGTAATGGTCGTGCTGACCGATAATTCCCCATTGAAATAAGAGGCATTGGGAGATTCGGCAAAACGGTCCCTGATCTGCGCAACATCCTTAAGGCGGATGGTTTGCCCAGAAGGGTCGGCCCTTACAATCAAGTTGGAGAGCTCGTCGCCATAATAGGAACGGTTGTTGGCACGGATCAAGTACTCCTCGGCATCCGTCTTGATATTTCCGCCAGTCACCAAGATATTGGCATTTCCGACCGCCTGTGCCACTTCCGCAAAAGAAAGGTTATACGCCAAAAGGATGCCCTCGTTGACGGCAATTTCGATTTCTTCCTGTGGAAAGCCGGTAATCTCGATTTGGGAGATACCCTCAATGGCCCGAATGTCATTTTCGATCTGCCGGCCTATTTGTTTTAGGGTCGCCAGGGGAATGTCTTTGCCACTGATGGCAAAGCTGATCGTCGGGCGCACGGCTTCCAGCTTGGATACCACTAAAGGTTCCATTCCGGTTGGAAACGTGGGCACGCGGTCAACCGCATTCTTTACCTGTAAGAGCATGAAATCGATATCCCTGCCTTTTTCGATTTCAACATTGATACTACCACTATTTTCCCTGGAAGTGGAGGTAATTCTGTCCACGCCTTCCAAACCTTTAAGATTGTCCTCAATCTTTAAAACAATGCCCTCCTCAACTTCAAGGGGTGATGCCCCAGGATAGGTGACGTTGACAAATATGTTTTTGGATTCGGTAAGGGGGAAGAACGAAGACTTGAGATTGACCGCCCCAACGACTCCGAATATGACCAAGGCCAGTAAGAAAACATCTACCGCGACATGGTACTTTATAAAATAGGCAATAAGGTTTCGCATTATCCCTTGTTGTTAGTGGTGTTTTCTTCAAATACTTTTACGGCCATGCCCGTATAGGCACCTATCAAAGGCTTGGCCATGATTACCGTCCCGTCGGGCACTTCTTTCAAGACCACACGTTTATCGGAAAAATAGACCGGTTTTACATCGATGAGGTCTAAAACGGTATCGCGCACCACAAAAATTTTGTCGTTCTCCAATAGCAAGCTCCGATCAATTTCGATGGCATTCTCTTCTTTCCTGGCATCTAGGTTGGCCTCTAGGTACATTCCCTCCCTGAGCGTATTGTCAACCACTTCAATATAGGCCTTAATGGTCTGGGAGGCTTGGTCTACACTGCCATTGATCCTGGCTACCTTACCAGTATAGGTCTTTGTCTTTTCCAAATTGGTGAGCGTTACGCTTTCACCGATTTTTAAAAGATCACTAAAAGCTTTGCCAACGGCAACCTCCAACTCGTAGACATCTGTGTCTATGAACTCACCGAGTTTTTGCCCCACCCTGATCAAGGTTCCTTCGGTGACAACAGCCTCGGTAAGCACCCCATCAAAAGGGGCTGAAATTCTATATTTCGAAAGCCGCTGTTCCAAGTTTCTGATATTGTAATAGCTGGTCAGTATGCCACGTCCACTGATAAAGAACTTCTCTTTTTCGGATGCCATTTCGGGTAGGTCTGGTGTACTGGCATTCATGTCAAATCCATTGAGATAGGCCTCCCACTTGGGGAAAATTTCCGGATAGTCCAAGCGAAGGTCCGGCATGATCGAGGTCAATAGGTTATATAGATTGCTTTTGGCCGATTGCACACTGGCAGAATATTCAGAGGCGTCGATTCGGATTATTGTTTCCCCTTTTTTAAAAGTTTGACCAGCCTTGAACAATTTGTTGCCGCCCCTAAACACTCCCTGGACCTCTGCATATAATTCAACCCGGCTTTTGGCCATTAGGCTTCCGTTCGCGGGCACCACAATGGGCACCATGCCGTTTTGGACAACTTGGGTAAAAACTGTTTTTACCACTTTATCGGCCCTTGGCTTAAATGCGGTTTTACTGTCAATGATAACTTGTGCCAAAAAGATGGAGCCGATTATCAATACAATACCAAGTACTGCTAAAATTATTTTTCTCATAAGGTGGTTTATGTAATTCGGATTGCTTCAATTATAGGGGATACGATTCACGCGTTATACGCGCCTGCGTATTCGACTAAAAAATAAGGTCATGGTTTAAGCGGTTCTAGTTAAATATTTATTAAAAAATACATGGGTTCCAATTTTGCCCAAGCTTACACAAATTGCATTTATTGACTTCAGCGGGTTATGCGGGCTTGTGTTCGATCAAAAAATTTTGCTGTACTTTTTTTAAAATTTCGATTACTTGCTGTTTTTCCTTGTCAGAAAGGTTCTGCTCCATCCTATCGATCAGTTCTTTAATGATCGGACGTGTTTTTTGGTAAACCTGCCTTCCCAATGGAGTCAAGAACACCTCATTGGCCCTTTTGTCGTCTGCACTCTGTTCGCGAAAAATATATTTCTTCCGTTCCATTTTAGACAAGAGCCTTGCCAGGGAAGACTTGTCGCGAAAGGTGAGATGCGCCAATTCGTTCTGATGAAGCCCATCTTGTTCATATAACTTTTTCAAGATGATCATCTGTTCCTTGCTCAGGTCCAACCCTTGGCAATGAATGGCCTCCGCAAGATGGTAGTCCACTATTTTTGTGGTCATTCCAATCCATAACCCAATGGAGGTTTCAAAATCTATCGAAGTCTCTTTTGTTTCCAAGGCGGTAAAATTAGAGAAAACAACATTAGTTGCATATGCAACTAATGTTAAATATTTATTAAATATTTATTAAGAATGAATGAAGTGGGCAAGTTAATTATGAACCAAATGCTTTGGAAAATCGCCAACCCTTTCACAGCAAACCTGCTCCATCACCTGTTGTAATTGGGCCTTTAACAGGCTGATCGTGTGATTACCGCCTTGTGGGCCCAAAGCGGCGACCCCGTACATAAAAGATCTTCCCAAAAAAGTGAAGGCGGCGCCGCTGGCTAAGGTCCTGGCGATGTCTGGTCCTGATCGAAGTCCACTGTCCATCATCACCTTCATCTTGTCCCCATAGGCTGCGGCAATTTCGGGCAAAGGTTTAATGGTCGAGGTCCCGGCATCCAACTGCCTTCCCCCATGGTTGCTGATGATCATTCCGTCCAAGCCTAAACGATAGGCCCGTTCGGCATCTTCAATACTGGCCACGCCTTTTAAGATTATTTTACCCTTCCACATATCCCTGATGGGTTTGATCTTCTCTTCGTTGAGTCTTCCGGTAAAGGTTTCGTTCATAAACTTTCCGAGCGCACTCATATCCAGACCTTTGGGCATATAAGGTTGTATATTGGCAAAATTGGGTTGCCCGTATTGAAGGGTTTTGAGGGCCCAATGGGGCCTCGCTAAGATTTGAACTATGTTTTTAAGGGTCATTCGCGGTGGCATGGCGAGTCCGTTTCGTATGTCCCTTGGTCTAAAACCAAAGGTAGGGACATCGCAGAGCAAGACCAGTACGGGACATTCGGCAGCTTGAGCGCGCCTTAGAATGTCATCCCTTAAGCGATCTTCAGTGGGATGATAAAGCTGAAACCATGCCCTGCCTTCGGTCAATTCGCTGGCCCTTTCTATGCTTGTCGTGGTTACGGTACTTAATATAAAGGGAATATTGTGCTCAAAAGCCGCTTTGGCCAAGATCTCCCCCGAATTGGGCCACATTAATCCTTGCAGTCCTACCGGTGCAATTCCAAATGGGGCATCGTAGTTATGCCCGAAAAGTTCCGTCTTCATACTAGATCCGTGAAAGGGGGTCAGGTATTGGGGACAGAGTTCCACTTCCCTGATATCCGAAGTGTTGCGCGCCAAATTTATATCTTCATTGCAACCCCCGTCGAGGTATTCAAAGGCAAATTTTGGGATCCGCGATGCAGCACGGGTACGAAGATCATCGATGGAGGGGTATTTTGGATTATAGGTGGGCGCCATCTGCTGTTTTGTTGGTTAAATTAATGCGATCCGAGCTAACTTCTATCAATAAGTAACGATGCCAATATCGTTTTGCACCGTCACATTTGAAACAAAACTTGCGAATCGCCCTTAAAGCTACAAATAGTTACCATTGGAGAAAATTAAGAGCTCTATTTTTTTGGGTCGCGTAGTTTGCGTTTTACTACTTCAGACATATAATCAACCTGATGCAATGCCTTTTTAGTAAAATCGAAAAGACTAAGGCATCGATCTAAATTTTGGTTTTCGTAGGCCACCTTATAATATCTATTATTATTTAGATAGTCGGTGAGGGCTCGTATGCCATGTAAAAATGGCATCAAGATCGCCCCTAAGGGCAAGGCATTTATTTCCGCTTTGGAGAGCAATGGGCCATTGGAAGCCAAACCTTCTACGAAGGCCTCAAAAAGCGGCTTTTCAAAAGTAATCTTGCTATGGTCTTTTTCATCTTCTGGAGCTGTGTTCACAATGGTACGAATGGCGTCCCCGAAGTCAAAATGGAAATGTCCCTTCATCAGTGTATCCAAGTCGATGA
This sequence comes from Flavobacteriaceae bacterium, assembly GCA_037969055.1. Taxonomy (GTDB): domain Bacteria; phylum Bacteroidota; class Bacteroidia; order Flavobacteriales; family Flavobacteriaceae; genus Pelagihabitans. The sequence goes on along the minus strand of JBBKWR010000228.1, from coordinate 9,364 downwards.
GGCAAAGTGCCTTTCCCGTTTCTTTAGAGAATAGAATGTTGTTGAGCTTCGTATCGTTATGGCAGACCCTTATCGGCAAAGATTCCTGATGCATTTTCTCCAGTTTATTCAGGGTTTCTTTTGCAAATTGGATGGCCTCCCGGGCAATGGTAAGCTTAGCCTTATCCGCTGTTGACAAAGCTGAATCAAATTGCTGTTTTCTAAGCTCCAAATCGTGAAAACGGGGTATGGTATCAACATAATCCGAGGTGTCGGCCGATTGCAACAGTAAGTGGAATTTCCCTATGATACTTCCAGCTTCTTTCGCGATAGGGGGGTCTCGAGTGGTATTGTAGGCGGTACTGCCATCAATATAGGACATAAGGCGCCAATAACTTGGTCCTGGATGTTCGTGAAAAACACCGCCGTTCCGGGTTTCGACCAAATTGATCCTTTGATAGCCTGCATTGGATAGGTGGTGCAATGCGTACTGGACATTATTCATCAAGCCGGTGATATTCGGAAACACCAAATGGTTTATCCTTTGTAGTACAAATAGGGGCCGTTTGCCGTCCAAGACCAAAAAGGTATCGTTGATATATCCATCGGTCAGGGGCCGGAAAAAGTAGTCTTTTTCAGGAATGGCAAAATGCGCCAGTAAGCTTTTGAGTTCTTTGTCGGAAAAATTAATTAAGGCCATAAAGGTGCACTGTATTGTCCCTCATCAGTTTTAAGTTGCAGGCTTGCTACTGCTGTTTCGCGGTCAGAGGCATAGGTGACCCCGAACCACTCGTCTTGTGCGGGAACCACTTTTACCATTGCTGTGCCCTCTTTCAACATTTTTTGTATGGTTTTTGGAATGTACAATTCACTGGTCTTGATCAAGTTTTCATCCGCCAAAAATTCGCGGAACTCTTTTTCGATAACTGCAAAAATCGAAGGTCTGCACACCCAAAAATTCATGCTCACCAGTTCGTTCCCCGTAAATTTGAGTCCTGTATCGGCATCCACTATCGCATCGCCCTTTAGTTCCAGTTTCAATCGTTCCTCAACGGAGATAAGATCATCGCCATTCGTCATGCATACCCCTCTAGAGACCGACCCATGTTGGGAGAGCGTATCTTTCAAAGTATATCCCACTATGGCATAATGATCGTCTGCAGGATGCTTTTTGATGAATGCAGCTGCATTGGCATAGGCGGCCTGACCGTAGAAATCATCAGCGTTGATCACACAGAACGGGCCATCTATGACCTTCCTTGCCGTCCAAACCGCATGGGCGGTACCCCATGGTTTTGGGCGTTCCCCTGTAAAAGTTATGCCATCCGGAAGATCGGAAATTTCTTGGGCAAGTACATTCAGTTTAATGTCTTTGGGCAATCTGCCCTTCAAATGTTCCTCAATAAAAGCAACATTCTCTTTTTTGGTGATGACCACAATGTGGCCAAAGCCAAATTTGAGGGCATCATAGATAGCAAATTCCATAAGAAATTCACCATGGGGTCCTAGATCGTCGAATTGTTTCAATTTTCCATAACGGCTTCCACTCCCCGCGGCCATAAGTAATAAGGTCATTTCATTTTATTTTGATGCAAAAATAGCCTTTTGTGACAAAAAATCGTTTTATCTCGTCCTAGATTCCAATAAAAGCGATAACCATGTCATCTGCTAATGAAGATTTTTATAATTTAACCTGAATATTAGTACTACTAATGAATATCATTCGCCAATAAATTAAAATCACCTTATGAATTCCAGAAGAAAATTTATCCAAAATTCTACCGTTTTGGGCGCGGGCGTGGCATTGGCCCCTAGATTTACCTACGCGAACTTTGATGTAAGTAAAAATGAAAAGTTGAACGTCGGGCTGATCGGCGCTGGATTACGTGGTACCAACCATCTTGAAAATTTACTGCATAGAAAAGACATCAACGTTACCGCGGTCTGCGATATTGATCCGGCCCGGATAACCATAGCCAAAGACCTTATTTCCAAAGCAGGGGGTAAGGCGCCAAAAACCTTTGGGAGTAACGAGTACGACTATAGGAACTTACTCGGCATGGTAGATGTAGATGCCGTGATCATAGCAACGCCTTGGCTATGGCATTCCCGTATGACCGTAGATGCCATGAAAGCAGGAAAATACGCCGGGGTAGAAGTTTCGGCCTCCAATACCATTGAAGAATGTTGGGACCTCGTGAATACTCACGAGCAGACAGGTACTCACATGATGATCTTGGAAAATGTGAATTACAGGCGGGATATTTTGGCAGTACTCAATATGGTAAAACAAAATGTTTTTGGGGAATTGGTCCATTTTAGGTGCGGCTACCAACACGATCTTCGCGGGGTTAAATTCAATGATGGCACCACTAAATATGGCAAAGGGGCCGAATTTGGAGTAAAAGGAAGTTCAGAAGCAAAATGGAGGACCGAGCATTCCGTAAAAAGAAATGCCGATGTTTATCCTACCCACGGGTTGGGACCTATCGCCGTCATGGCTGATATCAATCGCGGCAACCGATTCGTGTCGCTCACTTCGCATGCCTCCAAAGGCATTGGCCTCCACAATTATGTGGTAACTGTCGGGGGGGAGAACCATCCCAATGCCAAGGTAAAGTTTAAACAAGGGGATGTGATCACCACCACCATAGACACGTCGAACGGCGAGACCATCATCATTACACATGACTGTAATTTGCCAAGACCCTATTCCCTAGGGTTTAGGGTACAAGGGGCCAATGGACTTTGGGAAAACGACGGGGATCGGCTGTATATCGAAGGGCAATCAAAGCCGCACGAATGGGATTCAGATGCCGATTGGCTGTCCAAATATGATCATCCGCTTTGGAAAAAATACGGTGAATATGCGGAAAATGCGGGCCATGGTGGGATGGATTTCTTTGTCCTGAATTCCTTTATAGAATCCGCGAAGGCCAAAATAGCGCCGCCTTTGGATGCCTATGATGCAGCTGCTTGGAGTGCGGTGACGCCCTTATCGGAGGCTTCCATAGCCAATAATGGCGAACCCCAGGACTTTCCCGATTTTACAAGGGGACTCTGGATGAACCGGGAACCTTATCAGTGGATGAAAGAAACGTACTAAGTCGAAAGTCGAAAGTCGAATGTCCAAAGTCCAAAGTCGAAAGTCGAAAGTCGAAAGTCGAATGTCCAAAGTCGAAAGTTTAAGCTATAAATTCGAAAAACATGAAAGTACACCCATATCTAAATTTTGACGGCAATGCCGAAGAAGCCTTCTTACTTTATAAATCCGTTTTTGGCGGGGAGTTCTTGACCAATATGAAAATGTCTTCAGCGCCCAACTGTGAAAAGCTCTCAAAAGAAGAACAAAACCGGACCATGCACATCGCCTTGCCCATCGGCAAGGACACAATTTTGATGGCTTCTGACATCATGCCTTCCGTAGGACATACCTTGCAACCAGGGGGTCAGACCTATGTTCTGCTAAGCGTGGAGAGTAGGAAAGAGGCCGATCGGCTTTATAAAGGTCTCTCAAAAGGAGGTGATATCGAAATGGAAATGGCGGATATGTTTTGGGGCGATTACTTCGGAAGCTTTATCGACCGTTATGGTATAAAGTGGATGATCGATTTTGATACTAAAGCGGACGCCAAATCTTGATGGAACATATTTAATGCAGGTCAAAATACTAATCCGTGTTATTGATACCATTCTCAGCTTATCGATCATTCGGTATTTTACACAATCTTGCAATGGATTTGTGCGTTTCATACAGAATGGAAACCATATTGGGATCCATGACCTATTAATCTTTAAGACAAAATGAAAAACATAATAGTGCCCATTGACTTTTCAGAACAATCTGAATATGCCCTTCAGACCGCTGCTTCCCTTGCCAAAAAGCATGGTTCCCGAATTTTGGCGGTACATATGTTGGAGCTTTCCGATGCCGTCATTTCATCAACGGATCAAATGCATGCGCAACAGGCTGTATTTTTACTCAAAGCTGCCGAGAAGCGGTTTGGCAGTTTTTTGAATAAACCCTATTTAGCTGGGGTGGGCATTACCCCAATAGTTAAACCATATAAGGTATTTAGCGAACTCAATGCGATAGCCAAAGAACATCATGCAGATTTAATTGTCATGGGTTCCCATGGAACAGATGGGTTAAGGGAAATATTTTTTGGATCCAATGCCGAGAAGGTTGTTAGGAATGCAGAAATCCCAGTGTTGGTCATCAAAGAAGCACAGCCTAATTTCAAAGTGGAACTTATTTTATTTGCCTGTGACTTTACCGATGAAAGCCTTCCTGCATTTCAAAAAGCCAGGGCATTTGCTGAAATGCTTTCTGCAGAATTGCAATTGGTCTATATCAATACCCCGGGGGACGATTTTCTTAGTTCCTCAGATGCCTATAACAGGATACACCAATTTCTCCAAAAGGCCTGTGTTGACTTTGAAGTAACCATCCATAACGACTATTCCGTAGAGAAAGGCATCATAAACTATAGTCAGTCGATAAAGGCAGATGCCATCGGCACACCGACCCATGGCCACAAGGGTCTGACCCATTTTTTTAAGGGAAGCATTGGGGAAGACATAGCTAACCACGCAAAAATACCTGTCCTTACCTTTAGGATATAATACTTCGAATATATTTTTCGTAAGAATCTGGCGGCTTTTAATAAGCCGCTATTTTTTTAGCATGGGAAAGAGTGCTAAAAGTTCCTCTTGGGAGGGTTGTTTACCATACTCGCAAATTTCATATCCTTCGGCGTGTTTGGCAGTCTTGGCCGCATCTGGTCCGTACCATTTTGATAAACAGGTCCGCGTAATCCCATTCGGTTCAAAGGTTCGGGAATTGGCCAAAAATACAAGTCTTTCCTTATCGTCTTTTGGCACTTTATCCAGGATGCCGGAAGTCCACGGGAGCCATTCAAAAAATTGGGACTTATGCGCGGCCATGGCGTAAATCTTTTGATCAAATACCGGATCAATGATCAATGCAATATCTGGTTCAAACGGATTCGGTTTTTGGAATCGATCTTCGGAATATAGGAAAACAGGATTTTTTTGCAATGGGGCTACCTCGGGGGCAACATTGGGCACGATGACCATATAGGCCGCGTCCTGCACCAAGACGCCCGTATACCTATGGTCGGGATGGTAATCATTGGGCCTGGGCGCGATCACTATGTCGGCGTTCCATTTTCGGATTTCACGAATCACTTTTAAACGGTTTTCCAGCGTGGGCATTAATTCCCCATCATGATTGTCCAAGACGGTGTATTCCACGCCAAATCGTTTTCCCGCCTCTTCCGCTTCTGCGATACGTATTTTTGCAAGTTCCCCTCCGCCCATGGCGTAATGGCCCGCATCCCCATTGGTCAAGGAAACGAATTTGACCTTATGCCCCATTTTGGCAAACAGCAGGGCAGCGCCGCCGGCATCCTGATCACAATCGTCGGGATGGGCACCAAAAACGATTACATTGATTGTTTTTTCTTGCGGGAAGACCGACAAGGTAAATAGCACAAAAAGCATCAGTCCAAAATTTTTCATAACTGCAAGTTTTATCATAATAGTTTCATGCCAATCGGGTCCCAGTTGACAGGTTTTTGACGAAAGTAACTTTCATTAGCCAAGAGGGCCGCACCGGCCGCCCGGAGGCCGAAAGTGGGGTCTTCCACAATTTGACCTTTTCCCCGGATCCCTTGGAAAAAGTTGTAAAAATGATCATAATGGCCTCCCTTGTAATCTTCTGGGGCTTCCCAGGTGGTCTTCCCAATATTTAGGGCAGAGGCCCTAGATTCCAAATTTTGGTTGGCATAAGCCTCCCTTATTTTTACTTGGGTGGCCTCTGTATAGGCTATCATTGAGTAGCCCCCTGGCACCATCCCCAATTTGCTACGCGTAAGGGTAACCGAATTTTGGCCGACCTGCATTTCCCCTTCCGTGCCTACCAATCGAAAACCGCCCCCGCCCCCAGAACCAGCGATAAAGTTCACCCTAAAGGAGGCATTGAAAGGTGCATGGGTAGCTGTTTTGGGATAATCATAAAAAGTAAGGGTAACGTCCGGGACATCCCGGCCGTCGTTCCAGTATCGGAGTCCACCGGTGGACAAGGCCCTCGTTGGGCCATTGGAACTAAGGATATAATTCAAGGTAGAAAAGGCATGTACAAAAAGATCCCCTGCCACGCCCGTACCATAGTCCTGATAGTTTCGCCATCTAAAAAATCGTTTTAACTCATATGGAACTTTTGGCGCCCTTCCCAAAAAGGTGTCAAAATCTACCGTATCGGGACTCGCATCTGGTGGAATCGGATATTGCCAGGCCCCTTCGGCGGAATATCGATCATTGTACATATCCAACATCACTATTTCCCCTATGGCCCCTTCCTCATATAATTGCTTTGCCTTCTCATTTCCCAACGATGACATTCCCTGACTTCCTACCTGGCATATTTTTCCGGACGCCTTGTGGGCAGCAATGATTTCATGGCCTTCTTCAAAACGCTGTACCATCGGTTTTTCGCAATACACCGCCTTCCCGGCTTTAAGGGCTTCAATGGTTATTTTTTTATGCCAATGGTCCGGTGTCGCAACGATTACGGCATCGATATCCTTTCTTTCCAATAGTTTCCTATAATCCCTTGTGGTAAAAACATCGGCACCCCAGAGCTCTTTGGCACGATCCAATCGGCCAGAATATAGATCACAGGCCGCAACCAATTTTACGCCCGCCACTTGTAGGGCGGCCTTGGTATCATAAATTCCTTGGATGCCGGATCCGATCAGGCCAAGGTTGATTTGGTCGTTTGCAGAATAATCGGTCAGTTCATAACGCTTTGACAGCAATAACTTTTGGTCATAAGAAGATGCTAGCACGAAAGGGGCAGCGGTCAACGCGGCTGATCCCAAGGTGGCTTTTTTCAGGAATAACCTTCTGGAATTGTTTTTTTTCATTTGGTCAATGCTTAATAATTTGGAATGGAAACCTAATTTACACTTTTTCTGTTGACCATAAAATCCTATAGTACATTAAAGCGCAATTCCTTTGGTATATTATATCTCAAATTCGATATTTTAGGGAATCTTAAATTTTGGCCCGAAGGGCTTTGAAGAATTTGTCGAATGCCGATAAATTAAAATAGTAGGAATTGAAAAGTAAGGTTTATAGGTCCTTTTGCTTTCCAATGGGATGGTCTTCATAAAAGTCATCGAAAGTCTTATCGGAATGATATTCGTCGGTCAGCACGGCATAGACCGTATATATCATCATGCCCTCCCCAATAACGGTTAGGTAGAATACCCAATTAAATGGAAAGTCCAGCGCCGCCATAATGGTGATGGTAATCAACATTAAAGAGGTGATAAGCACCCAAAAACCAGCATTATTTTTCATATACTTTTTGTTTAAATTACTCAAAATCATCGGTTCGTGTTGTTAAGGATTTACTAAAAGCACTCCACAAAATTGTTTGTAATATTTGCACTTAGAAGTACTTCTGAAACAATGGCCCAAGGTTTGGGTCATTTTGATTGCCGGAAATCGAATTCCTTTGTTATCTTTGCTTTGTTGTGTTGTGACCCGGGATTATTTGTCCTGGGCCGATGAAAGGCTTTCCTCCTGATACCAATCGGGAAATGGGAGGCTTTTTTTGTTCTACAGGTTGCTAAAAAAGTGGTAATTTTAAGGAAGCAAACAAAAACGCTAGCTCCTATGCCATTATACCACACGTTGGGCAAGATTCCACCGAAACGCCATACCATTTTTAAGAAAAAAGATGGCACCCTCCATTATGAACAACTTTTTGGAACGATCGGTTTTGATGGCATGTCTACCCTCATGTATCATCTTCAGCGACCGACCCAGGTCAGGGAAGTGGGCAAAACCATTGATATCGCTCCAAAAGCCGCTGTTGAATATAATATTAAATCAAGATTGCTGAAGGGACTTGAAGTAAAGCCCGAAGACGATTATTTGAATAGTAGAAAAACCGTATTGTTCAACAACGATGTGCATGTCGGACTTGCGGCACCAAGAAAATCGATGACCGATTACTTTTACAAGAACACCGATGCGGATGAACTGTTGTTCGTGCACAAAGGGTCGGGTAAACTTAAAACCATCTTGGGGGAAATCCCATTTGAATATGGCGATTATTTGGTGATTCCTCGCGGAATGATCTACCAGATTGAGTTTGATAATGCTGATAATCGTTTGCTACTAGCTGAAAGCTACCATCCCATCTACACCCCGAAACGATATCGAAATTGGTTCGGACAGCATTTGGAACATTCGCCCTATTGCGAGCGGGATTTCAAACTGCCACGAAACTTGGAGACGCATGATGAGCAAGGGGAATTTTTGATAAAAGTCAAGAAACAGGGACAACTGCACCATATGGTCTATGCCAGCCATCCTTTTGATGTGGTAGGTTGGGACGGGTACAATTTTCCCTATGGATTTTCCATCCACAATTTTGAGCCCATCACGGGACGGGTGCACCAACCGCCACCAGTGCACCAAACTTTTGAAACATCGGCCTTCGTTGTCTGTTCTTTTGTGCCACGTTTGTACGATTACCACCCACAGGCCATTCCTGCGCCCTACAATCATTCGAATATCGATTCTGATGAGGTGATCTATTATGTCGATGGGGATTTTATGAGTCGGAAAAATATAGACCAAGGCTATATCTCCCTTCATCCCGCGGGTATTCCACACGGGCCGCATCCAGGGACCTACGAGGCCAGCATCGGCAAGACCAAGACCGAGGAATTGGCGGTAATGATCGACACCTTCAAACCCTTAAAGCTCACGCAAACCGCATTGGATATCGATGACGGAAAATATTATAAAAGTTGGTTGGAGTAGTAATGCAATATCGATTGAACCTATCTATTTTTTAATTCTTGTATGGCCGTCCTGAAGTTTTTGGTTATGCGATGTTTTTGATCAGTATCTCCGTGGGCAAATATCATCTGTCCTTGTGAAATAGTCCCCAATTGTGTGCTTGGATCTGAAGCATACACAATGGTTGAGGCCAAATTTTGTAAGGAGGAAGTGGCTATCAATGGGGCCGCGGCATCGATTATGGCTGCGTTTAAAGGTGCCCCAATTTTAAAAAAATCTACACTGGGGTTGCCCATCGCCTGTCTTCCGGTCCGGGTCGCCATATTAATAGCATACATACCACTATCGCCTTGGGCAGATGAATAATAGGTATTTCTTTTATGTGTGGTCAGCCGCTGGCCATAGTCTAAAATGCGCAATTCTTCCAAGGGATTCAGACCAATATGGCTGTCGGTCCCTATGCTCCAACGGCCACCTTCTTCCTGGTATTTTCTTAAGGGAAATATACCATCGCCCAAATTACCCTCGGTACTGGGGCAAA
>JBBKWR010000227.1:0-12785 GCA_037969055.1 Flavobacteriaceae bacterium | reverse complement strand
GTCTCTATTTTTAATTTGGCCTTCAGGTAATTGTGCAAAGCCTTCTCCAACGCGATATAAAAAGCATCTTTGTTTCCCAAAGCTTTTTTGGAGGTAGAAAGGTACTTTCTTGCTAATTTATCGGCCCTCCGAATCCTATTACCCGCAACATCACTGGCAATGGCTTCCCTTTTCTTGCCAATAACCACTGCAACGGGGATCAGTAATAATGGCATTAGCCACCAAAGGTAAAAAGCTCTGGAACCTAAGAAATAATCACCACCTATCGAGGTGAGATTGGACTTAAGTTTAATAAAACCAAATTGGCTCCCCGTTGCGGTCACAATTTGATGCTGTGAGGCAGTGGGCATATTTGAAGTTGGATCATTATTGGTGGGCCCGGACATAACATTAATGACAATACCTTCGGAATTGATCGTATGGTATTTTTCGGTCGAGGGATTAAAATAGCTAAAAGCAATGGACGGAATGGGATATTTGCCCTTAAAGGAGGGTACAATGGTATAATTGTTACTGACCTTGCCATGCGAACCCGATAGGGTTGATTGGACACTCTCCTCAAATTCGGGCTCATAAACTTCCAACGACCCAGGTAAATTTGGTTCGGGCAGTTGGAACAGTTTTAAGTTGCCCCTGCCACTCACTTCTACTTTTGCTTGAATGGATTCTGAAGCTTTTAAACTGGTCTTGCTGGTGCTTACTTTAAAATCAAAATCTCCAACGGCGCCGCCGAAGTTTGCAGGCTTCCCTTTGGTTGGCAGCTCCTTTACGGTAATCGTTCGTCTACCTGCAGAGACCGTTTTGTTGGTCGAGGTATAGACCATTCCTCCAAAAAAGTCACGCCGGTTGGTGGGTACGTCCACTGTGACTTCCAAAGAAAGTGGTTCAATTTCGAGATCTCCCGCTTTTTGGGGATATAGCACGACCCTTTTTAATACCACATAGCGATATGGTTTGCCTTGGTAAGTGCCGTTTTCTGCACTTAGCCGGCTTACAGGGATATCCTGACTCCAAAAATTGTTGTATTTGGGATTGTCCAATGGCTGATATCGGGATACGCTAACGTTAGGACTTACGTACAATTTATAGACCACACTGATTGCCTCATTGAGATAAGGATTGGCTTTCGATACTTCTGCTACCAGATGAAGGCTTTCATCTGCAACATCGTCTGCGGTCAGTTGATCGCTGGGCTTGTCGACTGCCGCTGTTACCTCTACTTTTTGGGGACTCGATTTATAAGTATTACCGGCAATAATAATGGAGGCCTGTTTAATGGTGAAATTTCCCCTTGCAGTAGGGGATAGGGTATATGAATACGTTTTAGAATAACTGCGGACGCCATTGATCCATGAGGAACTTATGGCCTGGGAAGGCCCCATTAATACCTGAAAGCCCTCAAAATCTGGTGGGATAAAGTCATCCCCATCCCTGTTCATGGTAAAGTCGACCCGTAACCGTTCGTTTATGCCCAACTTATTTTTGCTCAACTTCATTTCAAAAGTAACGGCATCATTGTCCTGTGCTTTCGCGAAAAGCACGAAAGCAAAAAAGGGCAATATGGCCATGTATTTTTTAAAGATCATTGTAATTACCAATCTTTCTCGTTCTTTACCTTAACCCCTTTTACTTTTTGGGCATCAATTTTTTCCTGCACCTTTTTCTCTTCATTTTGCATGGCTTCCAAAAGGTTCTGTATCTGTTGTTTGCTCAATTGGTTGGGCCGTTGTTCCTGTTGCTGTTCTTCTTGTTTTTCTCCTTGGTCTGGTTGTTTTTTCTGCTCTTCTTTTTGATCTCCTTCCCCCTCTTTATTGTCTTCCTTTTTCTCGTCTTTCTGATCACCTTGGTCTCCCTTGTCTCCTTCGTCCTTTTTTTCCTTATTATCTCCTTCTTTTTTGTCCTCGTTTTTGTCCTCTTTGTCTTTATTATCTTTGTTCTGTTCTTTCTGGTCTTGTTCCTTTTTAAGCATTTCTTTTGCCAAGGCCAAATTATAACGGGTTTCCTCGTCTTTGGGGTCGTTCCTCAACGCTTGCTTATAGGCTTCAATGGCTTTTTCATATTCTTTTCGTTTCATAAAAACATTGCCCATATTATGGAATGCCTTGTGTTTGTCGGTCTTGTCCAAGGCCATTTCCCCTGCTTGTTTGAAGCGCCCGAATGCCTCTCCATAGGTCTCTTTGTTATAGTACGCATTTCCTAAATTAAAAGGGGCAATGGGATTCTTGTCGCTTTTCGCAATGGCTTTTCGGTAATCTACCTCGGCTTCAACAAAATTGTTTTCCGCGAGATCTTTATTGCCTTCCCATGTAAGGTTTTTGGATGCGCGCAAAGACCCCAAAGAATCTTTTTTGGCAGCTTCTTGTCCCACTGAAAAATAGGTAGTCAGTGCAAGGAGATATGTTAGATTTATACGCATAAGGTTCATTTCAAATAGTTGTTATGTGCTTTTTGCTTAAATTAATCTTCAACTTTTTCATTGAAAAGATTAAGGCGCCTCAGCCATTTGGTCTTTTTGTCCAGCACAAAGATGTCTAAAAATAGGAATAATAACCCCGCGCCCAAAAACCATTGAAATTGGTCTTTGTATTCCGCAAATTGTTTCGCTTCAAATTCCTTTTTATCCATTTGTAATAGTTGCTCCTTAATATACTGTACCGCCTCATCAGTGTTCGTTCCATCAATGTATTCCCCATTGCCTTCTTGTGCAATGTCGGTTAAAATTTGTTCGTTCAGCTTTGTGATCACAACCTCTCCGTTGGCATCTTTTTTAAGGCTTTCCACAATGCCATTTCTTTTCAGGGGAATGGGCCCCCCCTTGCTTTTTCCGACCCCTATCGTAAAAATACGAATACCCGCTTCAACGGCTTTATCGACCGAATTCATAACATTACCTTCCGAATGGTCTTCCCCATCGGAAATAAGGAACAATACCCTATTGGTTTGATCCTCGTCGTCATAATAAGTTGTCGCCAAATCGATCGCGGCATCTATGGCCGTTCCTTGAGAGGTCAACATATCGGTATTCATGCTTTGCAGGAACATTTTCGCCGCACCATAATCGGTAGTGATCGGCAGTTGCGGATAGGCCTGACCGGCATAAGCAATAATTCCTATACGGTCGCTCGCCAATTGGTTAATGATTTCCGATACGATTCGCTTTGCTTTTTCCAATCTATTAGGAGCAATATCCTCCGCCAGCATACTTTTAGAAACATCCATTGCGAAAACGATATCAACCCCTTCCCGTTTCACCGTTTCCAACTTGGTGCCAATTTTTGGATTCACCAGCCCTAGCGTCAGAAAAGCAATTCCAGCAAGAAAAAAAAGTAATTTTAAAGAGGATTTAAAGCTTGACCTGTCGGGGGTTAGGCGTTTGAGTAATCTGCCATCTGCAAATTTTTTCTGGGTACGATTTTTCCATATCTGAACGAGTATAAAAAGGACCACCATCACCGGAATGATGGCTAGCAAATAAAAATAAATTTTCTCGTCCAGTTGTACCATATAAAAATTACTTGTGTTTCACAGTTAGTGCTATTAAAATCGGTTTCAGTTTACCCATGTCATTGTTAATGTTTAAATAAAACTTCTATATAGCGTATTGCGTAAAACCCATTCCAACAATAACAAAGCCCCTGCCAAAAGCACCCATGGTCTAAATTTTTCTTCGTATTTATAATATTTAAATTCTTCTATCTCCGTTTTTTCCAATTTGTTGATCTCGTCATAGATCGCTTCCAATTTTTCGTTGTTGGTAGCCCTAAAATATTTACCACCGGTAGCGGCAGCAATGTCTTTCAATAACTTTTCATCTATTTCAACTTTGCGCATGCCATATCTAAAGGAGCCATCTGCATTATAGGCGATGGGCGACAATGCATTTCCGTTGGTGCCAATGCCGATCGTATAAGTTTTAATTCCATATTCTACTGCCAGACCAGCAGCGGTTTGGGGCTCTATAAAACCAGAATTGTTGACCCCATCGGTCAACAAAATAATAATCCTGCTCTTCGCTTTACTATCTTTTAAACGATTCACCGAGGTCGCGAGTCCCATACCAATGGCAGTGCCATCGTTTAATTGGCCATAGGTGATTTCCCTCAGCGCGTTAAGAACAATAGATTTATCACTCGTGATCGGTGTTTTTGTATAGCCTTCACCCGCATAAGCGACCAGCCCAATCCTATCATTCGGTCGTTTTTTGATGAAATCGGCCGCCACTTCTTTTAGGGCAGACAGACGGTTCGGTTTTAAATCCCTTGCGAGCATGCTGGAAGAAACATCAATTGCCATGACAATATCTATACCCTTGGTGGTTTTGGTCCGGGTCGAGATATCTTCTGTTTGCGGTCTTGCCATAGCGGTGATAATTGCGGCCAAAGATATTATTCGGAGCAAGAACAGCACGGGCCTCAATTTCGAAAGGATTCCTTCCTTGGCAAACCCTTGTGTACTTGAAATTTTTAAGGATGCCGTCTGCTCCTTTCTTTTGAAAAAATACCAAAGCACGGCCAAGGGAAGCAAAAATAGCAACCAAAAAAATCCTGGATTTGCAAATTCGATATGCTCTAACATTTATACCTCTAATTTAACTTCAACGGTCTTTAAAATTCGATCAACGATTTCCTTGGCATAGGGGTCGTCGTTTAGCCATGTCATAATGACTTCTTGCTGGAAGCCCGATCCTCCAAAACTCAATATGATGTAATTGCCTTGCGCTAATTCGTTTTTACCTGGTATTGGTAAGCTGCCACTGCCATATATCTTTATGCCCTTTACACCGGTGATGGTGGTAAATTCCTCTTGTTTCGTTATAATATTCTTGGCGCCTTTGCTTTCCATATCCTTTAAAAATGATTCAATGGACTGTGCCTGATCATATGCCGCTGAATCGGCTAATATAGTAGAGGTTGTTGCCACACTAAACAGTGTTTTGGGATTGGTATATTTGAAATTTTGGTATTCTTTGATCTTACCTGCCAATGCTGAAGGCATCTGCCCGACTTGCCGAACCAATACTTCCGGACTTTCCAAATTAATAGGCGGATAACCATAGCTGCTCGCGATCCATTCCCCTTCCAATAATTTTTTGGTGGGGTTCTGCGTAATGGTATCCCATACGAACCTTGGACCAAAATAGGTCAATGCAAATGCCATCGCAAAAGCTATTACCGCTGCGGCAATGCTACTTGCCAAAACCCATTTTTTACGCAGCTGCTTGCGGGCAAGTTCTTCCTGATAGGTTGCCTGCTGCATAAGCTCTTCTTCCGTTGGTTCGGGAAGGGCATCATGTGTTTTGATTACTATCTGTTCTATCGATTTTCGATCTTGTTCCGCCACCGAAGTTTCCGGTTTTGATCTGGCAAATTTGACCAAATCCGCCGTTTGTAATATCCTCTTGAACTGAATTATGGTTTCCTCTTCCAATTTTAATTCCCCTGCATCCTTCATCATCTCAAGTTTGTCAATCAATTGGTCGGTTGTGCTCTCCAGCGCCGACACGTGCACGTCTTCTTCCAGATAGGAACGAACAATATCGGTGAGTTCTGAATAATATTGCTTGTACTCATCCTGAATAAGGTATTTGGAGTTTTCCAATTTTTTCAGCTCCATCATAGCCCGATCGTAGGGGGGTAGCAACGCTACCTTTTCCGCATCGCTCAAAGGTTTTTTTCTAAAAATGAACCAATAAAGCAGTCCAGTTAAAACGCCAATAAAAAATAGAATCGCCAATATCGTTTTCCAAAGCGCAGCGTTGCTTTTATCCACTTCCATGAGCGGTTTTATGTCGTACATTTTTTGTACCAGGGTATCCACGGGTACATTCGCCACATTGACTACTAATGAATCTGTCATAAAGCCTTTACCATTGACATCGATACGTTGCGCGGGTAGCTTGTAACTACCAGAATCAAATTGGGTCAGGGCGTAACTTTTTTCCAGGAGCATCCGGTCTTTTTTCCGGGTCGTATCGGTTGCAAAGGCTTCTACGGTCTCTAAGGGTGAGAAAGTCTGTCCTTCCGGAAAAATTACCTGGGCGGTGCTATCTACATCAACGAAAACCGTGAAATGCAGTTGTTCCCCAATCTTTATAAAGGTGGTGTCTACAGTTGATCTAACCCTAATATCATCTTGGGAAAGCGCCTCAAAGACGGAAATAAAAAATAAACCAACGAGTAGATAGCGCCCAATGCGCTTTACAGAATTCGAATATTCATCATCAAAATTTATCATTTGTACTAACCCCGTCTCTTAAAATATCCTAATAATTTTTTTACATAGCTTTCATCGACCCGGCAACTTATTGTACCACAGCCCGATTTGGTAAAAGTCTCCGCAAAATAGTCTACCCTTTCCTGATGGTATTTACCATAGGCCAAGCGAACGCTTTTCGCTTGTGTATTTACCAATCTTATGGCACCTGTCTCGGCGTCCTGCATCTGTACCATACCTATATTGGGAATGGTCTCCTCACGTTCATCATAGACACGAATACCGGTCACGTCGTGTTTGTTCCCTGATATTTTCAAGTTCTTCTCATAATTATCGGCAATAAAGTCTGATAGTACGAATACGATTGCTTTCTTCTTCATGACACTGCTCAGGAACTTAAGGGCCTCCGAAATATCCGTTTGGTTGCTTTTGGGTTTGAATTCCAACAGCTCGCGAATTATTCTCAACACATGGCTTTTGCCTTTTTTCGGTGGAATATAAAGTTCCACTGTATCTGAAAATAACATTAACCCTACCTTATCGTTGTTCTGGAGTGCCGAAAAAGCAAGTGTGGCCGATATTTCAGTAATGATTTCTTTTTTGAACTGTAGGTTGGTGCCAAACAGTTCAGATCCACTGACATCTACAACCAACATCAAAGTAAGTTCTCGCTCTTCTTCAAAAACCTTTACGAATGGCTCGTTGTATCGGGCCGTCACGTTCCAATCAATACTCCTAACATCGTCACCAAATTGGTATTGGCGCACTTCACTGAAGGTCATACCGCGACCTTTAAAGGTGGAGTGGTATTCCCCACCAAAAATATGGTCGGAAAGACGTCGCGTCTTAATTTCAATTTTGCGGACTTTCTTAAGTAGTTCCTTGGTATCCATGTTCTTTGGTAAACAGTATACAATGCCCCGAAAACAGAAAATCGTTCAGGTCAAATGTATCTTTGGCCTATTTGATAGCTGTATGCGGTTTATTGCCCACTGTTCTATGGTACTTCAATCTCGTTTACGATCTTGTTGATGATTTCTTCGGAAGTTACGTTCTCCGCTTCGGCCTCATAGGTGATACCGATCCGATGCCTTAGTACATCGTGTACCACGGCCCTAACATCCTCGGGCACAACATACCCCCTGCGCTTGATAAAGGCATAACATTTGGCCGCATTACCCAAGTTGATACTACCCCGGGGCGATGCGCCAAAGCTGATCAACGGTTTTAGGTTGGGAAGGTTATATTTTTCTGGATAACGTGTCGCAAAGACCAAATCGAGTATATATTTTTCTATTTTTTCATCCATGTAAACCTCCCGAACGGCCTGCTGTGCGTTCAAGATCTGTTTTATACTGATTACCGGTTTCACTTCTTCATAATCATTCATCAAATTCTGCCGCATGATCAGTTGCTCTTCGTTCATCTTTGGATAATCAATGACTGTTTTAAGCATAAACCGGTCGACTTGCGCTTCGGGTAAAGGATAAGTCCCCTCTTGCTCCACTGGGTTTTGGGTGGCCATCACCAAAAATGGTTTATCTAGAATAAACGTTTCATCCCCTATGGTGACCTGCTTTTCTTGCATGGCCTCCAAAAGGGCAGATTGAACTTTGGCTGGGGCCCGATTGATCTCGTCCGCCAAAACGAAATTGGCAAAAATTGGACCTTTTTTAATGGAGAAGTCGTTGAGCTTCATATTGTAGATCATGGTTCCCACAACATCTGCGGGCAAAAGATCAGGGGTAAATTGAATTCTGCTAAAGCTGCCCTTTACCGCCTTGGAGAGCGTATTGATCGCTAAAGTCTTTGCCAGTCCGGGAACGCCTTCCAACAAAATATGGCCTTGTCCTAGCAGGCCGATGAGCAACCGTTCGACCATATGTTTTTGGCCGACGATCACCTTATTCATTTCCAACATCAATAAGTCGATAAAAGCACTTTCCTGGGCAATTTTTTCATTCACCGCGCTAATATCAACTGCAGTAGTATCTTCCATATTAAGTTATAATATTTTGGTTTAAATTGGTTCAGTTGCAAACAGGGGTGCAAATTGAAAATTAATTCAGTGCATTGCTGTTAATGATTGGTTAAAAAATTGGCTAAGCCCCCAGTTTTATGAAGTTTTTAAGGGAATTCTTTTTAATTTCACAAGCTTATGGATAATAAAATTAAGTATTCAAAAATAATCGCCGGCACAATGGGCTGGGGAAGTTGGGGGAAGCGGTTTTCGAAGGCCCAGATAATCACAATGATAGATCATTGTTTAGAAGCTGGAATAACAAGTTTTGATCATGCAGATATTTACGGGGGATATACTACCGAATCGGATTTTGGCCAGGCTTTTTACAGCAGTAAGATCAATAGGGAATCCATTCAACTGATCACAAAATGTGGAATTCAGCTTGATTCGGACGCACGAAAAAACAGGGTCAAGCATTACGATTATTCAAAAGACTATATTATTTGGTCGGCAGAGCAGTCGCTTAAGAATTTAAGGACCGATTATATCGATTTGCTATTATTGCACCGCCCCAGCCCATTGATGCATCCTTTTGAAATTGGGGAAGCCATTATCAAATTGAAAAAGGAAGGCAAGATCAAGGATTTCGGAGTGTCGAACTTTTCGCCATCGCAGGTGTCAATGATCGAGATCAAGATGCCCATTTTTGGACATCAGTTCGAATTTTCACTAACCTCCGCCGAGCCCATGTACGATGGCACATTGGAGGACTGTATCACTCATAATAGAATGGCGATGTCTTGGAGTCCCATGGGCACTTTTTTTAAAAACAAGGATTCCCGTAGGCAACGCATAAAAAAGGTGCTGACCCCTATGTCTAAAAAATATGATATTTCGGAAGACCAGTTACTTTTGTGCTGGATACTAAAACATCCTGCAGCCGTCCATCCGGTGGTTGGCACGACCAACACATCGCGATTGAAAGCCGCCGTGGAAGCATCGGCCACAGCAATTGAAAGGGAAGATTGGTTTATTTTATTAGAAGCCAGCAAAGGAGTAGCAGTGCCTTGATCATTAAATTTAAATTGCTATGAAAATAAAAAAAACTGCTTTAATAACCGGGGCCACTAGCGGAATTGGGCGGGCCACAGCGGAATTATTCGCCAAAAACGATATTGATCTGATCCTCTGTGGACGGCGAACGGAACGATTGGATCAGATGAAATCCGATCTGGGCAAACATGTTCAAGTGCATACCCTCAATTTTGACGTTCGCGACAAGGATGCCATATTCGAAGCTATTCGATCATTGCCCGAGGCTTTCTCAAACATTGATATCTTGATCAACAATGCTGGTAATGCCCACGGACTTCATTCGATAGAAGAAGGTAATACAGACGATTGGGACGCCATGTTGGACATCAACGTAAAGGGTTTGCTGTACGTGTCTCGTGCAATACTGCCCAAGATGGTGGAGCATCGGGCGGGACATGTGATCAATATTGGGTCTATCGCTGGCAAAGAAGTGTATCCAAACGGGAATGTGTATTGTGCCAGTAAGTATGCAGTGGACGCCATCAACCAAGGCATGCGTTTTGATCTAAACCAATATGGGATCAGAGTAGGGGCCATTAATCCGGGATTGGTTGAAACGGAGTTCAGTATGGTTCGATTTAAAGGGGATGAAGAGCGGTCCAATAAAGTTTATCAAGGATTTCAGCCACTTCAACCAGAAGATATCGCCGAGATCATATACTTTGTGGTTACAAGACCTTTTCACGTGAATATCGCGGATCTTGTGGTGCTGGCAACGGCCCAGGCTTCGGCAACCATTGTGAATAAGAGCTCATGGGATTTATGATGTATTGGCGTTTAAAATTTAGCGTAGGGCTTAATTTTGTGTTATGAGCACCTTTGCACCCATGTTGTGAATACAATGCATGCTGATGGTTAGCTAATTTCATATCGTGATTAAGGAATATGATCAACAAACGCCTTCTTGTAAAAAACCTGCTTGCCCATAACGACGAGAACAGTTTTTATGACAAAAAGCGCTTTATCGATATCGGACAAAAAGAAGGGAAGGCAAAGTTTTTAAAACATGTCTGCGCCCTGGCCAACAGCAATCCCAACAACAATTCTTTTATAGTAATAGGTGTTGAGGATGAGGACAACAAGATTGTGGGGGTCGACTTTTTCGACGATAGTAAAATTCAAAACCTGGTGAATGCCTATTTGGACAATCCACCATTGATTTCCTATGAAAACATTCCATTTCCCCATTTGCCCGAGGGCAAAGTGGTAGGTCTGGTCACGATTAAATCCAATGGAAAGGTTTGTGCCCTTAGGAAAAATATATGGAAGTACTATGGGGGCTCGGTATTTTTTCGAGAAGGCAGCATTAGTATGCCCAAGGCCTACAATATTGAATTGCATGATATTAATAACGAGGCGGTTGCGAACATAGAGCAACATGCAAAGAACAATATTGAATTGACATTGGGCGGCGTAATAGATTTTATCAACCACAGGCATCCAGACTTGGAAAGCAGTTATAAAGTATTCAAGGAACAATTCGTTGTTTGTTGGGCAGGGAACCGAAAGAAAACGAAAGGAGAAACATATTATTCTAGGGTTGATATCGAATTGATCAACGAACAGGTGAAACTTTTTTATTCAACATTGGATGAAGTGACAATTTCCTTTGATGACAGTTCGTTCACCACCATTGAATATGTGCAACTGGGCCTCGCGACCGAACAAAGCTATTATCCTTTGGAAAAAGTGGTCATTACATTTGAAGAGAATGGCACCTATCAGATCTATAGCGATCTACTCTTTGATCCCCCCAGGTACAATAAAAAGATTTTGCACCATATCTTTAATGCGAACAATGCCCTCCTGAAGAAACTTGAAAAGAACATCGGTTTGAACAACACCGAAAAAGATGACGTAAAACATTTACCCGACACCTATCTTATCTGTTATCTAAATGGATTCGAAGAAGCCAAGGATCTGATGGAAGGGGCGAGGCCTATCCTTAAAAACCATGACCAAAAAATTTACCAATCGCTTAAGGAATCGCTACGCATTCTAAGAAAAATAAAATACAGCTAAGTCTTTGCCAGCCAGGATAACTGGTAAGGTTTTAAGCTCATTTTCCCTTCTTTAAAATTTACGGTCTTCCCGGAAACCAGATCTTTTACTTTAGCCACTTGTCCATAGGATCCTAAGACAATTTGGTCGATCGATTGCGACGCCTCGTCAAAATTGCAAATCACCAAAACCCCATCGGCGTTATAAGACGCCCTTTCATAGATAAAAATATGGGGATTGTTATGGTTGTAGAGTACAATATTATTGTCGTCGGCGAAAGCCTGGTTTTCCTTTCTAGCCTTAATCAACTTTTGCAGGCCCCTAAATATTTTGGAATGGTATGTTTGCGCCTTTTCCAAGTTAGCAATGGTCTCCCAATCCTGATTTGGTCTATTAACCCAGCGGGAATCATTTTTTTTATTCTTGTTCTTCTGGAATGAATAGTCATTGAGTGCACCTATCTCATCCCCGGCATAAATTAAAGGAATACCACCATACGAAAGGATGATACCATACATCATAATAATTTTATCGATCGACTGCTGAATGAGCTTTGGGTCATTCTGTTCAATCGCCTTTTCCAATCCAAGCAAAGAAGCAGTGCTTCCGGTAATTCTGCCATCCCCCGTTTTGGGATTATACATAAAAATGAGTCCTTTTGCTGGAGACCATGGAAATATTTGACAGTAGTAGTCCAATATAAACTTCCGATGCTTTTGGGCATCCCAACCAATTTCATAGATGTAATGGTCTTCAAAGCCAAGGCCTATATCATCATGACAACGTATGTAGTTTATCCAAGTTGCCTCTTGTGGTTTCCTTGGAAGATTTTGTAGATTTTTATAGAGCAGGAGGGTCTTTTTCGTGGCGACGGCATCCCACAACAAGGCCATTAATGTGGCATTATATGCTATTTCGCATTCGTTGCCCTGGCGTTCGTCCTGCCCGAAATATTTTATTATTTCCTTGGGCGCGACAATGGCCTCGGCCAAAAATACAACCCCAGGGGCAATTACCTGCAGGCACATTCTAAAGAGCGAGATCAATGTATGTGCTTCCGGCAAGTTTTGCGAATCGGTGCCGAGTTTTTTCCACAGAAAGGCAAGGGCATCTAGACGCACGACATCAACTCCAAGATTTACCAGTTTTATTAAATTTTCCAGCATACCCAAAAAGACTTCTGGATTCGAATAATTCAGGTCCCATTGGAATTTGTTAAAAACGGTCATGACCCATTTATCCATTTTGGGATCATAAGTAAAATTGCCTGGAGCGGTTATCGGGAAAATTTCGGGAAGTGATATTTCATAGGCATCAGGCATTTTTCTATCGGGGAAGGTGTAATAAAATGCTTGGTACTTTTGATCGCCTTGGATTGCTTTTTTGGCCCAAGAAAATTCATTGGAAGTATGGTTGATCACAAAATCCAACATAAGGTACATGTTCTTTTTCCTTAGCTTGTCGGTTAGTTCGGTAAGGTCTTCTTTAGTGCCAAACCGCTCATCCACCTCGT
>JBBKWR010000226.1:0-5349 GCA_037969055.1 Flavobacteriaceae bacterium | reverse complement strand
GCGGTCCGGACGGGACTCGAACCCGCGACCCCCTGCGTGACAGGCAGGTATTCTAACCAACTGAACTACCGAACCGTGGCGTTTAGCGAGTGCAAATATACATTGCTAATTCTATTGCGCAAACTATTTTGTTTAAAAATACCCGAGGCTTACAGAAAATTCTGCCGCTCTACCAAATAAGTGTTCAACACCTTTGAAAATTGGTCCTGCACATCCACTTCTACATATTTGATGCGGTATTGGGCACATTTGAGTTTTAAAGCCTCAAAATAGCGGACCACGCGTTTTTCATAGGCCTCCTTGATCGTGTAGGCATACAGGTCTATATGCTCCCCAGTTTCCACATCCAAAAACCGCTTGGGGCCGTTCT
Source organism: Flavobacteriaceae bacterium (assembly GCA_037969055.1). GTDB lineage: Bacteria > Bacteroidota > Bacteroidia > Flavobacteriales > Flavobacteriaceae > Pelagihabitans. Next base: position 4,979 of record JBBKWR010000226.1, on the reverse strand, counting down.
CAAAATCGAAATGGTATTCCGTCGTCTTGTCCATCAGATGGAACAGCACCACTTCGTGCTTATTGTACTTTAAATGCCTTAAGGCCTCGAACAATTTTTCCTCATCGGTACTGGTCTGGAACATATCCGTAAATAGAAAAATAAGGCTCCGCCGTTTGATCTTCTCAGCGATCAGGTGCAGGTGGGCATAGGTCTCAGTCTGGCTAGCCGGAGCGGCCTCCTGACTTATCTCACTGAGCTTTGCCAATAACATTTGATAATGCCGCTCACTGCCCTTTTCTGGAAAGTAATAGTTATAACGATCAGAATACACACTGAGCCCTACCGCATCGCGCTGTTTTTTTAGAATGTTCATTAAGGCCGCGATGGCCAGGACCCCAAAGCCGATCTTGTTCAAATGGTCGATGCCCATCTTTTTTACCTCGGGATAGTACATCGATGCCGAATTGTCCAAGATCATATGGCAGCGCAGGTTCGTTTCTTCCTCGTATCTTTTGGTGTATAACTTGTCGGTCTTGGCGTACAGTTTCCAATCGATGTGCTTGGTACTCTCCCCGTTGTTGTAAATCTTATGTTCGGCGAACTCTGCTGAAAAGCCATGAAACGGACTTTTATGGATACCACTGATAAACCCCTCCACGACCTGACCGGCCAACAGTTCCAAGTTCTGGAAGAGCGTCGCTTTATTTAATTCCGATTGCAGGTTCATCGTTACAAAGATACATAAGAAGTAAGGGATAAGTCAATCAGTAGTAGGACATCTTTGGGCATAAAAAAATCCTGTAAGACCTACAGGATTTTTTTCCAATTATATTTGACCCCCTTCATATAGTAAGGGACAATCTATTTATAAAGCAGCGTCGATCGCATCGGTATAAACCTTCTTTGGCGATACGCCCACCTGTCGGTTGACGATCTCCCCATTTTTAAAGACCAATACCGTGGGAATGTTACGTACCCCGTATTTGGCGGCGAACTCCTGATTGGCGTCCACATCTACCTTGCCGACAATTGCCTTCCCTTCGTATTCTGTGCTCACCTCATCGATGATTGGGCCGACCATTCTACAAGGGCCGCACCAAGCTGCCCAAAAATCAACGACTACGGGTTTATTACTTTTTAAAACTACCTCGTCAAAAGTAGCATCTGTTATTTCTAATGCCATGTTTCCTTTTTTAATGATTATGCAAACTTAGTCAATTATTCCCTTCTTTAATTACACCGATTGCATTCAAAATACCTATAATACCATCAATTTACTCGATGGTGTGCAAATAAAAAGCCACTCCTTTTCGAGTGGCCTTCTCATTTTTACAACTGCCTAACGATAGCTCAATGTCCCCTTCCCTTTCTTCCTTTTCTCAAGGCAATTTCGGTTATCGTTCCATCGGCCTCGGTCAACGTGGCAACCTCATCGCAGGTACCATCGCCATAATCCAGCGTGGAGACCGCACCATCAATGGCATAGGTCTTAACCCCAGACGCGATGAATTTGCATTCGGCCGGTTTTACCAATGCCGGATCAATGGTCATAGACATGACCATCCCGTCAGCCGCAGTATAGGTAAAAGAACCGGTGGTGGTCACCTCATCGTCCAAACAGCTATCGGTATCCCCGCCAGTAGTGATCTCGATCAATTTGGAGCCTACCTTGGTCATGCTCCCCGCATCGGTGAGCACCGAAATATCGACCGCACTGGACATTTCGCGATTTCCGTTGGCATTGGCGTGGGTAAAACTAAAGGTCTTGCTGCCGTTCACCACATAGCCGTTCACCGTAAAATCGGAAAACGTTACGGAACGCTCCCCACTGGTATCGGTCTTGCTCCAGGATAGGGTTGCCGTTCCAGACAAGGCGTTGCCATTTCTATCGGTACAATTGGGTTCAAACCCTATGGTGATTGTGGTATGGCCCTCTACGGTTTCTTTGGTGAAAGTCACGCAACTCGTAAAAAAGCCAGATCGGTCATCCCCACCTTTGCCGGTAGTACTATTAAAATCGAGGAAATTGCTGGCATAAAATAGATTTTCATCTAGGATGCCATCCACCTCGTCGATGGAGGAGGCCAGATCAACCGCTTGGACTGTGCCGTTCTGATCAGGTCCTAAGTCCTCCTTGGGATCACTCTTTTGGCAAGACCATGCCGTTAATGCAATAGCAGTAAATGCCAATAAAACTTTGCTTGTTTTCATAGGTATTTGGGGATTTAAATTTTAATGAAAAATTAAATTATATCGGTAAAACAACCATAAAAGCCGATACCCTACCCAAATGGCCCCCAAAAAAAATAATTTCGATGAACGGTACTTATTTACAAAAAAAGATGCCCAAAAAGCAGTAATGCCAATAGCTAGTTTAATTTATAGCGCAATTCCTTTTCCTCCAACACGGCCAGCAGCTCACTGGTGATCTGGACTTTTTGCTTTCGGCTCGATAATTTTACTTTTATTTCCTCCCCCATTTCAAACACCTCAAAATTTAAAGGATGGTCTCCTTTATAGGAGATCAAGGTATCCTTCAGATCCGCGATAATTTCTTGCTTCAGCGTATCAATGTTCAATTGGATGGTCAATTTTTTGGCAAAGGCCTCCATCACTTCCTGCAAGAGCATAAAACTGTTGTACTGCATGCGTGGCTCCCCCTTTTTTCCCGTATCCCGATTGATCCACCCATCGCGCACGAATATTTTGAGGTAAACGAATGAGTTGATCATTAAAAAATGACGGAATTTCAGATACTCTTCCCCAAAGAGGCGGAACTCGTGGGAATCGGTATAATCTTCCAGGGTAAAGGCCGCCCAACCCTTGCCATTTTTGGAGGTTCGGTGCTGTACATCGGTAATGACTCCGGCAAGCGAAAGTTCCCGGTTCAGGTATTCCTCCATATTGGCGGCACAGGAAACACTGGCATTGCAAAAAGCATTGATCTCCGTCTTAAAATCATCCAGTGGGTGGCCTGATATATAAATGCCCACGACCTCCTTTTCCCTTCGTAGTTTTTCCATCGTGCCCCATTCCTCACAGGGCGGCACCACCGGCTCCGGAATCTGTACCTCACTCGATTCGCCGAACAGGCTTACTTGGCTAGAGTTTTCGTTTTCTTGGAATTTGGCTCCATAACGGATCACTTTCTCCAACAACGTGATGCCGTCCCCTTCATCATGAAAATATTGTGCCCGGTGGGTCGTACCGAAGGAATCGAAACCGCCGGCGACCGCTAAATTCTCAAAGGCTTTTTTATTGGCGGCACGCAGATCGATGCGTTTGGCAAGATCAAAGATCGATTTATAGGCACCATCTTTCTTCCGATTCTCCACGATGGTCTCCACCGCAGAACGGCCCACGCCCTTGATGGCCCCCATGCCAAAACGGACGGCATTGTCTTTGTTCACCGCAAATTTATAGTACGATTCGTTCACATCGGGACCCAAGACCGGAAGGCCCATCCGTTTGCATTCTTCCATAAAAAAGGTCACCTGCTTAATGTCGTTCATGTTGTTGCTCAACACGGCGGCCATATATTCAGCGGGGTAATGTGCTTTTAGATAAGCGGTCTGATAGGCGATATAGGCATAGCAAGTAGAATGGCTCTTGTTGAAAGCATAGGAGGCAAAGGCTTCCCAGTCTTTCCATATTTTTTCAAGGATTTCCCTCGGATGTCCATTTTTTTCACCCCCATCCAGAAATTGTGGCTTTAGTTTCTGCAGCAGGGCAAAAATCTTTTTTCCCATGGCCTTTCTGAGCACATCGGCCTCGCCCTTGGTGAACCCGGCCAATTTTTGGGACAAAAGCATCACCTGTTCCTGATAGACCGTAATGCCGTAGGTTTCCTTGAGGTATCCCTCCATTTCAGGCAGGTCGTACTTGATCTCGGCAATGCCATTCTTGCGTTGGATAAAGCTAGGAATGTACTCCATCGGTCCCGGACGGTACAGGGCATTCATGGCGATTAGGTCGTCAAAGACCGAAGGCTTCAAATCTTTCAAGTGCTTTTGCATCCCTGGGGATTCATACTGAAAAATGCCTACAGTATCCCCTCTTTGGAACAACTCATAGGTCTTTTCATCATCCAAGGGGAAGTCATCGGGTACCAACGCTATGCCATGTTTCGCCTTGACAATCTTAACGGTGTCTTTGATCAAGGTCAGTGTCTTCAATCCCAAAAAGTCCATTTTCAACAAGCCAGCGTTTTCCACCACTGAGTTGTCGAACTGAGTCACGTAGAGATCGGAATCTTTGGCCGTGGCGACGGGCACGAAATCGGTAATATCGCTGGGGGTAATGATCACCCCACAAGCGTGGATGCCCGTATTGCGCAGGGAACCTTCCAATACCCGCGCCATTTTAAGGGTGCGGGCCTCGAGATCATCGCCCTCCGCAATGTTCAATAGCTGTTGTACTTTCTGCCATTCATCGGAACGGAACTTCTTCTTCAATTCGGCCTCGTCTACCCCGAATATTTTGTCGAGTTTCGACATGGTAGGGATCAATTTGGCGATACGGTCGGCATCTCCCAATGGCAGGTCCAATACCCGCGCCGTATCCCTGATGGACGACTTTGCCGCCATGGTGCCATAGGTAATGATCTGGGCGACCTGGTTGGCCCCATATTTGTTGATCACATAGTCCATCACCTTGCCCCTTCCCTCATCGTCAAAATCGATATCGATATCGGGCATCGACACCCTATCGGGGTTTAAAAACCTTTCAAAAAGCAGGTCGTATTTTAAGGGGTCGATATTTGTGATCTTTAAACAGTAGGCCACCACCGATCCAGCGGCAGAACCCCGGCCCGGACCTACGGAAACATCCATATTCCTGGCTTCCCGGATAAAATCCTCGACGATCAAAAAATAGCCGGGATAGCCCGAATTTTCAACGGTCTTCAATTCGAAATCAATACGTTCCCTGATCTCGGGTGTAATTTCTTTGTAGCGTTTTTTGGCCCCCTCATAGGTGATATGGCGCAAATAGGCATT
>JBBKWR010000225.1:0-12936 GCA_037969055.1 Flavobacteriaceae bacterium | reverse complement strand
TGAATCACTTTCGGCGCCTCCACAAAGGCATCTTCCAAATGGGCATCTAAATAATCGCCCCACATTTGTCTCGCTGATGCATTCTTCATTTAAAGTTTTGGTTTAGTTAGGAAAATTTTCCTGTTTTGATCGCCTTGGCCGCATGGTTTGCTGCCCTGGCCGTAAAGGCCATATAGGTAAGGGAAGGATTCACACAGCTCGAGGAGGTCATAAAGGCCCCGTCGGTCACATACACATTGGGCACTGAATGTACTTGATTATTTTTGTTCAAGATAGATGTTTTAGGATCACGTCCCATTCTGGCCCCACCCATCTCGTGGATACCAAGTCCAGGACCAGACGGTTCATCGTACTCCTGAACATCTTTAAATCCGGCTGTTTTGAACATTGACACGATCTCTTTTTTGATATCCTCGCGCATTCTGAATTCATTCTCCTTGAACTCCACGTCGAAGGCCAACTGTGGAAGTCCCCACTTGTCCTTTTCAGTGGGACTTAACGTGACGCGATTGTCGTCATAAGGAAGAAATTCGCCAAAACCAGTAACCCCAATCTGCCATTGTCCTGGCTTTAATATACTTTCCTTAAGTCCGGCGCCATATCCCATTTCGGCCACGGAAGCAGACCAATCTTGGCGACTGGCGGTACCTTGGTACCCGAAACCTCGCAAATAACCCTCACGTTTGGTACGCTCATCCAAATTTACAAATCGCGGAATATAGAAACCATTGGCCCTTCTCCCTTTATAGTATTTATCTAGAAAGCCATCAACTTTAGCAGTGGCCCCAAGTTTGTAGTGATGGTCCATAATGCCCCTGCCCAAAGCATCGGAATCATTGCCGAGTCCATTAGGAAAACGCTTGGATTTGGATTGTAATAATATGCCGACCGAGGCCATCGAAGAGGCACATAGGAAAATGACCTTGGCCTTAAATTCCAACTTTTCATGGGTCACCGCATCAATGATCCGCACCCCCGTCGCCTTCTTAGATTGCTCGTCATAGATCACTTCATGAACAATTGAATTGGGCCTTAGTGTCATGTTTCCAGTTCTTTCCGCTGCCGGAAGCGTGGATGAGTTACTGCTAAAATAACCCCCAAAAGGACACCCGCGCCAGCACCTATCACGATTTTGACAAGTACCCCTTCCCTCGAAAGTTGCGTTCGGATCTGTGATATGGGCGGTACGGCCAATGGTGATCAATCGACCATCATCAAATTTATCGGCGACCGCCTTTTTAAATTCGTCCTCCACGCAATTGAGTTTCATGGCAGGCTGATATTTACCATCGGGCAGCTGTTTCAATCCCAAATTTTCACCACTAACGCCGATATAGGTTTCAACCTTATCGTACCAAGGCGAAATATCGGCATATCGAACCGGCCAGTCTATGCTGACCCCTTCTTTTTTGTTCGCCTCAAAATCAATGTCGCTCCAACGGTAACTTTGTCGTCCCCAAGTTAAGGAGCGACCACCCACTTGGTATCCGCGGATCCAGTCGAATCGCTTGGTCTGCACATAAGGGTGCTCCAAATCGTTGACGAAAAAATGTTTGTTGGTCTCGTCCGGGGCCCAGTTGAGTCTTCGTTGGACATGGTATTTTTCCTCTTCCGCGATTGAAAGTTGTCCTTTTAATGGATAATCCCAAGTGTCATCGTTCATCGTAGGATAATCCTGTATGTGCTTCACCATTCGCCCCCGTTCCAAGACCAATGTCTTTAAGCCGTTCTCGCACAGTTCTTTGGCGGCCCATCCACCGCTTATACCGGTGCCGACCACGATAGCGTCATAGCGCTCTTCCTGATTCATGTATATTTCTTGTATTAATTCTGACGGTTTTCCTATATTTATAACTTCCCGAAGAATAAGGCAACTTGGAGAATTTTAAGAACTAAATATAGGGTTAATTCTTAAATTCCTTGCTAAATGTATCCAATTACAAAAACAAAAAGCATATCATATAATGAAGACGATTAAAGGACCAGCAGTTTTTTTAGCCCAGTTTGTTGACAGTAAGGCACCGTTCAACTCCCTGGACGGGATGTGTAAATGGGCTGCAGATCTTGGGTATAAAGGGATCCAGATCCCAACTTGGGAACACTTTTTGATCGACCTAGACAAAGCCGCCGAAAGCCAAACCTATTGCGATGAGCTCAAAGGCAAAATCAATTCCTACGGATTGGAAATTACAGAGCTCTCTACACATTTACAAGGACAATTGGTGGCGGTGCACCCTGCCTATGATCTGATGTTCGACAATTTCGCGCCCGACAATGTTAAGAATAATCCAAAGGCAAGGACAGAATGGGCCGTTGGGGTAGTGAAAAAGGCGGCGACCGCAAGCCGACGACTCGGCCTAAAAGCGCACGCCACATTTTCAGGAGCGCTACTTTGGCACACCTGGCACCCTTGGCCACAGCGTCCGGCGGGACTTGTTGAAATGGGATTTGCCGAATTGGCGAAGCGATGGAAGCCCATCCTTGATCATTTCGACAAGGAAGGCGTAGATGTCTGTTATGAAATACATCCTGGGGAAGATCTACACGATGGGGATACTTTCGAACGCTTTTTGGCGGCAACCGGCAATCACAAACGGGTGAATATTTTATATGATCCCAGTCATTTTGTGCTGCAACAACTGGATTATATCGAATACATAGACCATTACCACGAGTTTATCAAATCGTTTCATGTCAAAGATTCCGAGTTCAATCCTACTGGTAAAAAAGGTGCTTTTGGCGGCTATAACGATTGGGGCAATAGGGCCGGCAGGTACCGATCATTGGGCGATGGCCAAATAGATTTTAAAACGATTTTCTCCAAATTAACCCAATATGGCTGCGACGTTTGGGCGGTAATGGAATGGGAATGTTGCATCAAAAGTCCTGAGCAAGGGGCCCGTGAAGGTGCAAAATTCATCCAAGACCATATTATAGAAGCCACTGAAAAAACTTTTGATGATTTTGCCGGGTCGGAAGTCGATAAAGGAATGTTGAAGAAGATATTGGGTATTTAAAAGAGGCCAATCAATGGCAACACCCTAGAAACACTAAATAAAAAAGAACATGAAACATCTTATGATTATGACTTTAATGGCCATTGTGCTTTATGGCTGTAAGGAAAAAGCTGAAAATAAAACAACGGAAGTTGCCTCTGAACCCGAGGCTAAAACTGCAAAGGCAACTCCTCAAGGGAATTGGACGGTGCTGTTTGACGGCACATCTTTCGAAGGATGGAAGGAATATTTAAAAGAAGGGATCTCGGAAAATTGGAAATTGGAGGATGGGGCGATGGTACTTCACCCACCCAAAAATCGAAAAGAGGGCGAGAGCTATAATTTGGTGACTGAAAAAGAATTCACCGATTTTGAACTTTCATTGGAGTGGCGTATTTCCGAAGCGGGCAACAGTGGCGTTTTCTGGGGGGTAATGGAAATACCTTCGCTCCCAGAAGCTTATCAGACCGGACCAGAGATTCAGGTACTGGATAACGAAAAGCATCCCGATGCCAAAAATGGCACGACCCATCAGGCAGGTTCTTTGTACGACATGGTCGCCCCAACTAAAGATGTGACCAAACCGGTGGGGGAATGGAATACCATGGTCATCAGTATCAATCATAAAACCAATAATGGCAGTGTTGTATTGAATGGGGAAGAAATTGTTACTTTTCCCACTAACGATCCAGAATGGGCTGCCATGGTAGCCAAATCTAAATTTGACGGTTGGGAACATTTTGGGAAGCACAGCACAGGGAAAATTGGACTTCAAGACCATGGGAACGAGGTTGCCTTTAGAAATATTAAAATTAAGGAGCTTTAATTTTGACGTGATACCAAAATCAATATCAAAAATAACCATCTCTTCAAATATCATATAATGAAAAATAATATTGCGCTTTTGGTCTTTATTTTAGGCCTTTTTACTTCATGTCAGCAAAAAGCACAAAAGGAAGTTGAAACAGCTATGAAAAAAATTACCGATTCTGTGATCGTTCACAAAGAATTTTCTGGAACAGAGCCCATCACGCCGGAGGAGACTGAATTCTACGAACCAAAGGTGCCCGTTGTTACTCCTGCGGCAAAAGGGAAAGCCCCAAGTGATGCCATCGTACTTTTTGATGGGAGTAGTTTAGACCAATGGTTATCGTCGACCGACAGTACGGCCACCAAATGGCATCTGAACAAAGACGGAAGCATGACCGTGAATGACAAAACGGGAAACATACAGACCAAACAAAATTTTGGGGACATCCAGTTGCATATTGAATGGCGATCCCCGGCCGAGGTCCAGGGGGAAGGTCAACATAGGGGCAACAGCGGTATTTTTTTAAACGGCATTTATGAGGTACAGGTTTTAGATCAAAACGATAACCCGACTTATGTGAACGGGCAGGTGGCTTCGATATACAAGCAACACGTTCCTTTGGCCATGGCCTCTGTACCTTCTGGGGAATGGAATACCTACGATATAATTTACCATACCCCCGTGTTCAATAATGATGGTGGAAAAATTAAATCTGGAACCGTAACGGTAATACATAATGGCGTTTTGGTTCAGGACCATGTTGAATTAAAGGGAAACACAGCCTACATAGGATGGCCTAAAAATACCCCTCATGGTAAAGGACCCTTAATGCTTCAAGACCATGGAGACAATAGCAGGGTAAGCTATCGAAATATTTGGGTAAGGGAATTATAACCCCATGGTTTAGCGCAAGAACATTGGTATTATTTTATTGAACAGCTCTAAATATCCTTCCAAAAATAGTATACCTCCTATTTGGCTATCTTTGCCAAAATTTAAAATTGCTTTATGATCCAATCCATGACAGGATTTGGGAAGCACGTGATTCAGCTTCCAACAAAAAAAATTACAGTTGAATTAAAATCACTGAACAGCAAAAGTTTGGATCTGAACGTGCGAATGCCCTCCGCCTATCGCGAAAAAGAGTTGGAGTTACGGCAGATCATCGCCAATTCATTGGTGCGGGGCAAGGTTGATGTTGGGTTGTATCTTGAACTAACGGGTGATGAGACTGCGGCACAAATAAACGAGGTGGCCGTCCGCCAATACATGTCGCAATTAAGATCGATTGCAGACGGAGATGATCTGAGATTGCTCGAGATGGCGCTGCGAATGCCAGATGCCATGAGAACAGAGCGGGAGGACATAGATACCGACGAATACGAAGCCATACTGTTGGCGTTAAAGGAAGCGCTTAAAGAAATCCATAAGTTCCGAACCGAAGAGGGTAAGGTTTTGGAGTCTGATTTTAAGGATAGGTTGAAAACGCTGAATGTACTTCTGAAAAAAGTTGTCGATATGGATCCCGACAGGTTGTCAACGGTTCGGGAAAGATTGGAAAAAGCAGTTGTGGATTTAAAGACCGAAATCGACGCAAACCGATTTGAACAAGAACTGATTTACTACTTGGAAAAATACGACATCACGGAGGAAAAAGTACGATTGGCCAACCATCTGGAATATTTCGCAACCACCTTAAAGTCAGCTGATTCCAATGGCAAGAAATTGGGCTTTATTACCCAGGAAATAGGCCGCGAGATCAACACGATCGGGTCTAAGGCAAACTTTGCGCCTATGCAACAGATCGTGGTACAGATGAAGGACGAGTTGGAAAAAATCAAAGAACAAATGCTCAATGTTTTATAATGGAAGGCGGCAAATTGATCATATTCTCAGCACCCTCCGGAAGCGGCAAGACCACCATTGTTAGGTACTTGCTGGAACAACCAGAACTCAATTTGGCATTTTCGGTCTCTGCGACTTCCAGACCGCGCCGAGGTAAGGAAAAAGAAGGGGAACATTATTATTTCAAGTCTGTTTCCGAATTTAAAAATCTTATCAAAAGTGATTCATTTTTAGAGTGGGAAGAAGTGTATCGTGATAATTTCTATGGGACCTTAAAAAGTGAGGTCGAAAGACTTTGGGCAGAGGGCAAAAACGTCATCTTTGATATTGATGTAGCGGGCGGACTGCGTATCAAAAAGAAATTTCCAGAAATTACACTGGCTGTATTCGTAAAACCCCCAAGTGTTGACGAGTTAAAAATACGGCTCAAAAAAAGAAGCACTGAGGACGATGATAAGATCAATATGCGCATTGCTAAAGCTTCAGTAGAATTGGCCACGGCCCCACAGTTCGAAAAGATCATCAAGAACAACGACCTGGATACCGCCTTAAAAGAAGCTCAGGCCCTAGTCTTAGAATTTGTGACAAGCAATAAAGCGCCAACAAAAAAGCCCTAATTTATATTTACCCTAGCTAAGAAAGGACCAGTGAAAAAAATCGGACTATACTTTGGCACCTTTAATCCCATTCATATTGGGCACATGGTGATCGCTAATCATATGGTCGAATTCTCGGACCTGGACGAGGTCTGGTTTGTGGTTACCCCTCGCAGTCCTTTTAAGACCAAACAAACACTTTTGGAGGATCACCATCGCTATCAAATGGTCCTTGAAGCCACAAGGGATTTTCCCAAACTCAAACCAAGCAAAATCGAGTTCGACCTGCCACAACCCAATTATACGATACATACCCTCGTGCACCTCGAGGAAAAATCGGGAAAAACGAATGATTATTGTCTCATTATTGGCGAAGACAATCTCAACAGCTTCCATAAATGGAAAAACTACGAAGTAATCTTGGAGCGCTATAGTCTATATGTCTATCCTAGAATTTCGGAAGTTCCTACGCCGCCAAAATTTTTAAAACATTCGAATATCCATTATATAGACGCCCCTATTATGGAAATTTCTTCGACATTTATTAGAAAACAACACAAGGCCGGCAAAAACATACGCCCAATGCTTCCTTATGCGGTATGGAAGTATCTGGATGAAATGAATTTTTATAGAAAATAATGAACCCCATTTCTTAAATATGGGCCTTATTTAATAGCTGCCTTGATCAAAAGTTCGTCTGCCCATATAAAAGCGCTGTCCAGATCATAGAAAACTTTTAGGGGTTTTTTGATAAACAACTTCTCCAAAGCAGCGAGCATTCTCATATATTTTTTTTGCGAAACGATCGCGAATCCTGTAAAGTTAGGGAACATTTTTACCACTTCACCATATCCAACTGGGTCCATGGAGTATGAAAATCGCCGATGTGATATATAAACTATTGGCTCAAGGTCTCCATAAATTTGCTTTGCTATCATTATCGGTTCTATAGCGTTTTGCTTGGTAACATGAGCTCCTTCAACAAATTCACCAACTATTATGTTCGGATAAAACATAAATTTTCCAATATCGAGCTTGTGCTCAATAATTAGTTTTCTTTGTATGGTGTTTACTGCTTCCAAATTTTTATATGCTCCATACAAGATACTAATTTGGTTGGAAACGGATGGAGGTAAATCTCAAAAAATAATTCAATTTTAAAGCTAGTGGTCCATTCTTGCAAACCGATGGTAACTAGTGTGAAGTACAGTGTTAACCGTTAACATCAAAGAGGACGACAACATACTCAAACGTTTTCAGTTGTCCATTGATACTAACATCTTGCAGGGTAACGGTATATGGGGTGTCTACCGTCTCGTTGGTGACCAACCCCTGGGGTACCCAAACAATGGTTCTATCACCATAGGCATTGTCCAACCGTTCAATAGAGAGCTGAACCACTTTTCCCGTTCGATCTTTCATTGAAACTTGGGTGTTTGTAAATTCGGCTCCCGAAATGGAAAAAGACCATCTCGGATAGACGAACTGCTTGGGGATGTAGCCAGGTGGGGGCCATGCGATAAATTCTGGAACATCGGAAGTAGGCATACCAGAGTTGCCCATCACCCACAACGCATTGGTATTGGGCGTATTGCCTATTCCAATTTCCCTTAGTTTGGGCAACAGCAACCACCTACGGTGCCCTACAGGACCATTGGCATCGCCGTTATCCCTGATATAGGAATCAATGGCTTCGGCATTATTATCAATCGCTAATAACGAATTGCCAGCCCCTTCTGAGCCTTCGGCAGAATAGCATTTCCAAGTATTGGACGGGAAGTGTCCCAATTTACTGTTCGCATACATCATTAGGGCAGCGGCCTGGGCTTTGCTACTTTTTGTGGCATTCTCCAAAACAACGTTAGAAAGTCCCGCTGCTTTTCTAAAATAGGCCAATCGCAATAATATTTTGTCGATTGTGGAAGGTGGGACAGTTCCCATGGAACATGATAGTTCGTCCCCTGTCCACGCAATATCTTCTGTAGTACTTGTAGAAGCTAGATAATAGTCTTCGTACAATTGTTTTGCTTCACTCCGAGCCATTTTTCCATTGAGTGCTATATTAACATCTTCAACAAGTATCTCATTTGTAGTCGAATTCTTTTCACAAGATCCTAGCAACAAAAGGGTCACCCCTAAAATCATCCATGGAACAGTAACCGATATTTTCTGTGTACCCATAGCTAAGAACCATTTTGAATTGATTCTTAATGAACGGTCAAATTAAAATATCCTTGTATTTATTCGATGACCTGTAGGGTGTTTCATCGAAAAGTTGGATTCATGCATATAAAAGGGCCGTATTTACTACAACCTGATATTTGTTAAAACATCGGTGCCCAAGTAGACATTATCCTTATTATAGTACCAGGCCCGTGTCTTGGGCATTTTAATCCCCGATATCGTTTCGATACCGGTCAATATAATGTATTCCCCATCATTTTTGGCTTGGTCATGATAGAATTGGTAGGCCTCCATTGCATAGGAATTGGGATCAAAATAAAAATACCAAACATCGTTTCCTATCCCTTCCTCATAGGCAACTTTTAGCTTCAAGTACTTTTTCCCTTTAAAAGTGCTCACTGTCACCATCTGGTCCACGATGGTACCCGAATCCCTTAATTTCATCGGCAGGCCATATAGATAGGTGTAATAATCTTTCATGGTACGGGCCCTGTCACAGGTCAAGCGGTGGGTTTTAGCCTCCTCTTCGCTAAACTCGGAACTGCCATTGAGCGAAAGCAAGCACTGCGATTTATTGATGATCTGTTCAAGGGTTATACCCTCTTTAACAGAGGTTAGTTTAAAAAACTGCGCTGGAAGATTTAATTCAATCGCGCTGTCCCTTTCATTACCATCGGGCGTAGTCATGGTAATGGAGAGCATACCTTTAAATGAATTCCACTTATTTTCTGGATCGTGAAAGGCAATACTCTTTTCCAGTAACTCTCTGCCAGAAGGTAATTGTGCACTGACCAGGCTACATCCAAAAATCATTATGAAATAAAAAACCTTCATGCTTTAGGAATCTATGATATACGGGGATTCGGCTCCCCTACGGTAGCTGGTTCAATTTTGCTGTCATACTTCTGATAGTATAGTTCCAATAGGTTCATGATGGCGGTCATCAGGTCTTTGGTCTCCATTAATATTGAGAAATAAAGGGTAGTGTTCTTTGGACTTGACTCCTCGGTACGGGTTCGTGTGACTTGTTTTTCTATCTTCTGAAGGACCATATCGAACAATTCCTGTTTTTTGCCCAAAATTTTACCGATCTGCTCAAATGAATGATCCTCAAATGCTTTTTGGGTCTTATTGAACAAATCCTCCAATTGTTGATCGATCTCGGTGAGCTCTTTGATCTGGTTGTACTTTAATTTTTTATGGTTATTGTGAACATGTTTATGGCTTACTTTGCCAATATATTCCAAGGATTGGGCAATGTCGTTCAAGTAGCCCATGACGTTAATATAGAAATGACTGGCCCCTATATGGGCTTCGTCTAGATTTTTGATAAAATAAAAAGTATGATCCCGAAGTTCTTCGATCTCGCTGGAGAGTTTGGCACCTTGTTTCTTATTCTTTTTCAATAGATCTAGATCCTGTTTGGATAACCCATTGATAGCGTTGGAATAAATCTTTTTGGTTCGTTTTATTGCATTTGCGACGTTGTCTGCGCTTTCTTTGATCACCCCTTGAATCGAACTGCTCTCCGCTTTGTTCAATGAATCTTCTGCCCTAATTTCCTTACTTTTTTTATTGTAGGAAATATAGTTTCTCGCCAATAATAAAATTGCAGCGAACAGTAGTACGGCAATAGCGGCCCCTTTACCAAAGCTAATAAGGGCCAATATGGTTCCAGCAGCTATAAATGCAATGATTGCCGTGCCAAACCAACCTCCAATAACATTTAAAACGCCAGCGACCCTGTATACCGCGCTTTCGGCTCCCCATGCCCTATCGGCCAGGGAAGTACCCATAGCTACCATAAAAGTTACATAGGTGGTGGAGAGCGGTAATTTATAGGAGGTGGCGATCGAAATTAAAATACCCGCCACCATAAGGTTTACAGCGGCACGCACCATGTCGAAAGCGGGCATCTCGTATGCCTTATCTTTTGAGAGCATAATTGAAGGCCTCTTAAATTGGGCGTCCATCTTAGCCTTGAAAGATTCAGGTAACGCGGAATTCATCACTTCTGAAGCGCCAACCGATAATCTAACGATACTTCTTGATAGGAAATTAGGCTGGAACCGTTCTTTGGTTTCCTCTTGACTTGAGAGGTCCAAGGATGTTTTTACCACCGCTTTTGCTTTGCTTGAAAACCAAAGGGTTACCACCATTATGATACCTGCAACAAATAAAAGTAAGGTTGGGGTAGGCACTTTTGATGCCAAAACTTCCATGCTAAAATCCGAAGCTGCCACTCCTGAGGCTACCCATGCCTCATAAGATTGCCATCCTGCAATGGGCACCCCTATAAAATTGACCAAATCGTTACCAGCAAAGGCCAGGGCCAGCGCAAAGGTACCGGCCGCAATGATCACTTTATAAATATTTACTCTTGCGAAGCCCATTAGTGCATAAGACAGTAGGGTCCAGATCAATAAATTCAAGGCTATGATGGCCCAGACATTGGTCTCCAAAAAACTTTTGATGGTCTGTCCACCGATAAGATCAAAGCTCTCCCCTGCAAAATTTGTCCCACCAATTCCTTTCATCAAGATAAAATAAGTAATGGAGGAAAGCGCTACCCCGCCAAACGCGGCGCCATACCATTTCGCCTTTTTTTCAAAATTATAGGAAAGGAGCAATCTTGAAAGCCATTGGACAAAGGCACCAACGGAAAACGATACGACCACCGACAGAAGGATGCCCAATATAATCTCCGTTGCTTTCGAGGTGTTGATATAGGTGAGCATATCAACAAGGTTTCCATTGTCCGCGCCAATCTTGATCATCGCCATGGCAACCGAGGCCCCCAAAAGTTCAAACACAATGGAAACCGTGGTAGAGGTGGGCATCCCGAGCGTATTGAAAAAGTCCAATAATAGGATATCCGTAATCATCACGGCCATAAAAATGAACATGATCTCGTCAAAATAGAATTCGCCAGGGTTGAAGATCCCCTTTCTGGCCACTTCCATCATGCCACTGGAAAATATGGCTCCAAAGGCTATTCCCAAGCTCGCCACGATCATGATCGTCCTAAAAGAAATGGCTTTGGATCCTATGGCCGAATTTAAAAAATTGACGGCATCATTGCTAACCCCCACTACCAAATCAGCAATGGCCAAAACCGCAAGCGCAATGATCATCAAAAAGTAAATATTGTCCATAAAATCAAGATGAAAACAAGTTCAAAACAGTCTTTTGAATATCGAAGTGTAATGTTATCAAAATAATATCATACTGGCAAACATGCACTTATTAAATGTGCGTGTCACATCAATTGCCCTGCAAAGTCTATTTTGATTTTTTGTGCTTTAGAACTTCCGCATCCGAATAAAAGATAATTTCCTCGGCTATGTTTTTGATCAGATCGCCAACCCTTTCCAATTTACTGATTACAGAAAAGAGGATTAATGCCTGTTTAATGAGACCCGTATCCTTTTTTATCTCCTCTTCCAGAATTGCAAAGGAGCGGACCTTTATTTTATCAAGTATTTTGTCTTTTTTAAACACCTTTCTGGCCACTTTCACGTCCTTTTCGCTATAGGCTATGGTAATGTGGTTGAACATAATATCAATGGTTTCCGACATGAGATCGAATTCTATTCCCTTCAATAATTTTGGGGATATCTTTTTATCCTCATCAATCACGTACTTGGCTATATTAAAGGAGTGGTCGGCAATTCTTTCAAGATCATAATTGATTTTTAGAACCGCCATAATAAACCTTAAATCAACCGCGACCGGGGTATAAAGCGCTAAAAACTTTTCGCAGTCCCTCGCAATTTTAATGTCCATTGCGTTAACACGGGATTCCTTGTGAACCACTTCTTCCGCAAGATCTTCATCGTGCATTAAAAATGCCTCCTTCGACTTTTCAAGCTGTGTTTTGCATAAATCGAGCATATCGTTTATTGCTTGATCTAATACTTCTCGTTGATAAATTGCGTTAGCCATGCTTAGTTAGTTATCCGAAACGACCAGTGATATAGTTTTCGGTTTGTTTTTTTGCCGGATTTGTAAAAATCGTCTTTGTTTTGTTGTATTCAATGAGTTCCCCCAAATAGAAAAAGGCGGTATAATCACTTATTCTAGCCGCTTGCTGCATATTGTGGGTAACAATGATGATCGTATATTTCTCCTTAAGCTTGAAGATCAATTCTTCAATTTTAGCAGTGGATAAGGGATCAAGCGCGGAAGTGGGTTCATCCATTAAAATGATGGAAGGTTCAACGGCCAGTGTGCGGGCAATACATAATCTTTGCTGTTGGCCGCCCGATAAGGTAAGGCCAGATTTTTTAAGGTCACCTTTTACCTCATCCCATAAGGCTACCTGTTTTAATGACGATTCAACGCGTTCCTGAATAAATTTCTTGTCCTTAATGCCTTGTATCTTCAATCCATATGCGACATTTTCAAAAATTGATTTCGGAAATGGGTTGGGTTTTTGGAATACCATCCCCACCTCTTTCCTAAGCTCTTCCACATTGACCTTTTTCTTGTAAATGTTTTTGCC
>JBBKWR010000224.1:0-12530 GCA_037969055.1 Flavobacteriaceae bacterium | reverse complement strand
CCTCTATTGCGATCAAGTCATTTTTTAACCTGTGGATCAGGCCTTTGTTCGCACTGTGCACCATAACTTGATCGAGATGGTGGATCAATGTTGTTTTAAGTACATAATGTTCTTGAAGGTATTCTTCCCAAGCTTCTTTCTTGGCGGCCTTGACCTCGTGCTTTATCTTTTTCTCCAACGCTTGGAGTTCTTCCTCCGTGGCTATGCCGGACTCTATTATCCAGTGTTTGAAACGCTTATTACAGTCATTTTTGGTCTCCCATTCCAATCGGTTCGAGCTTTTATAGCGCTCATGAGATCCTGAAGAAGAATGCCCCTGTGGTTGGGTAAGTTCGGTAACGTGGATTATTACGGGCACGTGTTCTTCCCGTGCAATGTCGGCCGCATTTTCATAGGTGTGCATCAATGCCGTATAATCCCAACCTTTGACCTTTAATAGTTCATAGCCCTTAAGTTCGTCTTCGCGTTGAAAACCGATCAATATTTTTGAAATTTCCTCTTTGGTGGTATGGTATTTTGCGGGTACGGAGATACCATAGCCATCGTCCCAAATACTGATGACCATGGGTACCTGTAACACGCCACCTGCATTGATGGTCTCTAGGAACATGCCCTCACTGGTACTGGCATTGCCGATAGTACCCCATGCGACCTCATTTCCGTTGTTGGAAAATTTGGAAGCGTTGAAATTTTTTAAATTTCGGTATAGTTTGGATGCCTGAGCCAGTCCCAACAGCCTTGGCATCTGCCCTGCAGTGCACGAAATATCGGCACTGCTATTTTTTTGTTGTGTGAGATCGCGCCAACTTCCGTCCTCGTTAAGGCTATAGGTTAAAAAATGGGCGCCCATTTGCCTCCCGGCGCTCATGGGTTCCTTCTCTATATCAGTTGTCGCATATAAAGCGTGAAAAAAATCCTTGGGTTTCAAAAGGCCCAAAGCCATCATAAAAGTTTGGTCGCGATAATAGCCACTGCGAAAGTCCCCATCTTGAAACGATCTGGCCATGGCCAACTGGGGAAGCTCCTTACCGTCACCAAAGATGCCGAATTTAGCCTTACCGGTCAGTACCTCTTTTCTCCCAATTAAACTACAGACCCTGCTAAGAACCGCTATTTCGTAATCAGATAAGATTTGCGCCTTAAAGTCCTCAAAAGAAATATCGCTGCTGGTCTTGGAAGAAATGTTCATTAAGGCGTATTGATTTATACAAAAATATCAAATTGAAACTATTATTGCAACGGATCAGGAGGTATATTCGTTAAAATATCCACATAAATAATCACTATAATCTATCTATTTGTTAAATAATGAAGGAATAAGGCGGAAATTGTTGTGAATTATGCAATAATTAAAACCATTTTCTAGTAAATAGCCCGATAAGTGTCCTTGGACTTACGGTTACCACAAATCGGATCTTTTCACCATAATTGGTTTGGGAAACTTCCCATCCATTATTTGAGTAGATCGGAAAGTAAAGTTCAAAATAATCGGTCACAAGATTTAATCGGACGCCGGAATCGTAAACAAACTTACCGCGCAATCCTTTATTCTTCACGTATCCTGCATCACCATACAGTTCGATCCATCGCCATAGATTGATACTGGTATTCACCGTACTGATCCAATCATTTGAAAATCGGTACTGTTCATCCAAGATCGATTTAAAGCCGCCCTCCGCGATTATAATCTGTTGGCTATAAAGACCTGAGCCTTCAGATCGCCCTAGATAGTCATAATCGAATAAATAATCGGTAGGTCTATCCAATGCAAAACTGAAGAAATCGCTGTCGGTTTTGTTGCGCAAAAACTTGCCGGCGTAGAATCTGAGGTTGAACTGCCTGTTGCTCTCAAAAAGCTTTCTGTACTCAAATTCAAATACAAGTTTCGTGAACTTATCGGCCTGTTGGAAATCAACGAACCAGGACTTGTAATCAAGAATATTATTGTCGACATCAAAATATCGGGCGTTAAAAACGCTATAGTCCGGACTATCGGGTGCCTTGCCCGCTGCCTGCAAAGTTTGATCAAGATCTCTAAATATATTTACGTATCGAAACGACAGGGCCCTTCGCTTGTTGGACAGAAAATCTTGGGGTCGCCATGCAAAGCTTACAGAAGGCGTAAAGGTCGAATAGCGGGAATTGACATCAAAATGGGAGGTAGAGCCACGGATACCGTAATTGGCAACATAGAGCCCAGTTTTGTTCAAGTACTGCTGGTAAGTGAATTTACCATAGCCTACCAATGCTTTCTCCCTAAAGGAATAAGAGGGGGCGAGGTCATATACAAACGGACGTTCCAACAGGGTTTTGTTATAGAGCCGCATCCCTGGCGCCCAACCATCATAAATATTAAAGCCAATTACAGGAACATAAAAGACCTGATAGTAATTAGGATTCTCCGAGTCCTTAAAAAAGGTGAACTTGAGCTTCTTGTTGCTGGAGAGAAATCCGCCCAAGGACTTCCAATTGTCCCTTTGATTGAATTCCGGGATTTTTTGATCATAGTTCAATACCAGTCTTTCCTCCCCATTCCTAGGAATGGTAATCGTCTTTTTGTCGATAATGTCGGTAAACCAATATTTCGATACTACAGTATCATTACGGAGGCCAAACAGCGAGATCGGGACATTGGTGCTTTGTTTGTTTTTGAGGGTAATTCGCAATGAGTCGGCCATTTTGTCGACCTTTTGGATCCTAAAGTCGATTTTTTTATCAGTGGTGACGTAATCTTTGAAAAACCAATCTATATCCTTTTCGGTAGTCCTTTTTAAAGTCGACTCGAAGTCAAGGCTGCGTACTTTATTCAATTTGTAATGCTCATAAAACGACTTTACGCTATTATCAACCTTTTCCTTACCCATATAACTAGCGAGATAGGACAGGCCTAATCCGGCCTTGTACCGATTGGCGATCTTTTGGTTGAACCAAATAAGGGAATCTTTGGGGGTACTCAAGGCTTGGTCGGTGTTTTTACGGGCCGAAAGCATGTATAAAAAAGGATATTGTTCATTGAAATCCATTTTGGCCAGGTTGAAGCCGCGGATCCCCCAGATCTTGGATAATTTGCCCAATAGCTTTTGGTCTGGATAATTTTGTTCCACATATGCGATCATTAAATAATTTGCCAAGGCATCATTTAACCACTGTTCTTTTCTAGGGTCGGTATAGATCGATTCGTCCAACATGGTCCGAAGGGCCGTTTTCAAAAATTTCATTTCAAATTGAAACTGTTCTTCATAGGGCCTGATAAAAGAGGGCAGTTGATTGAGACCATACAAGGGGTTTTTATCATAGTCTATCTCACTGACCAATAGCTGGGGATGTGGGTAATTGCCCAGGTTGTTCCGAATGAATTCCGAAACACGCAAGATGGAGATTCCCTGGGATATCTCATCATATTTGGAAGCCTCGATATCGGTCACCACCGTCAAATCTGGGGTCACGTGCGTGGTAAACCTTTTGATAGGGTCCAGTATTATTTCGCAGCTTTTGCGGTTGGTGCCGATCAATTGGGAATGCTGCCCCCCTGGAAACCTCGAAGTGCCCAAAACCCCATAATTGGAGGCAATAAAAAGACGCTCTGGATAAATAAAATTGATGGTTGTATTGGTAATATCGGTATATAGGTCCTCTAAGTTTTTATTGGAATACAGATGCCATTCGCCATCGAACACGGCCGGGGTCAGGTACCAATCTTTTAAATAATAATTGTTCTTATTGCCGTAACCATAGGACGTAAATTTGTTGGGAGGTAGTTTTACGGTATACGTGATGAATATCTTCAGCGATGCATCTGGCTGCAAGGGCTCATTGAGGGTTATTTTTAAAATGTCCTTTTCTGTGGTGCGTTCAATGTGCAGGCCTCTATAATTATCATCGACCACGCTAATGATTTGGGTATAGCCCCTTTCGTTTTTGGTCGCCAAATGCAGGCTCTTTTTAAATTCATCAGCAAATCGTTTGGCAAGCCCTGTACTCTTATCCGAATAGGCGTTGGCCCAGTCGTTAAAATATAGACTTTCCAAAGTTACTTTAGAGGCGTTTTTATAAATAAATTCCTGGTTGATGCTAATTTCTTTGGTGTCACCGTTTAATTTGGCGGTGATAATATTGGTATGCTGGCCTATGACCTTATCGGCCTTGAGACCGACGGCTATCAAGAGCCAAATACCATATGAGAGTGCAATTTTTTTCAAGTATTCTTAAAAATTAGGACTTAGGGTATGGCCCCTATAGAAGGCATCAATAATTTCGACCACTTCCTCCTTGGTATCCACAACGTGAAGAAGGTCTAGGTCTTCGGCAGCGATGTTACCCGCTTGCAACATGGTCGTCTTAACCCATTCCATCAAGCCGGACCAGAACGCGGTACCCACCAAAATGATGGGAAATTTTTCGATCTTATTGGTCTGAATCAAAGTGGTCGCTTCAAAGAGCTCGTCCAATGTACCGAACCCACCTGGCATGACGACAAATCCTTGGGAGTATTTTACGAACATCACCTTTCTGACAAAAAAGTAATCGAAATCCAGGCTTTTATCGGAATCGATATACGGATTATCGTGTTGTTCGAAGGGCAGATCAATATTCAACCCTACGGAGATTCCCCCAGCCAAATGGGCACCTTGGTTACCGGCCTCCATGATTCCCGGGCCGCCCCCAGTGATAATGCCATAACCAGCTTCGGAAATGCTTTTTGCAATGTCGACCGCAAGGGTGTATTCCGGGGTATCCACCTTGGTCCTCGCCGAACCAAATATGGTCACGCAGGGCCCAATGGAACCCATGCGCTCAAAACCGTTGACAAATTCACCCATGATCTTGAATATGGCCCAAGAATCATTGGTCTTTAATTCGTTCCACCCTTTATGGTGCTGTTCTTTTCTCATGTTGCCGTATTATATTTTCATTGGCATTAACAACCTTAACTTGTCTGATTTAGCCCTCTTGACGCAGGACAGGAGAGGCAGCAAGGTCGGTCAATTTTTTAACTTCGGGAAGGGAATTGTTTAGTACTTGGTGCTCCAACTCCCGTTTCAAAAAGGACGCGGTATAACTTTTTTTATCCTTCGCCACCGCTTCGGGCGTGCCCTGCGCGACGATCATCCCGCCCTCACGGCCACCTTCATAGCCAATGTCGATGATATGATCGGCCATTTTGATCACGTCCATATTGTGCTCGATGACCACGATTGTATTCCCCTTGTCCACCAATTTGTTCAGAACTTCCATCAGCACCCGAATATCCTCGAAATGCAGTCCGGTCGTAGGCTCGTCCAAGATATAAAAGGTGTTTCCCGTATCCCTTTTGGATAATTCGGTAGCAAGCTTGATCCGTTGGGCCTCTCCTCCCGAAAGGGTAGTCGATTGTTGACCCAACGAGATATAACCAAGTCCGACATCTTTGATGGTCTTTAACTTACGATGAATTTTAGGAATCAGTTCAAAAAAATCGACCGCTTCATCAATGGTCATGTCCAATACGTCCGAAATCGATTTACCCTTGTACCGTATTTCCAAGGTTTCCCTATTAAAACGTTTGCCATTACAGGTTTCACATTCCACATATACATCGGGCAAAAAATTCATTTCAATTACCCGCAATCCGCCACCTTGACAGGTCTCGCAGCGACCCCCTTTTACGTTAAAGCTGAAACGGCCCGGTTTGTAGCCCCTGATCGCCGCTTCGGGGGTCTTGGTGAAAAGGGTACGAATTTCGCTAAATACGCCCGTATAGGTCGCAGGGTTGGATCTTGGGGTGCGGCCGATGGGCGATTGGTTGATGTCGATGACTTTGTCGATATGTTCCAACCCCACAATTTTTTTGTATGGCATGGGCTTCTTTACGCCATTAAAATAGTGCGCGTTCATGATGGGGTAGAGGGTCTCGTTGATCAAAGTGGATTTTCCACTGCCCGACACTCCAGTGACCCCGATCATTTTTCCCAAAGGGATATCAACCGTTACATTTTTAAGATTGTTCCCGGTACACCCGGATAGGGTTATCGTTTTTCCGTTCCCTGACCTTCTATTTTTGGGGACTGCAATTTGTTTGGTCCCATTGATATAGTCGGCGGTTAGGGTGTGGTGCATTTTCACTTCTTCGGGCGTACCTTGCGAGATGATCTCGCCCCCATGCCGGCCTGCCCTCGGGCCAATATCTATCACATGGTCGGCCCTTTCGATCATTTCCCGATCGTGCTCCACCACGATTACCGAGTTGCCGATATCCCGAAGTGCTTCCAACGATTTGATTAAACGCCCGTTGTCCCTTTGGTGGAGCCCTATACTGGGCTCGTCCAAAATATACAGCACCCCCACCAATTGCGATCCTATTTGGGTCGCTAACCGGATGCGTTGTGCCTCCCCGCCG
The DNA here is from genome assembly GCA_037969055.1 of Flavobacteriaceae bacterium. Lineage (GTDB taxonomy): Bacteria > Bacteroidota > Bacteroidia > Flavobacteriales > Flavobacteriaceae > Pelagihabitans. The sequence goes on along the minus strand of JBBKWR010000224.1, from coordinate 6,154 downwards.
GAAAGCGATTTCGAACTACGGTCAAGCGAAAGGTAATCTAGGCCCACATCCAACAAAAATGTGATCCTTGTCCTGATCTCTTTGATGACTTCTTCGGCGATCTTTAGTTGGTTGCCAGCCAGTTTTTTCTCCAAATCTTCAAAAAACGTTGCCAGTTCGGAGATATCCATATGCGACAGTTCGGCTATGTTGCGTTCATCTATTTTAAAGTTTAGGGATTCCTGTCGTAGTCTCGATCCTTCGCAGATGGGACAGGTAATTTTGTCCATATACTCCTTGGCCCATCTTTTGATGGAAGTGGAATCGGCCGTTTCAAATTGGTTTTTGATAAAATTGGCGATGCCCTCATAATCGATTTTATAACTGCGCTTTACCCCGAGCGTTTTCGATTCTACCTCAAAATGTTCATTGGTGCCCTTCAAGAGTACCTGCATGGCTTCCTCAGGAATTTTTGAAATGGGATCGGTCAATTCGAAATTGTAGCGTTGGCCAATGGTCTCGATTTGTTTAAAGGCCCAGGAGTTTTTGTATTCCCCCAGGGGGGCGATGCCGCCCGCTTTGATGGAGATTTTTGGATTGGGAAAAATCTTTTTCTCGTTTACCTCGTGCACATGCCCCAATCCGTTGCAATGGGAGCACATGCCCTTGGCGGAGTTAAAAGAAAAGGTATTGGGTTCGGGTACGGGGTAGGATATTCCGGTAGTTGGGCACATGAGGTCCCGGCTGAAGTACCGCGGAATGGTCTGGTCTTCCTCGAGTACCATAAGCACGTTTTCGCCACTGTACATGGCGGTGTTGATCGTTTCGGAAAGGCGCTTGCCAAAATCGTCGGACGGGACTACTTTTAAACGATCGATCACGATCTCGATGTCATGGGTCTTGTAGCGGTCCACTTTCATGCCCTTAACGATATCCATGATCGCGCCATCAACACGCACCTTTACGAAGCCCTGCTTGGCGATCTGCTCGAAAAGTTCACGATAATGCCCTTTTCTGGATTTAACGATCGGGGCCAGAATATTGATCTTTTTATTCGAATAGGAAGTGATGATCAGCTCTTGGATCTGCGCATCGCTGTAGCTCACCATTTTTTCGCCGGTATTATAGCTATAGGCGTCGCCTGCCCTGGCATAGAGCAAGCGCAAAAAATCATATATCTCTGTAATCGTGCCGACCGTGGAGCGAGGTGATTTGGAGGTGGTTTTTTGCTCGATGGCGATTACGGGGGAGAGGCCATCGATCTTATCGACATCGGGCCTTTCGAGTCCGCCCAAAAACTGCCGTGCATAGGCCGAAAAGGTTTCGATATATCGGCGTTGGCCTTCTGCATAAATGGTATCGAAAGCGAGGGACGATTTACCACTACCTGAAAGGCCGGTAATGACCACCAGTTTTTCCCTGGGAATGGTCACGTCTATGTTCTTCAGGTTGTGCACCCGTGCACCCCTTACCTCAATGTTTTCCTCGTATTGGATCATTTTTCACGGCAAAGTTGCGAAGGTACGATTTTGCGAAGTAAAAAATAAATGTGGACCACTTATATCTTTGTTAATTGAAGGTCATGAAAGGAGAAACATCAAAGTTAGTTTTATGGGCTTATCCCATATCATCGGTTGGATATGGTTATATTTATTATGGATATTAGACAACGCCAATCCTATGTAAAAAATAATACCAATTACCAAATGCAACACAAATTAATACTATAAGTCATTATTTCTATCTAAATTTTCTTGCAGGAACAGGACCGCAAACTACATCATGCTTAAAACTTAGGGCGATATCGATTTAATAATTGAAAGGGATAATTCTAAGGAATTCAAGATTTAAAAGACTACTGGAGCAAGACTGAATCAAATTTTATATACTAGACCATTATAAGCCAGCTAAATAAAATGCAAAACTTAATCGAAACTTTCAGACGGATAGGTAATTTAACAACTGACAACGAGAAAGTTCTATTGGATGCAATAGAAAGAAAACAATATCCATCAAAGACTTTGCTGCAGGACCAGGATAAAACTAGCAACAAAATATATTTTGTTGAAAAAGGGATTGCGAGGACGTACTACTACAAGGATGGTAAAGATATCACCCATTGGATAGCTATAGAAAATGATTTTGTAGGGTCAATGTCAAGTTTCTTTATGCGAAAACCGAGCAATAAAATTGTCGAGACCATTGAAGAATGTACCCTTTGGGAATTTGAATATCAAAAATTGGAAAACTTATGTGCGTTACATCCGGAATTTGATAAAATAGTCAGGCTATTTGCCTATTATGGGCTATCACTTTTAGAGGAACGATTCGACAATTTACATTTCAATACGGCCAATCAAAATCGTATCAATAAAAATACTGAGATTTATTACCTCAATCAATTGAATCGTGATCTTTTAGCAGATAGTCTATTTCTGCATCAAGAAAAATTGAACTTTCAAAACAGTCTACCCATCCTCCAAAAGTTTCTTTCCGAGCTCCACAAAGACAATAATCGGGAAAGCTTTAACAATGCTATAAGTGCATATATTAATGATGTGATGCACCCCATATCCTTTGTTAGCAATAATGCCAGCTTCAATGAAATGAAATCGAGTGCCAAATTGGGTATCATTGGCGATAACGACCTGAGAAACAGGATCGTTACCCTGTACAACCATTTAGAGGATACCAAGAGCATTTATGTTACAAACTATGAATTTATGAACGCCATCGATGTGGTGCTGATCTCTGAACACGGGCTGGCGAAATATCAAAAAAAGCAAAGTGCCTTGTTTGCCGCCTATAATTCGGATGATGACCTTTATGCCTTAAAGGGCATCAAGGATGAACTGGAGAGCAATACCGCGAATTGGAATTAGTCGATCATGGATCTATTACCGGTAATCGTCTCCCAACTAGAGGAAATAGACGACGTGATGGCACGGATCGAGGCTTACTTAAAGCAAAATGGATCATGATCGCAGGGGGGGGTCTTGACAGGAAAGGTCATCTGTCGGAAATATCGAAGGGCTAAAAAGATTTAATGACATTAAATATCTTATTTAATGCACGGCATCGCCTATATGCAGCATGTTAACCACACACTGTGCGCCTTACACAACAATAATTTTTTGGGTTGTGGCATATATATTAATTTGTAAACCCAAATATGCCAAAAGGGTAACCTATTTATGCTCAAAAAAGTAAGCTTCGTTCTTCTTTTAGCCGCCTTATTTTCCTCATGCCTCGCGAAAGCCCAGGTATTAGGGGATTTCCGTTCTGCAGCTTCTGGTAATTGGAACAGCGCAGCATCATGGCAAAGTTACAATGGTACGTCATGGATCGCGGCCGTCACCTATCCCGGACAGAATCTGGGAACGAACAATGTTTATATTCGGGGGGGCCATTCCATTACCATAACTTCGACTGTTCCGAATGCCATAAATTCGCTCACGGTCGGTGATGGTTCAGGGGCGATCGATAATTTTTTGATAGGAGGCACGGCCATCTTAAATACCCAATTGATAACCATTGCAAACGGGGGATCGGCCGAATGGATAGCCAATGTAAGTTTTTATTTGCCCTCAGGTGCTGCATTCGTAATAGAATCAGGAGGGGTTTTGGTTGTTGACAAGCCCTGTAATGCGGCAAAAAGACTTGTGATCGGCACCGTAATTTATTCTACTTGTAATGGGGGAGCAGGTGCAGACTATAGTTTTAAAGATCTTAATGACCAGGGAGGTTCACTTTCGGTAGCCCCCACTTCGAATAGTCCCATTTGCCAAGGTAGTGTTTTAACCCTATTTGCCAATCCTACTGGCACCGGTGCTTCTGGAGCATCGTTCGTATGGTCGGGGACTGGTCCGAGTGGGTACAGCTATAGTTCAATAAGTAAAGATCCCACGATTTCAGGATTGGTTGCCGGTACGTACACCTTTACCGTTACCGCAACGGGATCCTCCGGAAACACAAATACAAAAAGTATTGGGGTTACTGTAAATGCGACCCCAACCCTTACCACGCACCCGAGCAATGTGACAGTAATGGACGGAGCCAATACTTCTTTTGTGGTTGCCGCAACCAATGCGAATACATACCAATGGCAGATAAGCATCAATTCAGGAGCTACCTTCACAAATGTATTGAATGGCGGTGTCTATTCCGGGGCCAATACCAATACCTTATTAATTAATCCGGCGGCCCTAAGTATGAATGGATACCAATATAGGGCCCTTATTTCAAATTCTGGCTATAGCTGTGGTACAGCAATAACATCAAATGCGGCAGTGCTCAATGTCAGGGTCAGAAAAATGATTTCCAATAAACGGATTACCTACCGGGCCAAAAAGAACTAAGTGTTCAGGTCAGTTTTAAATAATCACATTAGATTAGCCAATCTTTTCAGGAAATAGTTAGAAGGGAGGACAAATGAATGCGAGTGGTTCTGGAAAGATCAACTGTACAAAACCAGACAAGCAGGCCGTAATGCTTAAATGTAGTTTTTTATAGGATGGCAGCATCCTTCCATAGAAGGTCCGTTTCAAAGGAATAATTTGGCGGTAGAAAGAGTTTTGATTGGGATTATTGATGGAAAATCACAAAAAACCAAAGCACATAGCATTATATTTCTGCCAACCTATTCTTCCTTTACCTTGAACATTACCGAGGCCCCAAAAGATGCCCCTAATGAGCGCTCCCCATAAAATCCTTTCATCCCAATGCGAGGTATGAAGTAAAGCCAATCAGTAGCCGTTAGATAATACTTTAGCCCCAATTCATAGCTGGTTCTTTCGTCCGACTCGCCTGTAGCCGTGTTCTTGATCAACTCATACCCATAGGGCGCCAAAAAAATTCCTACTTGGGAGGTATTGGATACGGGGATACGGAGGGTTAGACTCTCAGGTATTATTAAGCTCAATATGCCTAAAGTGATCCCAAGGGCAATTCCGCTACGTTCTTCAATGGACTTGTTGATCAAGTAGACCCCCAGCGCCTGACCTCCACCTGCATAAAAGTAATACCGGTCTGTGGCTATAGGGCCATAGAGGGCTGCATAGTTGAGACTTAAACGCTTCCCGAACATCCCTTCCACATCTATCCCTACCCCGGGATGGTACGTTTCCCCCGTATACGTATAATCGAACTGTGGACCAAGGAGTGTTACCTCCTGACCCCGCAAACCTGATGCTATCAGAAAAAGCAGAATACACAACTTCTTAAGTCGCATGATAAACATGTTTTTGAAAATCCCATGATGGCATCTCAAATTAGTAACGTAAAAAGAACCTCTATGGTATGATACTGTTTATGGGCAGTTAGTGAATCCATTCTTTTGCTCATACAATTCAACACTTAAAAATTAGGATTAAAACCGGGTATTTGTAACGGTAATTATGGCTGTTTGTCTGCCGCAGGCAGGAAATTTTAAATTGGAAAGTTGGCGGCAAAGCGCTAACTTTATATTCGGCGGGACGGACCTTTTAAAAGTTGCCGCAACGAACCTAGGCCAAATCCTTGGCACTGATTGTGAGATCCCCCATAAGCTTCACAATAGCACGATTTCAACAAATCTTTTCAGAGCGTATAAACTATTCACTTCAAAATCTATCGCGTTATGGACAACACAGCAGCCATCACACAAAAGACCAGCTTATATGAAAGACTGGGCACAGAAGCAGGGGTTAGGAAAATTGTCAATGATATATTGGACAAAAACGCCAACAATCCGCTTATAGGCCACTATTTTAGGGACATTGATATGGATAAACTCAAGCAATTGGCTTTTGAGTTCTTCTCCATGGGTACTGGAGGGCCCCATAGCTATACTGGAAGAGACATGCGGACCGCCCATACGGGGATGCACATTAACGAGGCCGAATGGGCCACTGCTACGGACGATACCATATGGGCTTTGGAAAAGAATGGTATAGGACAGGCAGAAAAAAATGAGGTGATCACCATTCTTGAATCTTTGAAAGGGGATATTGTGGGCGTTTAAGGTGTAAATTCATTTGGAACTGCCATTGAACTGGCAAAAAGTGGGCATTTCACCATAGGTACACCCATTCTTGCGTAAATTGACTATTACCATAATTGATTGGCTATAACTGGAGATTTCGGACGAGAGCAATGGGACAGTGATCATCCCATTGGTGGAAAATATCATGCTCGA
>JBBKWR010000223.1:0-7334 GCA_037969055.1 Flavobacteriaceae bacterium | reverse complement strand
CGCCCTTGATGAATTGGATAATATTGACGGCCGCCAGCCGGGACATTTCGTCACGCGACTCCACTGTTGCCGAGCCTATGTGGGGCAGCACTGCTACATTTTCCATTTGTAACAAAGGATTGTCCGATTGCATCGGCTCAGGGTTGGTCACGTCCAATCCGGCACCCCAAATGCTTTTGTTGCGCAATGCCCCAATGAGATCGGATTCATTATGGATGCCCCCTCGGGCCGTATTTATAAAAATAGCATTGGGTTTCATTTTCTCAAAGGCTGTGCTATTGAAAATTTCCTTGGTTTCCTCGGTAAGGGCGCAATGAACTGAAATGATGTCACTATTTTGCAATAATGCTACAAAGGAGACAAGGGTGGCATCAAGTTCCTTTTCGGCCTCAATATTGCGGGATCGATTGTGGTAGAGCACCTTCATGTCATAGGCCCCCTTGCAGCGTTGTGCGAAAGCGGAGCCGATCCGGCCCATACCCAATATTCCAACGGTCTTTCCCTTTAGTTCGATCCCCAAATTCGCCTGGGGGCGAAAATGGCCCCACTCGTTGGCAATTATTTTTTTGTGCAAGTAGAACATTTTTCGCGATACCGCCAAAAGGAGTCCGAATGCCACATCGGCAGTGGCATCGGTCATGGCATTGGGCGTGTTGGCTATGGGAATGCCCAATTCCTTGGCTTTATTTAAATCGATATTATTATATCCCACCGCAAATTGGGAAATTAACTTAAGGTGTTTGTTGCGTTCTAAAAAGTCGGCGTCCAATCCATAAATGCTGGAAGAGAGCAAAATATCATGTCTTTGTGTGGCCTCCATCAATTGCTCTTTGTCCATGGGAAGATCTTCTGACCATACCGTCACATCAAGACCCTCTTTTCGGAGTAAGTCTATACCAATTTTAGGAATATTCAAGGAAACCAAAACTTTCATAAATACACTTTTTTCAAATGGCTTCTAGTCTTAATAAACCATCAGCTCAATTTTTCTAAAATCAATGGGATGGCTGTTCGACTGTAAAGAAATATAGCCTTCCTTAACCTTTGTATCCCCATCTGCCATTAGCGTTTTGGCCACTTCGTTTTCAGGATCATAGGTGGGATTTGTATAGCGTAAAATCTCTTCCCCATTGACATAATGAATAATTTGTCCTTGATTTACCTCTATTTCTAGCGTGACCCACTGGTCGCCATGAAAAGTTCTGCTTACGGACGGGGAAGTACAGTAAGAGGAGTTTTTTTCACCGTTTATTTCCACGAACATGCCGTTGGCACAGATTTCACCATTGGGCCTTTCGTCGGTACCGTTGCCTCCATGCAGGTTGTATTCCAAACAGATGGGGAAGGGTTGATCGATTTTGATGGTCTCGGGAGCTTGGCCGAGGAATTGGATCCCACTATCGCGATAACCCCATTCAGGGGCGCCCGGGGCGGTCTCGCCAACAAAGCGGTATTCGACCTTCAATCGAAAGTTTGACAATTTCTTATTAAAATACAAGGCGCCAAATCGGGTATCAAAATTATCACCGTAGGCATCGTAGCGGACACTTAACAGGCTGTCGACCACGCGAAAGGTATTTCCAAAATTCTCTCCTAACGGATGTCCTTTTATTTTCATGGTCCAACCTGCCAGATCTTTGCCATTAAAGATAGATGTCCATTCAGGGCCTACCGGTTTTGCGGTTTGTGGCAGGCTGCTACTCTTTTGGGCGATGGATTTAACAGGGGCGCCCATCGTCAATGGAATTATCGCAGCAAGAAAGACAAAACATTTAATGCCCATTTTTAAAATTTTTTAGACTTGGCCAAGAAAGATAATCAAAATTGCCCGGTTTCAACAGTCCCAGTTATTGGATGTGCTTCGATTGGTATTTTGAGCAGAGGGTCAAACCTCAAAGGTTAAGATTTCAAGAAGTCTTTTCTTTAGGTCCATTTTGGCCACAATAGTTCCGATCTGTCCAACGTCGCTGCCCATATTTATTGGGCTTTTTCGATGAACGGTACTTTTCCGGGGATGTGGTGAAAATTATAAATAGCTTAATAGATTCCTAATGATACCTCCTGTTGTGTAATGTTGTCTTTGGGCATCGAAAAGTACCATTTCAGCCATAATAATTTCAGCTTTTGATCAAGGGTCGGTTCTTTGTAGTATAATTTTAAAAGTTCCCCTATGAAAACAATTTTACTCTTAAAACAAATCTATTTGGAAGGCTTTAGAAATCTTGGAAATTTTCTGGTTAGGAAATATTTCAAAGTTTTTGCCTGGTTCAGTTTTATTATGATTGTGGTAGCTGCATATGCCCTTGTATTTAGGATCGCTACCGGATTTGCCTTTGATTAGACGAACACAACTAATTTTAGCTGAAGTAATCAACTTTTAGTTTTATCGCATTGATTTGTGCAATGGGCTGCCTATTCTTATTATTCAAGATATTTTTTGTGTGATAGTCCCAGGAATTAGTGACCAGACCCTTGCATTTGGAAACCTCCCCTATTTTTTTGGGGAGTTTTTTTTACCCTAAAGGGTGGGTCCGTTACAGCTATGGGTTCCACTTGATAGACGTTCGACAATAAATTTAAAACTTTCCCAAGTGCCCTTTTTTCAGTTTTTGGGATGTGTGTTAACGATGTTCGGGATATTCCCGATATGGTGTTATCATTGGGTTTGGACAATGCCATTTTTGACCCTGATATTGTCCAAAATCCTGCATTTCGACAGATTTTTCATCAAGTTAACCTAATTTCTTCTTTTTATACTAAACGGGGAACGGGGTTTGCCATCCTACTAATAAATACTAAATATTAGGATGATGAAAACAACACTACTTATCAAAGAGATTTATTTGGAAGGATTCAAAAATCTGGGAAATTTTATTGTGAGGAATTATTTCAAAGCTTTTGCTTGGTTCAGTTTCTTTCTATTTTTTGTAGCCCTATACGCTTTTTTGTACAGGGTCTTTACCGGATTCGCTTTTGATTAAGGGCCTATAAATGGTTGATAATTTAGTATGGAATAAATCCATAAAAATGGAAATAATCCATATCTTAGCTATCCCCTTTTGGGATGCTGATGAACAAGACCATATTACATATTGACCTCGATACTTTTTATGTTTCGGTAGAACGGTTGCTGAACCGTGAATTGCAGAACAGACCACTCTTGGTGGGCGGTACGGGCGACCGTGGCGTGGTGGCGGCCTGTAGTTATGAAACCCGTGGCTTTGGGGTACATTCGGGCATGCCCATGAGAATGGCCAAGGAACTTTGTCCCGAGGCCGTGGTCATCCGGGGCAATGCGGGCACCTATAGCAAGCATTCGGATATTGTTACGGAAATCATCAAGGAAAAGGTGCCGCTATTTGAAAAATCGAGCATCGATGAATTTTATGCCGACCTCACGGGCATGGACCGCTTCTTCGGTTCCTACAAATATGCCTCTGAACTGCGGCAGCGCATCATAAAAGAAACCGGCCTGCCCATTTCCTTTGGATTATCGGTCAATAAGGTCGTTTCCAAAGTGGCCACCAACGAGGCCAAGCCCAACAACCAGTTAAAGATCGATTACGGATTGGAAAAACCTTTCCTAGCACCCTTGTCGATCAAGAAAATCCCCATGGTGGGTGATAAGACCTATCAGACATTGCGCAATCTGGGGCTGCGGCAGGTGCGTACCATCCAAGAAATGCCCATGGAGGTGATGCAACGGGTATTGGGGGTCAACGGGGCCGTGATATGGAAACGCGCCAATGGGGTCGACAATACCCCCGTTATCCCCTTTTGTGAGCGCAAATCCATATCTACGGAACGTACCTTCGACAAAGACACCATCGATGTTACAAAATTGCGCGGTATCCTGATCGCGATGACCGAGAACCTGGCCTACCAATTGCGGCGGGGCGAAAAGCTCACGGCCTGTATTTCGGTCAAGATCCGGTATTCCGATTTCAACACCTATTCCAAACAATTGCGTATTCCCTATACGAGCGCCGACCATATTTTGATCCCCAAAATTTTGGACCTGTTCAAGACCTTGTACAATAGGCGTTTGTTGGTGCGTTTGGTGGGCATCAAGTTCAGTCATTTGGTCAGTGGCAACTACCAGATCAACCTATTTGACGATACCGAGGAAATATTGAGCCTCTACAACGCCATGGATACCATCAGAAAGCGCTATGGCGATAAAAGCGTCATCCGCGCTTCGGGCATGGGGGCAAGGACCATCGGCCGAATGCAGAACCCCTTTAATGGATTACCACCGGTAGTGCTGGCACATCGGAGACAGTGATCAATTATCAATTAACAATAATCAATTAACAATAGGCTTAGAGGTCAACGCTGATAAAATCGGTCTTGACCCGCTCCATCCGACAGGATATTATTTTTTCATAAACCCGAAACCCGAAACCCGAAACCCGAAACCCGAAACCCGAAACCCGAATTTTGTATTTAAACTGCCATACATACTACAGTCTCCGTTACGGCACTTTCTCCGAGATCGCACTCCTACAATTGGCGCAGGAGAACCATGTGTCACAATTGGCCTTGACCGATATCAACAATACCTCGGCGGCCCTGAATTTTGTTCGAAAAGCCCCGGAGTTCGATATCAAACCCATATTGGGCATCGATTTTAGGAACGGGGTGGACCCCTGTTATGTGGGCATCGCCAAAAACAATGAGGGCTATCTTGAACTGAACAATTTTCTCTCGGAGCACCTGCACCAAGAAAAAAAATTTCCCGCTACCGCCCCAAAATTTGAGCATGCCTTTATGGTCTATCCTTTTGAAAAAGTATTGCTGAACGACCAAAAAATTTTTGCGGAACACGAATATATCGGTATCTCCATTTCGGACCTGCGGCGCTTGCGCTTTTCAAGGCTGGTGGAACGCAAGGATAAATTGGTGGTGCTGCAACCCGTTACCTTTCGCAACAGGCGCGATTTTAATGCGCACCGATTGTTGCGGGCCATTGGCAACAATGTGCTGTTGAGCAAACTTTCTACCACGGAACAGGCCGGCGAGGACGAAAAAATGTTCCCTGTACAGAACCTGGCGGCCGCCTTTTCGGAACACGCTTTTATCCTGGAGAATACAGAACGGCTGATGAATTCCTGCAGCATCCATTTCGATTTTTCAGAGGGGCGGATACCCCAAAACCTCCATACTTATAATACCACTAGGGAAGAAGACGAGGCGATGATCGAAAGATTGTGCCAGGAAGGACTCCCCCATAGGTATGGGAATCCCGATGAGGTCGTCCACCAACGTTTGCAAAAGGAGCTAAAGCTCATCAAAAAAATGGGTTTTGTCTCTTATTTTTTGATCAATTGGGATATTGTTTCCGAGGCAAGAAGAAGGGGCTTTTTCTACGTTGGGCGTGGCAGTGGGGCCAATAGTATTGTGGCCTATCTCTTGCGCATTACCGATGTGGATCCCATAGACCTGGACCTGTATTTTGAACGGTTCATCAACCTTTATAGGGTCAATCCGCCCGATTTTGATATCGATTTCTCCCATAAGGACCGCCCGGAAATGACGCAGTACATTTTTAAACGTTTCAAAAATGTGGCGCTTTTGGGAACCTATGTGACCTTTAAACAAAGGGGGGTCATCCGTGAACTGGGAAAGGTCTTTGGTCTGCCCAAGGAAGAGATCGATTTTTTATCGGAAGGGAGGTACCAGCTCCCAAAACTGGATGAGGTCTCACGGTTGGTCTTAAAATATGGGCAATTGATCCATGACATGCCCAATTACCTGAGCATCCATGCGGGGGGCATTTTGATCACGGAAAAGCCCATCCATTGGTTTTCGGCCACCCATTTGCCCCCAAAGGGCTTCGCCACAACGATGTTCGATATGGTCATCGCCGAGGATGTGGGCCTTTACAAGTTCGATATCCTAGCGCAACGGGGCCTGTCGAAGATCAAGGAGGCCATGCAGATCGTCTTACAGAACCAGCCCGAAAGGGCGGCCGATGTCGACATCCACGACATCAAGAAATTCAAGCAGGACCCCAAGATCAACAACCTGATCAAGACGGCACAGTGTATGGGCTGTTTTTATGTAGAATCGCCAGCCATGCGCATGTTGCTCAAAAAGCTGGAAGTGGACAATTATCTGGGACTGGTGGCGGCGAGTTCGATCATCCGCCCTGGCGTTGCCAAGAGCGGGATGATGCGGGAGTACATTCGTCGGCACAGGGAAAAGGGCAGGGCCTTGGAAAAGGCACACCCCGTCATGCTCGACATTATGCCCGAAACCTATGGGGTCATGGTCTATCAGGAAGATGTGATCAAGGTCGCCCATTATTTTGCAGGGCTCGACCTAGGGGAGGCCGATGTGCTGCGCCGTGGTATGAGCGGCAAGTTCCGTTCCCGCGACGAGTTCCAAAAGGTCAAGGAAAAATTTATCGAGAATTGCCGCAAAAAAGGTTATGCCGATACGCTGATCGATGAGGTATGGGAACAAGTGGCCAGCTTTGCAGGCTATGCCTTCGCCAAGGGCCACTCGGCCTCCTATGCCGTGGAAAGCTACCAAACACTATTTTTAAGGGCCTACTACCCCTTGGAATATATGGTGGCCGTGCTCAATAATGGGGGCGGATTTTACCGGGCCGAATTCTATATCCACGAGGCCCGGATGTTGGGGGCTACCATCCACCCGCCCTGTATCAACAATAGTTTGTTCGTGAACCGTATCTTGGGTACGGACCTATACTTGGGCTTTGGATATTTAAGGGATCTGGAGGCCCGCGTGGGGGAACGTATCTTAAAGGAACGCTTGTTAAATGGGAATTTTATTTCCCTGGAGGATTTTCTGGATCGGGTATTGATATCCATAGAACAAGTGAGTATCCTGATCCGTATCGATGCCTTCCGCTTTACCCAGACCAACAAGCACGAACTCCTATGGAAGGCCCATTTGTTTTTGGGAAAGTCGACCAAGGTAGACCATCCAAAACTGTTCCCGCCCAAGCGCCAAGATTTCGCGATCCCCAAATTGCACAGCACCGAAATGGAAATGGCCTTTACCCAATTGGAGCTGTTGGGTTTCTGTTTGTGCAGTCCGTTCGAACTGCTCTCCGAACCCACAAAGAACATCCATGGCAGTAAAGACCTGCAGCGCTATCTGAATCATCATATCGACATTTACGGCTACCTGGTCACCGTAAAGAACACCAGTACCCATAACGGCAAGCGCATGCACTTCGCGACCTTGGTAGACCAGCAGGGCGAGGTTTTTGATACCGTGCTCTTCCCGCCCGTGGCCGCCCAGTATTTTTTTAGGGGCCGGGGCATTTATCGTTTTTATGGCAAGGTGGTCAGCGAATTTGG
>JBBKWR010000222.1:0-3420 GCA_037969055.1 Flavobacteriaceae bacterium | reverse complement strand
GGGGCGATCATGGCGAGTATTTCGTTATTAATGCTTTTGTTCGGCCAGCGCTTGGCGAAGGATTATGACGGTGCGAAAACCATCGCCGTTTATTTTATACCGGCCATCTTTTTGGTGTTCCTTTTACAGCAATAAAAAAAGGCCCCATGGCATTAAAATACCTAAGGGCCCACTTATAAATCAAAGCTGTTTTACTTCTTATACTTGTCGTTCAGCAACTTTACGATATCATCGGTAAGATCATTTACTTCGGTACCGTACAATACACTGCCTCCATCGCCCCCACCCAAAATATAGGTGTACCCTTTTGTTTTGCCATAATCCTTAATCTCGTTTTTGACCCGGCTCACAATACTGTCCATTTCTGACTGGCCCTGCATCTGAAGCTGCTGTTCTTCCTGTTGTAACAGTTGTCCTATACGTTGCCCCTTTTGTTGGATCAAACCATACTCTTCCTGTGCCTTTTGTTGGGGCATGCTTGCTGCTTTTGCCTGGAAAGCTTGCGCCTCTATTTGAAAAGCTTGAGAAATACTATCTTTCTTTTTTGCGATCACCTCGGCCTTGGATTTGAATTTGGCCTCCACATCGATCTTCTCCCGATACTCGTTCATTAACTTTACATTATCCACAAAACCAATTTTTTGCTGTTGGCAGGATACGATTCCTAATACAGCCAATACCAAGACCCATTTTTTCATTGTACTTCTATTTAGTGTTTATGATTTTTTAAAGCGGTGCAAAAATAGGAAAGCTTTTTTAATGTAATGTCAAGTATTTGTTTTTTTCATCCATAGTACAAAATAGGTATTGTAATGTCCCTCGTACAGGTATAAGAGATGTTTATGAAATATTAAGGAAGCAATTGGATAAATCTATAGAAATTGGAGGCCTAAAACCCGCCTTTTTTGGAAGATAACGACCTTTTTGAGCGGATGGTCGATTGGCAGGTCAAACATTTCGCAGATGTCCTTAAAATCGATTTGAGCCCTAAATGTCTTTGTGTGAACTGCTTTTGACGCTATACCGATACGTTTTAAATATGGCCAGGCTATCAGGGCTGTATAACTTTCCATACCAACAATGCATTTGATTAAAACGCTGTTGAATCAATTTCTTTGAAGGATATAAATATGCGACGAATATTGTTTGCTGCGCCATGCCTTGAGGTTCGAAAGCAACCCATTGAAAAACGCCCTTATATAATTTGTCTTACCATATTTGTATTTTTCGGATAAAAGCGAAACATAAAACGCGTCGAATATCATGGGTTTGATCGCCATCACTTTTAGGCCGATGGGTGAAAATATTCCTTGGATGGCATGCTGTGAAAAATGCCATAAATGTCTTGGCGCATCATAGGCCGCCCAAAAGGATCCATAGTGCTGTGCATCGTAAGATTTAAAATTGGGAACAGCTATTACCAAGGTGCCGCCCTCCTCCAATAGCTCGGACAAAATAGTAAGCTGGTTTTCCAGATCTGGTAAATGCTCGAGCACGTGCCAAAGCGCAATCACCTGGAACTTTTTCGTGTATCCTGTTGGAATTTCATCTAATAGGTCCAGTCCTTTTTCAGCAGCCCTTTTTCTCGCCCCCCCGTTGGGCTCCACGCCTTCGACTTGCCAACCTTTTTGTTTGGCCAGTCCTAAAAAGTCTCCCGTCCCGGCACCGAAATCCAACAAGGTTCTTTGACCCTTTGCATAATTCCCGATCAAGCTTAATTTGCGGATAAGGCTATATCTTTTAATGGCTTGGTATACCTTATCCACCAAAGTTTTGTTGGCATCGGTATGGGAAATATACGACCCGGTCTCGTAATATTTTGTGAGATCTTCTGGTTGGGGCGTTGTGACCAACATATCGAGTGCTTCATCGTGAAGCAGGTCGAACGTTTCCCCGGATACAACATGATCCTTGGTTTTTAAATACAACTTCATGGGCAAGATGGGTTGGATAAAAATACTAGTTATATTAAGGAAGGGGATTCTAATCGCCGTTCCCATGGAAAACTTTTTACGCCCCCAAAAACAATCCAAGACCCCATTTTGGATAGGTTGAAAAGCTTGGCACCCAAATTATTGGTCGGGCTTTTCGGCCTTTTGCTGATACTTTTAAAAGGTTAATTACGTCCTCCTAATTGTTACTTGACAATTGCCGTTTAATCCTTTCGCGAGCATAGCATCGAAATGTTCCACGTGGAACATTCTTGAATTATCTGCCCAAATACACCAATAAAACACTGATGTCGGAGGGGTTTACCCCGCTCACTCGCGCCGCTTGTGCTATCGTCACGGGACGGATGGCATTAAGCTTTTCCCTGGCTTCAAAAGATAGCGACTTGAGTTTGGAATAGTCGAAACCATCGGGGATCTTTACATTTTCCAGACGCTGCAACTTATCGGCATTATTCTTTTCCTTCTCGATATAACCAGAATATTTCACCTGGATTTCGGCTTGTTCCAGCATTTCCCTGTCCAGTTCGTTTTCCGCAACAAATTCTGAAACGGACTCTAATTGAAGTAAATGGCCAATGGTCACATTAGGTCTGGAGAAGGCTTTGAACAATTTATCCGATTGGTCGACGCGCGCTGAATGCACCGATTCTAAAATTGGATTTATGTCTTCGGGCAGCACGCTGGTCTGTCTAAAAAAATTGACAAAAGCATAAGATTTACTCCGTTTTTCTTCCATCCGCTTAAACCTATTTTCCTTTGCGAGTCCAATTTCATATCCCATTGGGGTTAAACGTAAATCGGCATTGTCTTGTCTTAGGAGGGTCCTATATTCTGCCCTAGAGGTAAACATGCGATACGGCTCTTCAGTGCCTTTGGTAATCAAATCATCGACTAGTACTCCGATATACGCCTCATCCCTTTGGAGTATAAATGGATCCTTTCCATGTACCTTTAAGTGGGCATTGATGCCTGCCATCAAGCCTTGTGAAGCCGCTTCTTCATACCCGGTGGTACCGTTAATTTGGCCAGCAAAATAAAGGTTTTGTATCGGCTTGGTCTCTAGGGTATGTTGGAGTTGGGTTGGTGGAAAAAAATCATATTCTATCGCATAACCGGGTCTAAAAAATTTAACCTTCTCAAATCCTTTGACAGAACGAAGTGCTTTAAATTGAACCTCTTCCGGCAGGGAAGTAGAGAAACCATTTACATACACTTCTACAGTGTTCCAACCTTCGGGCTCCACAAATAACTGATGGCTATCCTTGTCCGCAAATCGATTGATCTTGTCCTCAATGGAAGGACAATATCGTGGTCCAATACTCTTTATCCTTCCGTTGAACATGGGTGAACGATCAAAACCTTCCCTCAAGAGCTCGTGTACCTCAGCGCTAGTATGTGTCAAGTGACAATCGCGCTGTACTTTTAATACTGGGGTGTCCAAATAAGAAAATTTCTCTGGAACAGCATC
>JBBKWR010000221.1:0-4904 GCA_037969055.1 Flavobacteriaceae bacterium | reverse complement strand
TCGTAGACCTGGTCGTTGTCCCTGATAAAGGCATCCCAAGAATCCGAGCCGTTCACTTTTTCAAAGGCCGCTTTAAACTTTTGATCTTCATCAAATTCTGCCCATTTCTTGCTAAAACTGACGGAGGCGTAATGCCTTCCCAAATTGCCCTGTCGGAACAGATTGGCATACACGCCCCATGGGTTTTCTCCATCCATGGCCTTGACCGCATCGCTGACCTGCTTCATGAGCCGGTTAAAACTGTGGCCGTGTTCCGTATTTATTTCCCAGTAGCGCACAAACAAAATCGGATAATCGGAGGCGTTAGGGGTGAGCATGCCGGTATTGGAAACTTTATCATCCTGCTGCCAGTATTCCCCATTTTCCACCTTTTTGACATAGGGCATCACATTGTCCCGCCAATCTTCATCGTGTCCGCCTGCGGCAGGCCGGCCATCGAGATCGGCAAATTTCAAGGGGCCCATCATCCACACGAGTTTTCCCGTATTGGGTCCGGAAGATATGTTGTAAACGGTAACACTAAAAGCGCCTACCTTATGATATTTCTGGTTGTGCTTTCGCATGTTTTCCCCCAATACCTTAAGTTTGGTATTGTCCGGAGTAATCATAATCGATTCCCAGGTTGGATCTGCCATCATGGCCTCCTGGGCCTCGGCGGTTACTAAAGCGCCAAGGAACATAATGGCCAAGAGCGCGAATGAAAGTGTTCTTTTAAACATAATATTTGGTTTTAGATTGTTATTGTCAGCAGAAAATAAGTTATTCCAATGCCCAAACACAAGCGAACAAGGACGAAACGGCATTTATTTTGTCCGAAGCCCCAAAAATATTTTTCCGGGTATAAAGGAAAAAACGGACCAACCTATTGGAAAGCATCGATTACAGCGATGACCAGTCTGATTACTCGATATGGATTTTAGAGTACAGTACCTCTTCCAGACCTGCTAATCAATAGTGTATATACTATTATGATTGCATCCTTTTTGACCGTTATTGCAAGGGCTTTTAACTATCCATACTTTTGTCACGATAAAAATGATAGTATTATTTATAAGAAAGAAAAATGAAAGCAATAGGATTCAAAAAATCATTACCGATTTCTGAAAAGGATAGTTTTATAGCATTTGAAACGGAAAAACCGACGCCTTCCGGATACGATTTATTGGTAAAAATAGCGGCCATCTCCGTTAACCCGGTAGATTTTAAGATCAGGCAAAATGCCGCAAAGGATACTGTGTTGGACACCCCAAAAATCATTGGATGGGATGCCGCGGGGACGGTGGAAGAGGTAGGCGATGAAACTTCAAAGTTCAAGGTCGGGGATGAGGTCTATTATGCGGGGGACATTACCCGCAGCGGCAGCAATGCGGAATACCAATTGATCGATGAACGTATCGTGGGCCACAAGCCCAAAAAATTGACGATCGCCGAAGCGGCCGCGATGCCATTGACTGGGTTAACGGCGTGGGAATCCCTTTTTGACCGTATCAAAGTAAACCCCGAAACCGACAAGGGCAAAACAGTTTTGATCTTGGCCGGGGCCGGGGGCGTGGGATCCATTGCGATCCAATTGGCCAAAAAAGTTGGGAAGCTTACCGTCATAGCCACGGCTTCCAGACAGGACTCCATAGCCTGGTGTAAAAAACTCGGGGCCGATTATGTGGTCAACCACCACCACCTCAAAGAAGAATTGAAAAAAATAGGACATGAACAAGTAGATTACATCTTGGATTTTGTGGACCTGGAAGGGTATTGGGCAACAGCGGCCGAAATTATCAAACCACAGGGCCATATCGTTTCCATTACGGGTAGCAAAACACCCTTGAACCTCGATCTGCTAAAAAATAAGAGTGTTACTTTTTCTTGGGAATTGATGTATACCCGCTCTATGTTTACCACTGATGATATTGACAGGCAACACGAAATACTAAACCATATTGCAGATTTACTGGACACCGGAACGCTCAAAACTACCTTGACCACCACTTTAAAAGGGTTTACGGTCGAGAACCTGAAGAAGGCTCACCAAATGCAGGAGTCTGGAAAGAGCATTGGGAAAACGGTTATTGAATTTTAAACTTTAACTAGGCCACAATCTCATAAGCCAAAAAACATTTAAGCCATCTAAAATTTCGAAATAGGCCAAATTAAATACCCATCGGAATGAACGAAAATTTGGAAAAAAATAAGGAAAAATCCATAGCCTTTTATAAAATGGCCTACGAAGGTGATCCGGCCGGGGCCATCGCCCGTTATATTGATTCGGAATACATACAGCACAACCCTGAAGTGGCGGACGGAACCGAAGGGTTTGTCAATTATTTTGAACGGATGCAAAAAGAATACCCCCAAAAATCCATTGCATTCGTGCGCTGTATCGCTGAAGGGGATCTGGTGGCCCTGCACACCCATCAAACTTGGACGGACCAGGATGAATACGTTACGATGGACTTTTTCCGTTTCGATGACAACGGGAAAATCGTGGAGCACTGGGATGCCATTCAGCAGATTCCCAAAAGCGCAAAGAACCCCAATACCATGTATTGATCGAAAAAAGAGGGATGAGGTTACATTTCAGCCTTCGGACTCATTTTATGCGTAGTACATTCGCAAAATTATAGGCGGATCGAACCAAATTGTCCCTGCTGGATGCCAATGCTTTTTCGAAGCTCGTAATGCCCTGTACAATCGAAACGGCATACGCCAACCCCAATTTTTCTTGGTCGGCAATGCTTATGTCCATGGCCCCACACAATGCAGCGACCGGTATATTTTGCCGTTTGGCCGAGGTGATGACCCCGTTGATCGTCTTGCCTGAAAGGGTCTGGCCGTCCAGTTTTCCCTCTCCGGTAAGGATCCAATCCGCATCCTTGATCTGGGTGTCAAAATCGGCCATTTCTTTGATCAATTCAACTCCCGAGGTCAACGTTGCGTTTAGAAAAACGACCGTACCCGCACCCATACCCCCAGCTGCCCCTGCGCCGGAAATGTTCTGGACATCGATCTTGAATTGTTCTTTGAGGAGGTTCGCGAAGTTTTTTAAACCCTCGTCCAATTGGGCGATATCATTTGGGGTAGCTCCTTTTTGTTCGGCATAAATGTATGCGGCCCCGTTTTTGCCATAAAACGGATTGGTCACATCGCAGGCCACTTTTACCTTAATATTTTTGAGTTTGGGATTGGCACCTGAAGCATCGATATGTCTTACGTGATCTAGATTGCCGCCGATGGGGTGTAGTGGATTATCATCCTTATCCAAAAATCGGAATCCCAGGGCGGCGGCCATGCCCATGCCCGCATCGTTGGTCGCACTCCCCCCAATGCCCAAAATAATCTCTTTCGCGCCTCTACCGATGGCATCCGATAAGAGCTCGCCAGTACCCATACTGGTGGTTACCATGCAGTTTTTTTCACGTTCCTTTAACAGCTTGAGCCCTGAGGCCTCGGCCATTTCGATATATGCGATTTTTGTTGTTTCCGAAAACAGATAGGAGGCTTCGACCGGTTGGAACAGCGGATTGTTTACGATCAGTTTTATGGTGGCTGCGTTCAAATAATGCCGGACCACCTCAATAGTGCCATCGCCCCCATCGGCCAAGGGCATTTTAATGATCTCTGCCTCCCTGAAGACCCTTCTTAAACCGGTTTCCATGGCGTCACAGATTTCGAATCCGGTCAGGGATCCCTTAAACTTATCGGGAGCGAGCACAAACTTCATGATACCATTTTTAGCGTAATAAAGTGGGAAGGGATAGGCTAAAGATAACGATTGCCGCAAAATAAGCCAGTAAGATCACTACTTCCTTTCTCCCGGAATAATAGACTACCTCCAAGCCCTCATTGACTTTTCGTTTAATGGCATAACTTGTGCCAAGGGCGACCACTATGGTTACCAAACAGCCTTGGGCATTCCACCAGAACCAGAATACCTGTGGTACATACATCCAAATGTAAATATTGAACAACACCCCTACAACGATACCAACATTGGCGCCAAGGGCATGGGTCTTCTTGGTCAAAATAGCCAGTATAAAGGCTGCCAATATTGGGCCATAGAAAACAGAGCTGATCTTGTTGATGACCTCGATGACCGTGCCTTCAATATTCCCGGCGAAAAAGGCGAAAAATAGGCATACGAGTCCCCAAAAAATAGACAGCAATCTGGAATAGGTGACATAGGTTTTATCGACAATATTGGGCTTAAAACGCTTTACGAAATCTTCCATGGTAACAGCAGACAGCGAGTTGACGGTTGAGCTTAAGGTAGACATTGCTGCAGACATGATGGCCACGATAAGTATCCCGATGATACCATTGGGCAAATATTTGATAATAAATACCGGCACTATCAAATCGGCCTTTTTACCTTCCAAAGAACCTATATTGGTTTGGCAAACCGATTCCATCATCTCTTGAAAACTTGCATCCTGTAGTAGCCGTGTACCCAATACAAGCCCCATGACGCAATAGGTCAAGGTCAACGGAAATCGCAACAGGTCATTGGCCAATAATAGTTTTTTTATGGTGGGCATCCCTTTTGCGGATAACAATTGCTGTGATTGGGTTTGATCCGTGCCATAGTATGAGGAGTAAAGAAAAAATCCACCGATGACCATGGGCCAAAAACCAAACCCATCTTGTATTCGGCATTGCGAAAGCCCCATTTATTAAAGTCTACAGCGGTTAATCGGTCTTGATCTACGTGGGTCAAAAAATTTTCGAATCCGCCCAATTCGCTTATGCCATAGACAAGGCAGATCACAATACCAAAAAATAGGATGACCGTTTGTATGACATCGCCCCAAATAACTGCTTTCATACCGCCCTGAAAAGAATAGATCATGGTAATGACCCCTATGATCAGGATGGATATCCAAAAATCGATTTGAACCGTTGCCTGTAGG
>JBBKWR010000220.1:0-8664 GCA_037969055.1 Flavobacteriaceae bacterium | reverse complement strand
CAAAATAAATACAGAATCAACCAATTATTGCGTAAGCAAAATGAGGAGAAGGCTTTTCTTTTAAAGGAAATTCATCATCGCGTTAAGAACAATTTGGAAGTGGTTTCAAGCTTATTATCTCTTCAATCGGCGCAAATAACTGACAAGCGTATTTTGGATGCCATGGAAGAAAGTCAGCATCGTGTGCACAGTATGGGGATGATCCATCAGAAATTGTACACGGGGGATAACTTGGCTGCTATTGAAATGAAGGATTATTTTATAAACCTTGCCGACTATATCGTAGATGCCTTTGCGGCAAGGAAATATGTTGAGGTTATTGTAGAGATGGACAATTTAGAATTGGATATAGACATGGCCATACCCATAGGACTCATAGTCAACGAATTACTAACCAACGCAATGAAGTATGCCTTTCCAAACCAACGTAAGGGAAATATTCGAATCAGTTTAAAGAACGGAAGTAGTATACTTCAATTGGAGGTCACTGATAATGGGGTTGGTAAAGTCATTAATAGCGGCCAAGAAGGCACCGGATTTGGTACCCAATTGATCGAACTCCTCACCAAACAGTTGGATGGGAAGATGGCGCTAAACACAAAAAAAGGTACCTCGGTTTCCATTCAATTTCTATATTCCAAAGCTGCATGAACATGAAACAACCCATACGCATTTTGATAGTGGAAGACGATATGATTATTGCCGCGAATCTTTCAATGCTTTTAACCAATTTGGGCTATGAGATTACGGGTGTCGAAACCAAGGGCGAACAGGCTATCGTTCATGCGAAAGCAAATTTACCTGACATTTTATTGCTGGATATCAGTTTGAAGGGTACGCTCGACGGAATTGATACAGCGAAGGGCATTCAGCAGTTTAAGGATATCCCTATTATATATCTTACCGCAAACAACGATGATGTAACTTTTGGCAAAGCGAAGGAGACCCATCCTAAAGCATTCATTACTAAGCCATTCAATAAATTAAATTTACAAAGAACCATTGAATTGGTGGCAGATCAGCTTGTAAATTCCAGGGATTTGGCACCCACACCGACCAACGAAATGGAGGTTATGGGAGATCGGGTATTTGTACGGCACAATGGTAAAATGGAAAAACTTTTGTTGGAAGATATCCTCTATATCGAAGCCGATAGAAATTATTGTAAAATCGTGACCCAAAAGGGTAACTTTTTATTGACGAGTACGCTAAAAACCATGGAGGACAAGCTGCCCCAATCTGGGTTTATTAGAGCCCATAGATCGTATTTGGTCAGCCTTTCGAAATTAGATGTGGTCACGGAACACCATTTAGAAATTGATCGTAAGGTAATTCCCCTTGGCAAGTCGTATAAAGATCTTTTATTAAGTCGTATCCAAATGATTTAAAGGATGGCCGATGGATTAAGTTTTAAGATCCTTTCTTCCCAGAATATCCTTCACGTTTGCCCCCAAACTTGCCCCTATTGTTTTTACCGCCCCTGTAGTTCGATTTTCCCGTCCGATTTTTGTTTTTAGAGGGATTTGGCCTTCTGGAAGAATTTTGGTTGTGTGGCCTCTGGGGACGTCTTTCGATTTCAACTTCGGCATCCTCGCCATCATCTACAAATTGGTGCTCGGGCATCCTTGGAACGTCTTGTTTGATCAACTTTTCGATGTCCCTTAAATAGGGCCGTTCGTCCTTATCGCAGAATGAAAGGGCCATGCCACTGGCACTGGCGCGACCCGTTCTCCCGATACGGTGCACATAGGTTTCCGGAATGTTGGGAAGGTCATAGTTGACAACCAACGATAACTCATCTATATCGATTCCACGAGCGGCAATATCGGTCGCGATAAGTACTTTTATCTTACCGTCCTTAAAGTCCCCAAGTGCTTTTTGTCGTGCTGCCTGTGATTTATTACCATGAATGGCCGCCGATCGGATTTCTGCCTTATCCAATTTCTTGACCACTTTATTGGCGCCGTGCTTGGTCCGCGAAAATACCAAAACAGAATCATCAGGTCTTTCCTGAAGCATATGAACCAATAATTTAGACTTGTTGTTCTTGCTTACAAAATAGACGCCTTGCTCTACTTTTTCCGCCGTAGCTTGTTCAGGTTTCACGGTAACCCGCTCGAAATCGCCAAGTATCTTCCGTGAAAGCTCCACAATGTCTTTTGGCATGGTTGCCGAAAAAAAGAGTGATTGCCGCTTGGCAGGTAACTTGGCAATAATTTTTTTAATATCATGGATGAAGCCCATATCCAACATTTGGTCGGCTTCGTCCAGTACGGCAAATTCCACTTCCCTCAATGAAACAAAACCCTGTTGCATCAAGTCCAATAACCTGCCCGGAGTGGCAATCAGAACATCGACTCCCTTTTGCAATGCATTGGTTTGCTTCCCCTGTTTAACGCCTCCAAAAATAACGGTATTCCGTATACCGGTATATTTGCCGTAAGCCGAGAAACTCTCGCCGATCTGGATGGCCAGCTCCCTGGTCGGGGTAACCACCAGTGTTTTAATGCCCCGTGAACCTGGCTGTTCTGCCTTGGCATTATAAATATGTTGCAGGATGGGAATAGCAAAGGCGGCGGTTTTACCAGTGCCCGTTTGGGCAACCCCAAGTAGGTCTTTGCCCCTTAGCAAAATAGGTATGGCCTGCACTTGTATGGGGGTGGGATGAGTATACCCTTCATCGCGAAGCGCTTTCAGGATGGGTTCTATAATACCTAAGTTGGAAAATGTCATGGTCAGCGAAGAATAAGCGGCAAAGATACAGTTATTGTTTGGATATCATCTGAAGGTAGGAATTGACGAAAATTTGTGATGGTGATACTACTAGGAAACAGGTTTTAGGACTTAGGAAATAGCGCTTAGGTGCAAGGAGTTAGGTTTATATGGTCCTTTCTACAAAATCTTGACGTTTTATGCTTAGGTCTTAGGGACAAAGTCACTCAGATAAAAGATTTTATAGTCCTGCAACCGCAGCTTCGGCACATCGCTCCCCATCCATGGCAGCGGAAACGATTCCCCCTGCAAAGCCCCCACCTTCACCACAAGGGTACAATCCTTTTACCTCGGGATGCTGCAATTGTTCAGTTCTAGGAATGGTCACGGGCGAGGAGGTCCGCGATTCTACACCAACTATATTGGCTTCAGCGGTATAATATCCCCTCATTATTTTTCCGAATTCGGCAAATCCTGTCCTTAACCTACTGCCGATCAATTTTGGCAAAAGGGAATGTAAGGGTGCCGAATTCAATCCAGGTTGGTACGACGTAGGGTTAAGATCAGCAGACATTCTCCCTTCCACAAAATCGGTAAGACGTTGTGCAGGGGCAGTTTGACTGCGCCCGCCTGCCGTGAAGGCCAAGCGTTCCAGATCCTTTTGATAGGCAAGCCCTTTAAGCGCCCCAAATTGTTCATACTTGCGCAAATCTTCTTCAACATTGATCTCGACCACTACACCCGAATTGGCAAAAAGGTTATTTCTTTTGGAAGGCGACATGCCATTTACAACAACCTCGCCAGGCGCTGTGGCAGCGGGAACGATAAATCCGCCCGGGCACATACAAAAGGAGTAGACTCCCCGATCTTTTACCTGATGTACCAGACTATACGATGCTGCGGGCAATAATTCGTTGCGTTTCCCACTGCAATGATATTGGATCGAATCGATGATGTGCTGCGGATGCTCTACCCGAATACCCATGGCAAAAGATTTTGCTTTTAAGGTAACCTGCTTTTTCTCCAACAAGTAAAAAATATCACGCGCGGAATGGCCTGTTGCCAAAATCACCCGGTTAACTTCCATTTCATTTTTATCATTTAAAACAATGGATTTCAATTGGTTATCCTTGATATCAAAATCTGTTACCTTAGTATTAAAATGGACCTCCCCACCACATCTAATGATGGTCTCCCTGATATTTTGTACGATTTTGGGAAGCTTGTTCGTACCTATGTGCGGATGGGCATCGATCAAGATATCTTCAGCCGCACCGTGGTACACCAAACTTTGAAAAATACGACGTACATCGCCCCGTTTCAGACTTCTGGTGTAAAGCTTTCCATCAGAGTAAGTGCCAGCGCCCCCTTCGCCAAAACAATAATTGCTGTCTTCGTTGACCAAATGATCTTGATTGATGGCCTTCAGATCACGTCGGCGTTCCTTAACGTTTTTGCCCCTTTCCAATACTATAGGTTTGTACCCTAGTTCCAAACATCGCAACGCAGCCCACATCCCGGCAGGGCCAAAACCTATGATATGAATGGCCTTTGCATGGGTAACCTCTTTATATTCAAAAATATTTTTGGCGTCCTTTGGCACCTCGGTACCCATATAAACCGCTAATTTGTAATTGAAAACAATGGTCGGTTTTCGGGCATCGATCGATTTGCGGAGGACCTTCAACGAAAACTCATTTTCGGCAATCCCCAATTGCTCGGCCGCTCTTTTTTTAAGCGCACCTTTTTGAGCTTCTTCTTCCAATGTCAGCCTAAGTTGTAGGGTTTTGACCATCGAACAAAATTACGCCAATTAAAGCAATTGATCAATTATTTGTTACATTGTGTCTTCCTTTAATTCGGAGCCAATGAAAATATTTTCAAATTGTCTTTTTGGATTTTTTATGCTGATGATTTTATGTGCTGGTTGTCATCCCGTCCCTAAAGACAAAGCGGATAATAACCCTAGACGAATCGAAATACTTTTCTTGGGCCATGCGCAGGAGCATCACAACGCAAGGGCGTATATGCCCATTTTGTCATCCGCACTCACAAAAAATGGTATCAATATCACCTATACCGAAAAGTTGGAAGACCTGAATCCGACTAATCTGGACCTTTACGATGGACTGATCGTTTATGCCAACCATGAATATATTGGTAAGGACCAGGAGAAGGCACTGCTACATTTTGTAGCATCCGGAAAAGCTTTTATTCCCATTCATTCTGCCAGTTTTTGCTTTAAGAATTCACCGGCATACATCGATTTGGTTGGGGCCCAGTTCAAAGAACACAAGACGGGAACATTTACCGCGACCATAATCAAAAAAGACCATCCTGCTTTACGAGACGTGGAGGAATTTTCTACTTGGGATGAAACCTATGTGCACGATAAGATATCGAAAGATATAACCGTATTGATGGAAAGGGTAGAAGGGGAACATCATGAACCATGGACTTGGGTCAAAGAATATGGTAAGGGAAAAGTTTTTTATACTGCCTATGGCCATGACGAACGAACTTGGACCAACGCTGGATTCCAAAATTTAATCACACAAGGAATTTTATGGGCGGTGGGCCCGACAGTCAAAAAAAATTGGGAGGCCTTTGTTGCCGACATACCCATACTGGTTTATGAAGAAAAGTCTAATATCCCAAACTACGAGCAACGCGATCCGGCCCCCAAATATCAACTGCCCCTGACCCCTGAAGCATCGCAAAAATTAATGCAAGTACCTGCTGGATTTGAGCTGGAACTCTTCGCCGCCGAACCTGACATCATCAAACCAATTGCCATGAATTGGGATGAAAAGGGCAGGCTTTGGGTGATTGAGACCGTAGACTATCCAAATACGGTATTAGAGGACAAAGGGTTGGGGGATGATCGCATAAAAATTTGTGAAGATACTGATGGGGATGGGAAAGCGGACAAATTTACAGTGTTTGCCGACAAATTAAATATCCCGACAAGCTTCGCGTTTGCCAATGGGGGCATCATTGTTTCCCAAGCGCCCCATTTCATTTTTCTGAAAGATACCGATGGAGATGATAAAGCCGACGTGAAGGAAGTGCTTATCGATGGTTGGGGGGTTTATGACACCCACGCGGGACCTTCGAACCTTCAAAACGGAATGGATAACAAAATATACGGAGTAGTGGGGTACTCCGGTTTTAAGGGGTCTATTTTTGGGCAGGCCCAAGAATTTGCGCAGGGTATCTATAACTTCGATCCTAAACTTAATAATTTCGAATTCCTGACGAATACCAGCAACAATACCTGGGGTTTGGGCATTACGGAAGATAATTCCATTTTTGCTTCAACGGCGAACAATACGCATAGCGTTTTTATGGGTATACCCAATAAGTATTTTAAGGACGTTCTGGGAATCACCCCACAGGGAAGTGCCAAAATCGATGGGCATTACTTTATGCAACCCATAACACCAAATGTGCGGCAGGTAGATGTTTTTGGCGGATTTACGGCCGCCGCTGGACATCATTTTTACACCGCCCATGATTATCCTAAAAGTTTTTGGAACCAAGTTGCATTTGTGTGCGAACCTACCGGAGGATTAGTGCATATGGCAAACATAGCGCGTGATGGTGCGGGGTACGTAGAGTATGATGGGGGCAACCTTTTGGCCAGTTCCGATGAGTGGGTTTCCCCGGTCGAGGCAAAAGTTGGTCCCGATGGTGCAGTTTGGGTACTGGATTGGTATAATTTTATTGTGCAGCACAATCCGACCCCAAGACTGGACAGGGGTGGTTACGATGCGGTGAACGGCAAAGGGAATGCTTATGAAAATCCTTTGCGAGATACCTCGAAGGGCCGTATCTGGAGGGTAGTCCCCAAACATAAAAAAGCACCGACGTTGCTAGCACTGAATATCGATAAACCCAAAGAATTGGTGCACGCCCTATCCAATGACAATATGTTTTGGCGGATGACGGCACAGCGTTTATTGGTGGATCGTGGTGAAACCGATATTGTAAATGACCTGTACAAATTGATCAATAATTTGGAGGTTGATGGACAAGGAATGAATCCAAGAGCCCTGCACGCGCTTTGGACGCTCGATGGACTTGGTGCCATTGACACGGTGCAAGAAGCGGTAAATGTGGTGACTGGTGCCCTTTATCACCCTGCAGCTTCGGTACGGAAAGCGGCGATTCAAATCTTGCCCAAATCAGAAATCACAGATCACGCCTTGTTAAAAACGAATGTACTTTTCGATCCAGACCCCAAGGTTCAATTGGCAGCCATCTTGTATTTTTCGGAAAGACCCGCTTCGGAAGTAGTAGGGGCACAATTGTTTACTTTGGGCAAATCGCCTAAAATCATGGCAGATTCCTGGTTGTCAAAAGCCACGTATATTGCGGCGAGCAAGCATCGGGCAGGATTTATAGCCAGTTACCTAAAATCTAATCCCCGACTGGAAACAGGTTCATCGGCTACCTATAACAAGTACGATGTTGAATACAATGACAAAGATTGGAAAACCATGCAATTACCACAGTCGATCGAACAAGGTGGATTGGATATGGACGGAACCCTTTGGTTCCGCAAAACCTTTTCCTTGCCAGAAAATATCGGACTCACGGGCGGCAACCTTTCTTTGGGCCCTATAAACGATTCCGATATCGTGTACATCAATGGGAAACAAGTTGGTGCCACAAAGAACGAATACCTAAAGCCAAGACGCTATATGGTGCCAAAGGGTGTTTTGGAGCCAGGCCTAAACGTCATTGCTATTTGGGTGGAAGATACCGGAGGGTCTGGGGGCTTGGAAGGTACCAAAGAACAATTAAACCTGACCATTGGCTCGCGAAGGATGCCACTCAGTGGGGATTGGCGATATGAAGTTGAAAAAGACTATTCGGGACGTTCCAATATATTCAGTGGAACCAGCATTGCCGAAGTATTGTACAAAAACTACAAGGGCCAACCGTTGACTGCCACCAGCCCCGGTTTGGCGGGTGTCAACGCCACGGTGATCAACATCAAAACAATTAAAAATGAAATGAAATATGATGTTACTGAATTCACAGTGAAAGCTGGTTCAGTAGTGGAAATCATTTTTGAAAACCCAGATTTCATGCAACATAATCTGTTGATCCTGGCGCAAGGCAGTAAAAATAAGGTAGGTGCTGCATCAGATCAATTGGCACAAGACCCGGCTGGAGCGGATAAAAGCTATATTCCCGAGATGCAGGAGGTATTGTTTGCCACGGCTATGGTGGATCCACAACAGCAAGTCGTGCTGCAGTTTACCGCACCCAGTAAACCTGGAAACTATCCATATATCTGTACTTTTCCAGGACATTGGCGCATTATGCAGGGGGTAATGAAGGTGGTGGCCTCAAAATAATATATAAATAGGCAAACACAAGCTTAGCGAATGATGGATAATTTAAAGTATGGGGTGAGTACTTGGTTATGGGAATCGCCCTTTAAGACCGACACGATCGCATTGTTTCCTAAAATCAAGGCGATGGGGTTCGATGTGGTAGAGATCCCCGTGGAAGACCCAGGGTTGATCCATGCCCCGACCATTAAAAAAGCCTTGGAGGATCATGGGTTAATTCCAATAATTTGTGGGGTTTTCGGACCTACCAAAGATTTGACATCCGATGACATTGCCCTACATGACAATTGCTTTCGCTATATAGAAAAATGTTTCGAACTGGGGGCCTTTTTGGGAGTCGATTTTCTGGCCGGCCCAATGTACTCGGCAGTGGGTAAGGCTAGGATGGTTTCTGAGGAGCAACGAAAAATTGAATGGGACAGGGCGGTAAATAATTTGGGCAAGGTATGCGCCCTAGGAGAAAAATATGGACAAAAGATCGCTTTGGAGCCCTTAAACAGGTTTGAATCAGATTTGGTGAATACGGCAGAGGATGTATTACGATTGGTACA
Source organism: Flavobacteriaceae bacterium (assembly GCA_037969055.1). Taxonomy (GTDB): domain Bacteria; phylum Bacteroidota; class Bacteroidia; order Flavobacteriales; family Flavobacteriaceae; genus Pelagihabitans. The sequence continues at coordinate 35 of JBBKWR010000220.1, read as the reverse complement.
GGATATTAACCATCCCAATGCAAAGGTGCTGCTCG
>JBBKWR010000219.1:0-3642 GCA_037969055.1 Flavobacteriaceae bacterium | reverse complement strand
TGGCGTCATCGGCGTGGGAATCTATTATCATTAGATCTGCTTCAAAATCAAGTTCTTTTTTAAGGGCTTTGACCAGTGGTTTTTTTCCCAACAGAATGGGAATTGCGATGCCTTCTTCGAATACGATCTGTGCCGCTTTCATGACATCCAATTGATCCGCCTCGGCAAACACGATCCGCTTAATGTCCATTCTGGCCCGGTCGTGCAATTGACGGACAATTTTATTGTCATTGCCAGAGCGTAGTAACAGTTCCTCTTTGTATTTGTCCCAATCTTCGATAGGCATTTTGGCAACCCCACTTTCCATGGCTGCCTTCGCCACGGCAGGTGGGACCTCGGTGATTAATCTAGGGTCAAAGGGCTTGGGGATGATATAATTTTTCCCAAAGGTGAGTCGCTTCTGACCATAGGCGATATTCACCTGTTCAGGAACGTTCTCCTTGGTGAGATCGGCCAAGGCTTTTACTGCGGCCATTTTCATTTCCTCGTTTATCTTGGTGGCCCGAACATCGAGTGCCCCTCTAAATATAAAGGGGAATCCCAGCACATTATTCACCTGGTTTGGATGGTCTGAACGACCTGTAGCCATGATAATGTCTTTACGTGTTTGTAAGGCCAAATCATATTTGATCTCTGGATCAGGATTTGCCATTGCGAAAACAATGGGGTCTTTTGCCATAGATATAAGCATAGCTGGGGTAACGATATCTTTAATGGAGAGACCGATAAAAACATCGGCATCTTTCATTGCCTCTGCCAGGGTATCGATTTTACGTGCGGTTGCAAATTCAAGTTTAGATGCAGCAAGGTTTTTGGCATCTTTGCGAATGACCCCTTTGCTATCCAACATCACAATATTTTCAGCTTTTGCCCCGAAAGCCTTATAAAGTTTGGTACACGACACTGCGGCGGCACCTGCCCCACTGATCACGATTTTCACCTTTGACATCTTCTTTTTGGCAATCTCAACGGCGTTCAATAAGGCCGCGGCCGAAATGATGGCGGTCCCATGCTGATCGTCGTGCATTACGGGAATATCCAGTTCTTCCTTTAGCCTTCGCTCAATTTCAAAGGCTTCTGGGGCCTTGATGTCCTCCAGATTAATGCCCCCAAAAGTAGGAGCAATCATCTTTACGGTCTCCACAAATTTGTCGACATCTTTGGTATTGACCTCGATGTCCATTCCATCGATATCCGCAAATATTTTAAAAAGCAGGCATTTACCTTCCATTACCGGTTTGGAGGCTTCTGGTCCAATGTCCCCTAGGCCTAATACGGCGGTTCCGTTTGAGATCACGGCCACTAGGTTTCCTTTGGCGGTATATTTATAGACGTTTTCTTTATTCTTGGCAATTTCCAAACACGGTTCGGCAACACCAGGGGAATAGGCCAATGCCAAATCGCGCTGGGTAGCATAGGGTTTGGTAGGCACAATTTTTATTTTGCCCGGTTGCGGTTTGGCATGATAGACAAGAGCCTCCCGTCTTTGTTTCCTATTGCTCATATGCTTAATTTTTGGAAGCGTAAAGGTAATTTTATTCTTGGATTAAATATTTAAAAAACAGTATCCGGATCTTGCAGCGCGTTCAGCTTGTCAATAAATGAAGGGTTCAACAAACTTAATCCATATTGATAGGATGCGTTCATCCAACCAAAACCAGATGTTGTAATATAGTCAAATTCGGTACCTACATTACCATACTCGGCATACACCTTATGCGTACAATTTACGACATCATATTTCTCAGGTATGGTGCCGTTGTAATCTACTGCATTTCTAGTAATCATCCAAAGCCATCTGTAGATGAGTTCTTGTGCCTCATCATGATATTTGTAATTCAGCAACCCTTTCCAAATTAGCATTTGGTGTGGTGCCCATCCGTTCGGGTAATCCCATTGACGTTGGGCATGGCCATTTAAATAGGGCAAAATGGCTTCTTTGGAAGTTGCCAGAATGCCTCCCTTTGCTTTGAAGAAGCCCATTAATAGCTCAACCATTCCTGCCGCCTGTTCCCTGCTGCCCAGCCCAGCCCAAAGCGGGTAAAAATTGGTGGCCGATCCAAAGCCTGTTTTTTCATAAGTTTTGAAATTGTAGTCGAAGTAGCCTTTGTTAACTGGGTCCCACATGAATTCATACATCAACTTCTTTCTGGTCTGGGCCTTTTCCGTAAAGTATAAGGACTTGTATATTTTTCCTGCGGAAGTTGAAAACGAACCTTTATAATAAGTGTCAATTAAATATTCGAAGTCGGTTTCGTATTTATACAGTAATGAATTTAGGTCAACAGTGTTCAATTCGGCACATATTCCATCCAGCCGCCAGGAAGTATCATGACCGCTCTCCCGTAGACTACGATCATGTACAAAGTACCGATCCAAATCAAGATCAATAATTTCCCTTGCTTTATACTTCTGTTCGAATTCGGATAAGGAAAGTTCGTGTTTATGGGCATATTTTTTAAGCACCTCCGAAAAATGCCCGGCTTCGGTTTCCGGGGGAATTCCGATTCCCTCTGCCAAATATCGATTAAGCCCATTGGCTGTCATCCGCTTACCAGATACCATCCACACCGTTTCATATTCCTTAATAGCTGTTTCCAAGGTATTGGAAAGCCAATCATGCCCAACCAAGCTATCTGCCTCGTACACCTCCCTAATAAAGGAAGTTAAAAAAGGGGGCTGTGTTCGGGTAAGGTAATAGGAGCGGTTTGCGTTCAGAATTTTTCCATAGTGCTCAATTTGATAACAGAAATTATCGACCATGCCCTTGGCCAGGTCAATCCTGCCATCCAGCAATAAACCTATGCTCTCAAAATAACTATCCCAACCGTACATTTCATTAAAACGACCTCCAGGCACAACGAAAGGTACCCCCATATCATCCTTAAGTTTTAGTGCTAAAATACCAGGGCTAGTGTTGATCGAACGAACATAATCGGGGGATAATTTTTCAGGCAGGATCTCCACTTGCAAAGATTGCAGTTTTTTTTCAAGATTTTTGAAATACCGAATCCCATGGGCATCCTTAAAAGGAACATAGATGCGTTCAACCCCATCGGATGATTTGGTATCCCCCAAAATTTCCTTGATACCCTTCTCGTCGATGGTACGCGTAAGGTCGTCCCAAAAAACTTCACGGATCATTCGTGAGATACGATTGGCCGGAAGCTCTTCAATTTTTGATAAAGGAATTTCAGCGGTATCCAGACCCTTGGCTTTTGCGAGTGCCAATTCCTGCAACAAGTTCGACAGGTAGTAACTGCCCTTTATTTCATAAGGTTTTCCATCAACCGATTGGATTGAAAATGCTTGTGGGCCCTTGTCTTCTTTTGTTATTTTTTTATCGCCATCGGAATCTTCTTGGGCCAATAATAAATTAAGTGTTTCGTGAGTACGTAGTAGGAACGTTTTGACCATTTTAAAAAGTTATGTTGTCGTTGTCAATCGGTTAATTACAAAAAATGATATGAACATTAGGCCAAAAGGAACCAAGGAAAGATAGAATACTTTTTCGCCACCCAATGTATCGAACAAATTGCCGATCAAAAGGGAGCCAAGCGTGCCGCCCACCGCAGAAAAGAAAGTCAATATACCTGCCAGGGAACTGTGCTTGCTCTTATCCACACTACTTAAGACCGTAGA
>JBBKWR010000218.1:0-2786 GCA_037969055.1 Flavobacteriaceae bacterium | reverse complement strand
ACAAATTCAAGCGCTTCTACCTAATGGCGTCCTTGCTCCTCGCTTTTGTAATTCCTTTGGTAACCTTTACAGAATATGTAGAAGTTCCGCCCAGCACGGAAAAAATGGGCATTGTTTCACAGTCACATTCCTCACAAGTAGCAATTGTACAGGCCACCCAAACAGATTACCTCCCCATCGTATTATGGAGTATTTATGTTTTAGGCGTTATACTTTTCGGATCTATTTTTCTTAAAAATCTGTATCAAATTATCCAACGCATCCGTAAAAATCCAAAGTATAGGACCAAGAACATTATACAGGTATTATTGAACGATCACATTGCGCCCCATACCTTTTTTCAATATATCTTTTTGAACAAAAATAAATTCGAAGCCAAAGAAATTCCAGAGGCGGTACTCTTGCACGAAGAGATCCATGCGAAACAAAAGCACAGTCTTGATGTGCTCTGTGTGGAATTGCTACAAGTGCTGTTCTGGTTCAACCCTTTACTTTTTATCATCAAAAAAGCAATCAAACTCAACCACGAATTTTTAGCAGATCAAGCTGTTGTTAAAACAGGTATTCCAACGGGTACCTATCAATCATTGCTCCTGGCATTCTCATCAAATGCCATAGTGCCTCAATTGGCAAACTCCATCAATTATTCATCAACCCGCCTGACCATATTTGGTAAGACGTTTACATTAGGACCAAGTGCGGTCGGGCAGGTCAAAAAACGAATCTCAGTCATGAAAAAACAAACCTCTAACCAGTCTATCGCATTACGAAGTGTTGTCCTGTTGCCTTTGTTTGCTGTCCTCTTATTTGGATTTGGCAATAAAGAATTGGTAGAAGTAGTAAAGGACCCTTCGCCCCCATCTTCAGAACAATATCTAATTAGTGAGGACATCATCATCCATATTAACAAAAATGGAGAGCTCCTGGTGCACGACAACGCTGTAGCAATAACGGACCTGTACAAATCTTTACTACAATACAATGCTGACCTTTCCAAAGCAGAAAGAGATGAGATGGTTCGGGTTCTAATTTATATCGACAATGAAACTCCAACCGGCATCATACAGGAAACCGAAAAGATCCTCAAAACCTATGGGGTGGCCACCATAGACCTTCGAGAGGACACCTTGTATGTCCCAAGCAACGAACATCAAGGCAATCTGGAAGATGGAAAAATAATGGTTACTATCAACAGCAAAGGGCAAACCCTTGTCAATAACACACCTATCAAAAACATTCCTTTGGTCGATTATCTGGAACATCTTCTTCAAAATAATTCTTCTGGACCACTGGATAAACTACAAGGAATTATCTTTTTGGAACCAAATACGCCAAAATCCTTGATAAAAAATGCCGAAAAAGCATTGTCAAACAATGGCATACGCAACATTACGTTGGAAGGTTCCCATATGCCCGATATTGCGCACAAAGAAAAGGCCACCCCAGAAATGGTCAAGGAATATAATGGCCTTGCCAAAAAATACAACGCCCAGCCCCAAAAAACCCGTAAGGTCTCATTAAATGACCTTAAAACCTTAGAGGATATTTACAGGGTGATGACCCCGGCCCAAAAAGAAAATGCCCAGCCTTTCCCAGAATGCCCGCCTCCTCTGGGACAAGAACCAGCAACCAAAATACAAGTAGCCGAATACAATGCCTTGGCAAAAAAATATTATGAATTGCCCCATGATGCTATGAGTATTTCCAAGAAAGATATTGAACGTATAAATTACCTTTATACTATCATGACTGCTAAACAGAAGGCAGATGCGGAACCCTTCCCTTTTCCAGATTTTCCACCACCGCCCCCTGCTCCCGATGTGCCAGAAATGGTTAATAATTCAGACCTGCCCCCACCTCCACCCATTCCTGCCGACGCCCCCAAAGCAGAAAGGAAAGCCTATGAAAAGACCATAAAAAATTATGAAAAAGGCAATCCCGGTATAAAAAAATCGAAAAAAACGAAAGACGGTCAAGTTATAGAGATCATAGAAATAAGTGAAGGTGACGAACTATCGCCACTACCGCCCCCAGCGCCTTACATAAAAAATGGAGGGCAACCCTCTGTACCATCCGCCACGAACACTAAAAATCAGATTAAAATAAAAAAAATAATTAAATTATCGGATATCCATGAAGCCCCGGAAGCTTTTGAAATTGATGAAATCGAGAAAATTGAGGAAATCGAGGAAAGAGAAATGATCGATGAACTTCAAGAAGGACAAGAAAGAATAGAGATCGAAAAGGACATGACGGAAATGGAATCCCCCGATCCACCAGAACCCCCAATGTCCCCAATCGACCATATCGTTCAAATGGCTAAGGAGAATGCCACCTTTTATTTTGAAGGCAAAAAGATCAATTCCGACAAGGCCATTGATATCCTTAAGAAAAATGATCAGATAAACCTCGATATCAATGCCAAGGATGGCAAACCGCCCGTGGTAAAGCTCTCAAAAGAGCCCATTGAGCACAAGGATTGAGCAGACCCCTACCTTACCCGCACTTTAATTCGTTTTTATAAATTCGACCCGACGGTTGTTGGCCTTATTGAGGGCACTTGTATTGGGTGCCAGCGGTTCCGATTCGCCCTTGCCATCAACGACCATTCTCGCAGCATCGATATTAAAATCGGAACTAAGTACATTTTTAACGGCCAAGGCCCTTTTTTTGGACAACTCGAGGTTGGTAGCTTCGTCCCCATCGCTATCTGTATGCCCAACGATCTGGATGTTCACGTTGGGATTTTCTTTTAGGACATTCGCCATTTCTTTCAGCACCCCGAA
>JBBKWR010000217.1:0-7553 GCA_037969055.1 Flavobacteriaceae bacterium | reverse complement strand
AGTTATTATGGTCGCGAGGACCATACGATCTCATTTTTCTTTAAAGCGCTAAAAAAGGCCGGATAAGAACCGGCCTATATTTTATATCATTTAGCGTTTCCTAGAAATTAAAGGTATACGCCAAGGTCACGCTTGTATTTATCCTATTGAGCATCGCGGGAGTCGTCAAACCAGTGTCGAACAAACGTTGTGACACATCCTGATCTGTACGGTTCACCGCTAGGTCTAATTTACTTCCGCCAAAATCATAGCCAACACCGGCCGATATGCCGTAGAGATCACCAATCGTGTTTCCATCTGCGTACGGACTCTGTTCAAATCGATATCCGCCCCGAAGGCTAAAGCGCTCTATGCGGTATTCCCCTCCGACCCTTATCGATGACGTCGCTCCCAATTGATTTGCAATAGTGTTGTTCACCACTACAAAGCTTGGGTCATTGGCTGGCCTTAATTCTGCCTGCGACATATCTTGGTAACCATAATCAAGGCTCAAGAGGCCGTTCTTGCCAAAAATAAAGGCTAAACTTGCCGTCAATTTACCAGGTGTTTTTATGGTATAAGTTTCAAAAAGGTTTACGATGTTAAAATCTATAAAATTGATATCGGAATCGGCGAGATCAGAATCGATGCGTTGTGACAAATCATCGTTCAACCGGTACCAAGTAGGGGACTGGTAGCTACCCCCGACCCTGATCACCTCGTTAAGCTTAGCTATGGCACCCAAGCTGAAGGAAAAACCGGAGCCCTCCGTATGAAGGTAATTGTCAAAATGGGTAAACTGTATTTCAGAATCAGCATCGTATCCGCGTTCGCTGAATTGGTCTACCCTGTCGTACAAAACATTATGAATATTCAACGAAGCTCCCAAATGTAGCACTTCCCGATAACGTGAGGCAATGTTCAAGGTAAACTTGCCATTATAACCGGAAGTTCTTCGGGTGAAGTCTTGGTCGACACTACTATATTTTGCGTTCGGTATATATACCGTGTTGTCATCTTCCAAAGCAGCTGGATCTAATACCCCACCATAATACCCTAAAAAAGCCTGTTGGGCCGCAAAACCTTGCTGTGCCCCAATATCGAGATAAGCATCCTCGATAAATTCACCGTCCTGGAGCGTGATATTGCCAAAAGGAATACCCTGAGCAAAATTTGAGAAATAAGCGTCGATGCCTTGTGGACTATTTCCTGACACTGAAAATCGGTCGTCAAAGTTCTGTACCAAATCATAATTGAAGGCCAGCGCCAATCTGTTCCATTCTGCATTGTCATCGGTGCTATTAAAGACCAATGCCCCTCCAAGTTGGTTGATATCCAAAGAATTTGACAGCGTGCCGGTCGATCCATTAAAATAGCGCGCCGCATTGTCCCGGGCATAGTGGGTTCCAGAAATGGTAAAAAGTCCGTGGTTAAATACGGCCGATCCTGCAGGATTGCTGTTCAAGGCGGATAGGTCCCCGCCAAGGGCCCCAAAAGCGCCTCCCATGCCTTGAAAACGCGCGGTACCCTGAATATTTTCTGCACTGAGTCGCAGCACATCACTGATGTTTTGGGCGCTCCCAATGGTGCATACCAATAACATGATGAAAATTGATGATCTTTTCATAGCTAATATTTTAAATTCTTGATTTTGAATTGGGCTTATTGTCGTGTACCCCTTGTTCCTGAAGATCGGGTGCCGCCAGAACTCCTACTACTGGAAGAACCCCCGGAACTCCTGTAACTACCACCACTGCTTCTCGATGAACTCCCGGAACTCCTATAGCTTCCCCCACTGCTTTTCGGTGAACTGCTACCGGAACTCCTATAGTTTCCCCCACTGCTTTTCGGGGTGCTACTGCCGGAACTCCTATAGTTGCCGCCACTACTTCTGGGCGTACTGCTACCTGAACTTCTATAAGTGCCACCGCTCTGTGTGCGGCTACCTGAACTTCTATAGGTGCCACCACTCTGTGTGCGGCTGCCTGAGCTGGGATATCGCGAGGTACGCGGTGCAGAGGTTCCCGTCCTATATCTTGATGATGGGGTGCCACTTCTGTAGTTGCTGTTACTTGGGGTGCCACTCCTATAGGTCTGATTACTTCTGGAAGAACTACTATAATTGGGATCTGTCCTGGTGCTTCGACTGGTCCTATAAGAACGATTTTGATCCACACCCACGGTCCGTCTGTTGGCCAGATCGGAACGGTAGCTGCTTGTATTTCTGGAGCTTCTCAAGGTGTTTGTACTGTTCCTATCTAAATTGGAACTGTTACGATACCTGGTCGAATTGTTGTTACCGGAAGTAAGGTTCGAGCGGCCACGTAGGGCATTTCGAGCATCGTTATTGGCCAAGGAATTGTTGTTGTAATAGCCTCTTCGACTCCTGTTGTAACCATAACTTCTTTGGTTGTGGCCATAGTATGGGTACCCGTACCCACCATAATAACCGCCGTAATAACCACCATTACCATATGGGTACCAAGGGTTATAATATCCACCCCAACCATAACCGTAGCCATAACCGGCCCATCCATAGCCGCCCCATCCATAGCCGCCCCAGCCCCAGTTGTTCCAAGAATTCCATCGATAAGGACTATAATACCCATATCCCCCGTATCCCCAATTGTTCCACAACCAAGGAGAACCGAAACCATATCCATAGCCCCAGCTATTATCATATATATTGATGCTTACACTGGTTGGGTTATCGCCCCATCCAGCTTGGCCGTTATAATCGTTTTCACTTTTGTAGTAATTGGTCAATTGTCCTTTCTCGATACTATCGTTTTCCACACCACTGGAATAGGAATCAATATCGGTAAAGATATCGCCCTCTACCATTTGGTTGAATTGGTCCTGTTGTTGCTTGAAGTAATCGGCATACAGTTCCCCCTGGTCATTATCTTGGTTGGATGCAACTGGCCGAGTAGGCCTTTCCACACTTACTGGTCTCTCGCCATTGGCATAAATGCCATCGTTATCGTAGTAAGAGGCTTGTTGGTATGAACCACAAGAGGCCACCAAAACAACGGCAAGGCCTGAAAGGATTGTCACGCGAATTTTTTGGAAGGGATGGGAATGTATCATCGTTTCAAATTTAAATTGTTGGACATGCTAAAAATAATTAGTTTTACCCAAATTTTATGTTAATAATAGCACAAGATGCGTGCCAAACTCTAATCAATGGGTAAAAATTTGACGAAACGCAGTGAAGACTATTCCAAATGGTACAATGAACTTGTGGTAAAGGCCGACTTGGCCGAAAACTCTGGGGTTCGGGGCTGTATGGTCATCAAACCTTATGGCTTTGCCATCTGGGAAAAAATACAGGCTGGATTGGATAAAATGTTCAAGGAAACCGGGCACGAAAATGCCTATTTCCCCCTTTTTATCCCTAAATCCTATTTGAACAAAGAGGCCAGCCATGTCGAAGGGTTTGCGAAAGAATGTGCCGTGGTAACGCATTATAGGCTCAAGAATGCCGAGGATGGTAGTGGTCTTATCGTAGATCCAGACGCCAAGTTGGAGGAAGAACTTATCGTGCGGCCCACCTCCGAGACCATTATTTGGGACACCTATAGGCGTTGGATACAGTCTTATCGAGACCTGCCCTTACTGATCAACCAATGGGCCAACGTGGTACGATGGGAGATGCGCACCCGATTGTTCCTCCGCACGACGGAATTTTTATGGCAAGAGGGCCACACTGCCCACGCGACAGAAAAGGAAGCTGTTGCAGAGGCCGAACTGATTTTGGACCTATATGCCGATTTTGCGGAAAATCATATGGCCGTACCAGTGATCAAGGGCACCAAAACGGAGAGCGAAAGGTTCGCAGGGGCGCTGGAAACCTATTGTATCGAAGCCTTGATGCAAGACGGCAAGGCCTTGCAGGCAGGAACCTCCCACTTTTTAGGACAGAATTTTGCCAAGGCGTTCGATGTCAAGTTCGCCACTAAAGAAGGCCATCAGGAATATGTTTGGGCCACCTCTTGGGGAGTTTCCACCCGTTTGATGGGTGCCCTGATCATGACCCACAGCGATGATAATGGACTGGTAATTCCACCGAAATTGGCGCCCATACAAGTCGTGATAGTGCCCATTTATAAAGGTTTAGATCAGTTGGAGGACATTTCTGAAAAAGTAGGCCCCCTGATCAAAGAATTAAGGGCCAAGGGTATTTCCGTAAAATATGATGATAGGGATACCCATAAACCAGGTTTCAAGTTCAACGAATACGAATTGAAGGGGGTCCCCGTACGCATTGCGATCGGGCAGCGTGATCTGGAGAATGGTACCTATGAGATCGCCCGCCGGGATACCTTGGAAAAAGAAACGGTTAAAAGTGACGAAGTGGTGGGCAAAATAGAATTTCTTATGGGGGATATCCAGAGAAACATCTATCAAAGGGCTTTTGACTATAGGCAAGACCACATTACCAAAGTGGAGACCTACGATCAATTTAAGCAGGTACTTGAAAATGAGGGAGGCTTTATCTCGGCCCATTGGGATGGGACCAGGGCGACCGAGGACAGGATCAAAGAGGAGACCAAGGCGACCATTCGATGTATCCCTATCGACAATACCCTTGAAATGGGAAGTTGCATCGTTACCGGAAAGCCGTCGCAGCAGAGGGTGTTGTTCGCCAAAGCGTACTGATTCCCATTAATTTGACAATTGCCCCAAAAAATAAGAACTAGCTGTTGCGGTAGTAAAAAATAATTGTATTTTTGCACCCGCTTGAATAGCATTTTTTAATGTTGTTCCATAGGCGCATATTTTACAAGATCGGTGTTGCTGGGGTAATGGGGCGAGTAAAAAATGGCCCGTTCGTCTAGGGGTTAGGACGCCAGGTTTTCATCCTGGTAACAGGGGTTCGATTCCCCTACGGGCTACAAAAAGTTCGGAGGTGGAATTGGACGGAAAGATCAAAAAATAACATTAAGAAATAAAGATGGCAAATCACAAGTCGGCATTAAAGAGGATCAGAAGAAACGAAGCGGTACGTTTGCGTAACAGGTACCAGCACAAGACTACCCGTAACGCGATCAAAAAACTGCGAACAGAGGAGAAGAAAAAAGATGCACTGGCCCTTTTGCCAAGTGTGGTCTCTATGATCGATCGTTTGGCCAAGCGTAATATTATCCACGCGAACAAAGCGGCCAACCTGAAGAGTAAGCTGGCAAAACATGTAGCTGCCCTTTAAAAATATCTTGTTTACAATATATTTTATAAATGCCCCACGGTAACGTGCGGGCATTTTTTGTTCAATTTGTCTCGCGTATAGCCTTCGTTCGGCCTATTGTAAAAAAGCCAATACTGATACAGGTGTACATCGCTACAATTAATAGGTAGTGTACTTGTCTAAGATGCAGTAGTTTGAATAAATCGTAATCAAAATGGCCTGTAATCATGATTGGGGGAAAGAAAAGGTTAAATAACAACAGTCCGACGCTTACCCAGATCAAGAGGGTATTTTTCTCTTGTTGCTGCGATATAATTTCCTTGAAGTACAGTATTATACTTATGACAAGAATGATAGACCCAATGGTGGAGGCATAGATTTGGGGAAATATCAATATGTTTTCAAGGAATGTATTTATAACTACCGAAACCAAATAAATAATCGTTCCAACTTTGATGGCCGTCTTATATCGTAGGTTCTGGACCACTTTCCAATAAATAAAATAGAAATACAGGAAGAAAACTACATCATAGATATTGAAGACAAAGTTATTGGCGTACGGATACAGCTCAGAATCAACGATTTGAAAGTTGTCGAATTCCCGGATCAAGTAGCCTAGAATCTCCGATAATAGGGTATACCCAATAATGATTGGAAAATACTTTAATAGGCCGTCATAATACCACCGATACCGATATATGGAAATGGCCAAAGTGACCACGTACAAGGGCATAAAGTAATTTTCTTTTAGAAATTCGAGCACGTAGGGAGCGTGGGTTTGGATATCGGGTGATTGGGCATTATTGCCAAAGCGCACTGAACTTGTTTATTCATCATGTTGGGTAGGTAGCATCCTGCGCATTCTTATAAAACCTACTAAAAAACACCCATACATGATTGCAATTAAACCCAAATGTATTTCCCTAATATTATATTTCTGGTAGGCAATACTGTCCCAGGCCCAATTGGATATCAACAAAGGATAAAAAGGATAGAAAGCCAATAATCCAAGACTTATCCAAAACAACAAATTCCTGTGAATTGCAATTTTTTCATTCCCTTGCTTTAATTCCGGGTAAAATAAGAATATACAAATAACTAAAAAAATTGAACCGACGGCTACCGCATAAGACTGGGGAAATATTCTCAAATCCTGGAAAAAAGGATTTATTACGCTTGCTATAACAAATAGAACAGCGCCATATTGTATTAGCTTCTTACTTTTTGATTTGGTTATCCTTTGCCAAAAAACATAAAAGAAATACAGATAAAAAATAAAATCAAAAATGTTATAAATAAGTGAATTTAAATCAGAATATTCTGAGCCATAATATATTTGGAAGCTTTCGAAATCCCTGATTAAAACACCCAACAATTCGCAAAGTAATGTATAGGCGATTAATATTGGAAAATACTTTAGTTCACTATCATAATACTTCGGATAGCGAATTATAGAAACAACCAATGTAACCCCATAAAAAATTAAAAAGTAATTGGTTTTGAAAAATTCCAGCACTTAAAATTCGTTATTTAATTCTGTAGCTACACATTCGTGATCAATTGTAAGGCGGTGGAATGCCTCCACCTCTGTTCAATGTGAGACTTGTTCCACTTTGATAGCTTGGAATTGCATTAATGGTTTTTGATTCTGACGGACCAAATAAGAATGAAGCATACGATTTTTCTGCTTTGGGAGAAGCATCTCCCATGCTACTCGCGTCGACCGGTCCAAAGGCATCATTGAGTAAGACCGCCTCGGCCTTTCCGTCCAGATCACCAATGTAAAATAGATAGTCCCGATCTCCTTTTTTGATGGTGGGGGACAGCATTATGGAGTTTTGTCTTGGGTGTAATACCGGGCTACCATCTGGAAATTTTTCCGCGTCGGAATAATTCGAAAAATAGAACCGTAAGGTCGAAATATCCACATTCGCCGCCTTGGCCTCTTGTTCTATATAGGCGATATAATTTTTGATGGTGGCATAATCATAATACACATAGCGCGCCACATCAAATTTCGCGGGCGCCTCCTCCATTTGGGCCTTATTCTTGTCACCCTTGGGCATCTGTTGCATTTTATCATTCCCTGCGTTCCGATTAATGGAGTCCTCATAACGTTGGATCAGAGGTACACGGCGCTCCCCATATCGGTCGTACATGTCTTTGGCCTCGCTCACCTCAACAATTTGTTTGGGGGCGGCCACAGGTTCTATTTGGGGTTCCTCCATTTTTGGTTTGCAATTGCTGAATCCGATAAGGATCATTACTAAAAGAAATAAGGGCACTGATTTTTTTCCATAGTTCATCATGGTGTGGTGTTTTGGGATTAAAAAAGAATGATCAACATCTCGCAAAAGGGGGGAGGCGGAACGCGATTGCGTTATAA
>JBBKWR010000216.1:0-39486 GCA_037969055.1 Flavobacteriaceae bacterium | reverse complement strand
ATCGTTACGGCCGATTTTGATATTAAAATGACCAATACGATCAAGATGAATATTGCCGGAAGGGCAATTTTTGGTAGTTTGTCCATAAGTGTTTTGTTTTAAATTAGTCCGTTATATTTTCTAATGAACCACTCAAAAGCAAGAGCGGTAGCGATGATTCCCAATACAAATCGAAAATCGACCAAAGGTACAACATTTTGAGCGCTTATCTGGGTGGGCAAAAAGCGGTCGGAAGCCATCAAATCATTGATCAAGCCTGGGACCTCGTTTGGAAAATAACGTTTGCCAGAACTATTTTCAGCCAAACGACCCAGTTTTTTATAGTCACTGGAAAGAAATTGCTGCTCCACGTTAAAATCCAGAACCGTAAAACTCCCTGATTCGGAAAGGTTCGCATCCTTCACCGTTGCTGAGTATTCATACTTGCCAGCCTCCAAATCGGTTAGGTCGGTTTCATAATAACCGTTCTTGAGCAACATCGGAAACTCCATGGTTTTCTGACTTTCCGTATTTTTCAGCTTGATATTTATTGCGGCGTTGGGGTCAAATATAAAGGACTGGTCATAATAATTTGCGGATATTTTAGCTGCTCCGTTCCCTTCATACACGGATTCATGATCTACGGTAAACCTGTTTTTTGCTTTGGTCGTAGATAAGAAGAGTACCAGTTTACCCATAAAAGCATCAAAATTATCAAATTGTTGGTCATTGCGATAACTTTGCATACGCCATTTCCATATATTTTCACCAAAAAGTACGGCTTCCCGATCTACATCACCGCTGAAAACGCCCAACAAGGGTTGTTCGAGGTCGAGGCCCTTGATGCGTTGTGTCAACAATGTTTCATTAGGTTTAAGCATTGCAATCTCCCCGAGGTTTCCTAGTAATGGTGGGAAATCGGATATCGAAAAGTCGGCAATATTGAAAATAGTGAATCCGGCGTTCAACCTAGGACCCATCTCTTCCAGCTGATTATAACTTTTTTTATTGAAGCTTCCTTGGATACCGTTCAAAAAATTCCATTCGGTCCTAGATCCTGTAACGGTGAGTATGTTGGCCTTTTTCTGTTGGATAAATTGATAAATAGACTTAAAGGCAGAAGTTGGTTGGTACAAAATGAATAGGTCAACGCCCTCCAGATTTTTTAAATTTGTAGTCGGTTTAAAAACGGAAACGGTACGTTGCTCGTTACTTTCTATACTCTTTTTGATAGCCCCAATATCCGGATGGAGCATATCCGATACGATGGCAATATTCGTTTTTTCATCGATTACCTCTAGTGCCACCTCCCTTCGGTTGTTGATCGTATTTTTTTCGTCGGTCAATGGGCCAACCGAGATTACTATCTTTTTGGTACCCACCGTGGTTGCTTCCAATAATGTTTTGATAACCTTTGTATTCACAGAACTGGAGAGGTTTACAACTTCTCTATAGGCCATATTGCCATTCACTGAAATGGTGGCGGTTTTAGACACATTTCCATTTCCCTCATAGGAAATATACGCTTCGACTGGGTATTTATTCTTAAGGAATGCATACTTATTGGTATTGACCTGGCCCACTCGTAAATCTTCATATCGGGTCGTATCGCCAACTACTATTGGATAAATCGGAACCCCCAAGGTTGTTCCAAAAAATTCGTAATCTTCCCCCAAGGTCTGATTGCCATCGGTAACCAGCAATACTGCCAAGTTTGCTCGGCCATATATGGTTTGAAGCGATTTTAACGCTCGAGCAATGTTTGTGTTCTTTTCAGTAAAAGTTAGACTATCGGAAGCGTTCAATTTGCTGCCAAAACTGTGAATGTCCAACTTAAACTTCTTGGCCAGGTCCTTATTTTCTTTTATGGTTTGAAGGATGGTCTCTTCGCCCGAATCACGAACGGAAGAAGAGTTATCCATTAATAAAATTAGGTTGGACTTGACCAAAGAGTAGCTGGTCTTCTTGAATGTTGGGTTGATCAATAGCAAAAAAACCCCAAGCCAAGCAACAAAACGTAACAATGAGAGTAGAATTCCAATGCTACCCCTTGTCTTAGATTTGTAATGGTACTGGAACAACACCAATCCCAACGCAACAATTGCGGCCAAAAGAACCAGGAATATTGTTTGGATATCCACTATATGTAATTGGGTTATTGGATTATTAAGTTATTCCTTTTGATCATTGAACAATCGTGGCGTTCAAGCTGTGGCGTTTGCACATGAATACTTAAAAATACCGTGTACAAAAAACTTAATAATTCGGTAATTTAAAAGTTTGTTAACTCCTTAGGTAAGCATTCCTCCATCAACGTTCAATACCTGTCCGGTAATGTAGTCAGAGAGATCTGATGCAAGGAACAAGCAAGCATTGGCAACATCTTCCGGTCTTCCCCCGCGTTTTAAAGGAATGCCATCGCGCCAACCCTGTACTACCTTTTCATCCAATTTATCGGTCATTTCAGTTTCAATAAATCCAGGTGCAATGGCATTGCAGCGTATGTTTCGGGAACCCAACTCTAATGCCACCGATTTGGTAAAACCGATCATCCCAGCCTTTGATGCCGCATAATTGGTCTGGCCAGCGTTTCCTTTTACGCCCACCACGCTGCTCATGTTAATGATCGAACCCTTCCGTTGTTTGAGCATGGTCCGTTGCACTGCCTTGGTCATATTAAAAACAGATTTTAAATTAATATCGATCACACTGTCAAAATCTTCCTCACTCATCCGCATCAATAGGTTGTCTTTGGTAATCCCCGCATTGTTGACAAGCACATCAATGCCACCAAAATCTGTCAGTACTTGGGCAATTAACTGCTCCGATTGTTCAAAACTCGCCGCATTGCTCTTATAGGCTTTAGCCTTGACCCCTTTGGAAGTCAATTGTTTTTCCAGTTCCAGCGCCGGCGCATCGCTCGAGCTATAGGTAAAGGCCACATTGGCCCCATGTTCGGCAAATACTTGTGCAATTCCCATGCCAATACCCCTACTTGCACCGGTAATGATTACATTTTTTCCTTCCAATAATTTCATTGTACAAATGATTTTTACAGTGGTTTTTCAAATATAACTTTTGTTTTAGACAACCGCCAAAAAAAATCCCGTTGCCAAATTTGGAAAACGGGAAGGTTATATGCAATTCCAGAAATAATTATCCCATAACCTCTTTAACTTTTTTGCCAATTTCCGCAGGGGAATCGACCACATGTATACCATGTTCGCGCATGATTTTCTTTTTAGCCTGCGCGGTGTCATCACTTCCACCAACAATGGCGCCTGCATGTCCCATGGTTCTTCCAGCCGGGGCCGTCTCGCCGGCAATAAAGCCTATAACTGGTTTTTTGCTGCCACTTGCCTTATACCATTTTGCGGCATCTGCTTCCAATTGACCACCTATTTCTCCGATCATGACAACACATTTTGTTTCAGGATCATTGATCAATAATTCCACTGCATCTTTGGTCGTGGTCCCAATAATAGGGTCACCCCCTATACCAATTGCCGTAGTAATTCCTAATCCTTGTCTTACTACCTGATCGGCCGCCTCATAGGTCAAGGTTCCCGATTTAGATACAATACCCACCGAACCCTTTTTGAATACAAAACCTGGCATTATGCCTACTTTGGCCTCTCCAGGGGTAATGACACCGGGACAGTTTGGCCCGATCAAACGACAATCTTTATTCTTGATGTAGTTGGCCACCTTGACCATATCGGCAATGGGTATACCTTCGGTAATCGTAATAATAACTTTGATTCCGGCATTGGCAGCTTCCATAATCGCATCGGCAGCAAAGGCTGGTGGCACAAAAATAATCGTGGTGTCGGCACCTACCTTTTTAACGGCATCTTCAACAGTATTGAATACGGGCCTTCCCAAATGCTCCTGTCCACCTTTTCCAGGGGTAACCCCTCCGACCACGTTCGTACCGTATTCGATCATCTGTTCGGCATGGAATGTCCCCTCGCTACCAGTAAAACCTTGGACTATAATTTTGGAATCTTTGTTGACTAGAACACTCATATGTTAAGTTATTCGTTATTGGTTATTCGTTATTGGTTATTGGTTATTGGTTAATTGTTAATTGTAATTAAACTATCATGCCAAGCTGTTGTTCGCATTGAGGCAAAAATATAGGTTTGTAAAGGATTTCTACAATAATCCTTTTAATTATTCCTCCAATTTTTTTAAGATTGATGGAATCTTCTTGATATAGGCCAATTGCTTCAATTTTTCACGAGATTCCTCGATTGGGGTTCCGAAATAACTTTTACCCCCGGCAACAGACTTGGTTACCCCAGTCTGCCCCATAATTATCGCTTTTTTGCCTATAGTGATACCGCTATTAGTACCTACCTGGCCCCAAAGTATCACTTCATCTTCGATTATTACACATCCCGCAATTCCAGTTTGTGAAGCGATGAGGCATTTTTCCCCTATTACGGTATCGTGGCCTACATGTACTTGGTTATCCAATTTAGTCCCTTTCTTGATCCTCGTGTCTCCCGTTACTCCCTTGTCGATCGTACAAAGCGCTCCGATTTCAACATGGTCTTCGACGACGACCCTACCACCGGAATTTAGTTTGTCATAATAGTCCTGTCTGTTTTTATAATAAAAGGCGTCGGAACCCAGTACAGATCCGGCATGGATGATTACATCGTTACCAATGAGACAATTATCATATATCGATACATTGCTATGGATCAAGCAATTATCACCGATTACTACATTGTTTCCTATAAATGTATTTGGCTGAACCACTGTATTTTTGCCAATCTTGGCAGAAGTAGCAATTAACTGCTTGGCCTGCTCGAACGGCTTGAAAAAAGCGGTTAGTTTATTGAAATCCCTGAAAGGATCCGTGGAAATTAACAATGCTTTTCCTTCCGGGCAATCGACCTCTTTGTTGATCAATACGACTGAGGCCTTGCATTTTAAGGCTTTGTCGTAATATTTCGGATGGTCCACAAAAACAATATCTCCTTCTGTGACTACATGTATCTCGTTCATGCCCAAAACTTCAAAATCGTCTGGACCTACATACGGACATCCCAAAATGGTTGCTATTTGTTTCAGGGAATATGGGGTCGGGAATTTCACTTGCGGAGGTTTATGGGTTTTAGAGTTTATGCATTAATGTGCTATCATGGCGCTATATTAATATATTATTTCAATGCTCTGTTCGTGCCTATTCCTTTACCCTTTCCATGTAGTTTCCAGTACTCGTATCGATTTTTATCTTATCTCCCTCATTGATGAACAAAGGCACATTCACATTTGCCCCGGTTTCAACAGTAGCTGGCTTGGTGGCATTCGTGGCTGTATTTCCCTTAACACCCGGTTCTGCATAAGTGACTTCCAAAACAACACTTGCGGGCATATCTACCGACAAAGGCATGCTATCTTCGGTATTGAAAAGTATGGTCACCACTTCCCCTTCCTTTAGCAGTCCTGGCGAATCCAACACACTTTCCTGCAGCGTAATCTGATTGTAATCATCGGTGTTCATAAAGTGATAGGTCTGTCCATCCGCGTATAAAAACTGATAGGAACGGGTCTCCACCCGCACGTCCTCAATTTTGTGCCCGGAAGAAAAGGTATTGTCCAATACCTTGCCGTTGGTGACACTCTTCAACTTGGTCCTAACAAAGGCGGGACCTTTTCCAGGTTTTACGTGTAAAAACTCTATTATTTTGTAAATATCGTTGTTGTAACGGATGCATAATCCTTTTCTGATGTCCGAAGTAGATGCCATATATTTATGATTAAGCGTTTTAGTTGAGATGGATACATGTTATTTAAAAACAAAAAAAAATGACCCAAGCGCGGTTTTATTATTACATTTTCTGTTAGATCCAATGCTTTTAACCAACTGATCGAATATTCTTCCCCAATCCATTAATATGAAGACCAATGTCGCGGCCCATTAGTTATTACTAAAATATCCTTTCATAATGCCACGCTGGGAGTCCCGTATGAATTGAAGGATTTCGTCCCGCTCTGGAGTTGCTTCCATTTCGGCCTCGATGATCTGCACTGCTTGGGAATTGTTATAGTTTTTTTGGTATAATATACGATAGATGTTCTGTATCTCCCGGATTTTCTCAGACTCAAACCCCCTTCGACGCAGACCTACCGAATTGATTCCGACATATGACAAGGGCTCCCGTGCCGCCTTAACATAAGGGGGCACATCTTTCCTTACCAACGAACCTCCGGTCACAAAGGCGTGTTGGCCAATCGATACAAACTGATGTACGGCGACCAACCCGGCCAATATTACGTTATCACCAATTGTTACATGTCCGGCCAGTGTTGAATTATTAGAAAAAATACAATTGTCCCCTACTATACAATCGTGTGCCACATGGCAGTACGCCATGATCAAACAATTTTTACCGATTACCGTTTTATTGCGATCCGACGTTCCTTTGTGGATCGTCGCACATTCCCGGATAGTGGTATTGTTTCCTATGGTGACGGTGGTGTCCTCCCCATCATATTTTAAATCCTGTGGGGGCGCAGAAATAACGGCCCCTGGAAAAATATTACAGTTTTTACCGATCCTTGCGCCTTCCATGATGGTGACATTTGATCCGATCCATGTTCCATCCCCGATAGTTACATTGTTATGAATTGTGGTAAACGGTTCGACCACAACGTTTTTGGAAATCTTTGCGCCCGGATGAATGTAGGCAAGCGGTTGGTTCATGCTAGGTTCTTTTTACGATTTGGGCCATCATTTCTGCCTCACACACCAATCTATCATTGGCATATGCGTAAGCTTGCATGTGGCAGATTCCCCGGCGAATCGGAGATATTAGGCTACAGTGAAAAATCAAGGTATCGCCAGGCAGCACCTTTTGCTTGAATTTCACATTGTCTATTTTCATGAATAAGGTTAGGTAATTTTCAGGGTCGGGTACGGTACTCAATACCAGGATACCACCTGTCTGGGCCATGGCCTCAACTTGTAAAACCCCCGGCATTACTGGGGCGCCGGGAAAGTGACCTACAAAAAAAGGCTCGTTCATGGTCACATTTTTCATTCCGACGACATGGGTATCGGAAAGTTCCAAAATTCTATCGATCAATAGAAATGGTGGGCGATGTGGCAGCATTGCCATGATCTGATGGATATCCATCAAAGGGGGCAGGCTCAAATCGAATTTGGGCACGCTGTTTCTCTTTTCCAATTTGATAATCTTTGACAATTTTTTCGCGAACTGGGTATTAACGTAGTGTCCAGGCTTGTTGGCAATCACTTTGCCCCTTATGCGTGTACCTGCCAAGGCCAAATCTCCGATTACGTCCAACAATTTGTGCCTGGCAGCCTCATTGGGCTGGTGTAAGGTCAGGTTATCAAGAATACCATTTGGTTTAACGGATAACTTTTCCTTTCCAAAGGCCTTTTCCAATTTTTTCATTGTGGCCTCGGAAATCTCCTTATCGACATATACGATTGCATTATTGAGGTCCCCTCCTTTGATCAATCCATTTTCAAGGAGCATTTCAAGCTCATGTAAAAAACTAAAGGTTCTGGCATTGGCGATTTCTTTCTTGAAATCTGACATATGCTCCAATGTTGCGTTCTGGGTTCCCAAGACTTTTGTGCCAAAATCGACCATCGTGGTCACCTGATATTCTTGCGCGGGAATAATGGTTATTTCGCTACCAGTAGCTTCGTCCCTATAGTTGATGACCTCTTTAACGATATATTCATCGCGTTCCGCCTCTTGTTCCACGGCACCTACAATTTCAAGGGCCTCTACGAAATACTTGGAAGAACCATCCATTATGGGTGGTTCTGGGGCATTTAATTCAATGAGCACGTTGTCTATGCCCATGCCCACCAAAGCGGCAAGTACATGTTCGGAAGTTTGAATCTTTACTCCATTTTTTTCGAGATTAGTGCCTCTCTGTGTATTGACCACATAACTAGCGTCGGCCTCTATGATCGGACCTCCCTCAAGATCTACACGTTTAAAGGCATATCCGAAATTTTCCGGTGCGGGCACAAATTTCATGGTGACGTCCTCACCAGTATGTAAGCCTACCCCTTTCAGGATGACCTCTTTTGCTATGGTCCTTTGTTTATTAGTTACCCTACTCACTTTCCAATTTTTTTTCCAATTCCTTGATTCTTTTTTCTAGTTTGGTCAGGTTTTTAAAGTGCACGTAAGACTTGTTGAATTCTCCATATGCAAGCGCTGGGGAGCCTTGCAATACCTCATCGTCCTTAACATTTCTTCCAATCCCAGACTGTGCTTGTATCCGTACGCGATCTCCAATAGTGATATGCCCAACAATGCCCACTTGCCCGCCAATCATGCAATTTTTACCAATTTTGGTAGATCCTGCCACTCCAGTCTGTGCCGCAATTACTGTATTTTCTCCGATTTCAACGTTATGTGCAATTTGAATTTGGTTATCGAGTTTTACCCCACGCCGCAAAATAGTTGAACCCAAAGTGGCCCTATCTATAGTGGTACCCGCACCAATGTCAACGTTATCCTCAATCACGACATTACCGGTTTGGGGTACCTTGTTAAACCCACCATTTTTACTAGGCGCGAAGCCAAAGCCATCTGCACCAACGATGGCACCACTATGAATGACACAATTATTGCCAATTATAGTTTGTGAGTAAATTTTGGCCCCTGCGTAAACTATTACATTATTACCTATGGTTACGTTATCGCCAACATACACATTGGGGTATATTTTTACATGGTGCCCAAGGCTAACATTGTTCCCCAGATAGGAAAATGCCCCCATATATAAGCTATCGCCATAGACAGCGGAATCTGACATGTAGACCGGCGATTCAATTCCAATTTTATTGTCCTTGGCGCCATTATAGAATTCAAGTAGTTTTGAAAAAGATTCATAGGCATCATCGACCTTGATCAAGGTAGTCGCCAAAATTTGATCTGGCACAAAATCTTTGTTAACGATGGTTATGGATGCTTTGGTGGTATAAATATGTGCCGTATATTTAGGGTTGGCCAAAAAAGTTAGGGAACCTGTTTCACCTTCTTCAATTTTGGCCAATTTATGGACAGCAATGTCTGGATTTCCTTCCAGTTCACCCTCCAATATGCCTGCAATTTGACTTGCCGTAAAAATCATGAAAACAAAAGTAAGGAAAATAGTCATACCGCCTCTTTGGGGTAACACATATAATATTTGGTCACTGGCTTTGAAAGGGCTTTGAGGTTTAAGTGATCCGATGCCTTGGCAACATCGATCAATTTTCCGTTATTTTTTAAAATATTGATGTTCTGTCGTTCCTGATCATATGCCCTATTCTCAATCATATCACTAAAAACAAAATAGCCGGCCTCTTCATCGGACAATCCATGTTCTTTTTTAAACTGCTGTATGTGCCTCTGTATTATTGAAGCCTCAATAGGTTTATTTTTCAGTTTGATGTGCAGCAGCCTTCGCTCGATCAACATGCTGCACAGATTCGAGAGCACGAAATCCGAATGGAACTGCCATTGTTTTAGGGCAAAAAGGATGTCCACATCATCCAAATGTGAAAATTTGTGCAGCACCTCCTTATTAAAATCTGCCCGGGCAATACCATTTTCCAAAAAGAATAATAGTGCAGGGCTTCCTTGTAATTTCTCGCCCTTTGCCAATAGCGCCTTAGCCCTATTTAAAGTACGTATCAACAATTGCTCTGCGACCAAACTCGTTTTGTGCAGGTAGACCTGCCAATACATAAACCTTCGTGCCATTAAAAACTTTTCAACCGAGTAAATCCCCTTTTCCTCAACGACCAGCTCACCTTGTTCAACATTGAGCATCGTAATGAGTCGCTCTGCATTGATATTGCCCTCCGCAACACCTGTGTAGAAACTATCGCGTTTGAGATAGTCCATTCGGTCCATATCCAATTGACTTGAAACCAATTGATTCAAAAACGTTTTAGGATGGGTTCCATTAAAAATTGAGATGGCCGTAGTTAAACTTCCGTTAAACTTATCGTTCAAGGCTTTCATAAAAAGCATGGAGATATGCTCATGATTGGTGTTCTGTACAATGCTATGCTCTATTGCATGGGAAAAAGGGCCATGACCAATATCGTGTAACAAAATGGCGGCAAGCAGTCCTTCTTCCTCCTCCTTATTTATTTCAACTCCCTTAAAACGAAGCAGTTGTATGGCTTGTTCCATTAGATGCATGCTCCCTAGGGCATGATGAAATCTGGTATGATGTGCTCCGGGAAAGACCAAATAGGAGAGGCCCATTTGTGATATACGGCGCAACCTTTGAAAATATGGGTGGGCAATCAGGTCGAAGATGAGCGTATTGGGAATTACAATAAATCCGTAAATTGGATCATTGAAAATTTTGAGTTTACGGGATGGTGTCAAATCGGTTTGCTTTTGATATGAATCCTATTAAATATCACCGGCAAAGTTAGGCAATTGTAGTGAGACCCAAATTTAGCCTATTGTATAGTATCACAAGGTAAATAGGCCCGGAAAAACCTGAACCTGACTTCAATTAAATAAAAATTTCATGAATAAAATCTCAATATTATGGGTCGATGACGAGATCGATCTATTAAAACCCCATATTATTTTTTTAGAGGGAAAAAATTACGAGGTCATCCAATGTAAAAGTGGTCAAGAAGCGTTGGAAGAGTTGGCCAAAAGTAGGGTTGACATTGTTTTTCTAGATGAAAATATGCCCGGCATCTCAGGTTTGGAAACATTGACCGAAATAAAGGTGCTCAACGCCTCCCTGCCCGTTGTGATGATTACTAAAAGTGAGGAAGAATTTATAATGGAGGAGGCCATCGGTTCTAAAATTGCCGATTATCTCATCAAACCCGTCAATCCACATCAAATTCTATTATCCCTTAAGAAAAATTTGGATCATTCAAGATTGGTCTCAGAAAAGACCACAAGCAATTACCAGCAAGAATTCAGGAAAATTGCGATAGATCTTTCGATGGTAAATACCCATCAAGAATGGGCCAACCTCTATAGGAAGCTAATTTATTGGGAACTTCAATTGGAACAAATAGAAGATGCCAGCATGTTTGAGATCTTGGAATCCCAAAAAACAGAGGCCAACAACCAATTTTGCAAGTTTGTGGACAGGAATTATTCCGATTGGTTCCAAGACCCTGAAGGGCCAGTAATGTCACATACCTTATTTAAGGAAAAAGTTTTACCCGAGCTGAGCGAAGGGCCAACCCTCCTTTTGGTGATCGATAATCTAAGGTACGACCAATGGTACGCTTTTGAAGATACAGTAGGTACCTATTATAAAAAGAATAAAGAGGAATCCTACTATAGTATCCTTCCTACAGCAACACAGTATGCAAGGAATGCGATTTTTTCCGGTCTTACCCCTTTAGATATGGAAAAAAAATATCCAGAGTGGTGGAAAAATGATACCGACGAAGGTGGTAAAAACCTATTTGAAGATAAATTTTTAGGGGCCCAGATCAAACGCCTTGGGCTAGATATTAAATGGGAATACCATAAGATCAGTAGTCTAAAACAGGGAAAGAACCTCTCCCAGAATTTCAGGTCCCAGAAAGATAACGACCTAACTGTTATCGTTTATAATTTTGTGGATATGCTCTCCCATTCGAAAACCGAGATGGAGGTGATCAAAGAGTTGGCAAGTAACGATAAGGCGTATCGGTCATTGACGCAGAGTTGGTTCAAAAATTCGCCCTTATTGGAAATCATTCAGCAGGCCCAATCAATGGGCATGAAATTGATCATCACCACCGACCACGGTACGATCAATGTTAAGCAACCTTCCAAAGTTATTGGGGATAAAGAAACCAGTTTGAACCTTCGCTACAAGACGGGCCGTAGTCTTACCTATGAAGAAAAAGATGTTTTGGAGGTAAAAGATCCAAGGTCTATCTATTTGCCCAGTATCAATATGAGCAGTTCCTTTATTTTTGCCAGAAACGATTTATTTTTTGCTTATCCAAACAATTATAATCATTATGTAAGTTACTATAGGAACAGTTACCAGCATGGAGGTGTGTCTCTAGAGGAGATGATCATTCCTTTTGTAGTGTTAAGGCCTAAATAATTCAAATTTTGAGGTGGTGTAATCGATTTTATCCAATGAAAAAACTAGGTTTAACTTGGTGCTGTTTTAGTGGACTACTCTTATCTGCCCAGATTACTGAGATCAGCGACAAACCATTGGATGTTGCCGTGTATCTAGTGAATTTGAATAATCCGAAATATGACCGGATTGAAGGGTCTCCATACCTTTATCCAGGATTCAGCCCTGCTAAAATAAATGGATCGAAAGAAACTAAATTTGTTCGTTTCAATGCGGTAGACAATAATATCGAGGTTAGGCAATCTGAAGCTAAGGTAATTCTATTATCAAAGACAGACCAGTACAACATCGCACTGTTGGATGGGTCCGCAAAGGAGTATCAAACACTAGCTTATACCGATGAAAAAAATGAACCCGAATCAACTTTTTTTGAATTGATCCATAAAGGTGAAGATTACAATCTATATCTAAAGGAAAGGATAAAATTAATACGGGGTGTAAAACAGGCACAGGCTTATTCTGATCAAAAACCAGACCGATTTCAAAAGGTTGAAGATCATTTTTATGTCAGTAATTTCAAATCATCTTCAAGTGAACTTTTGCTTATTCCCAGCAAAAAGAAGGAGTTTTATAGGCTTTTCGAAACGCGTTTGAACGAAATGCAAAAGTATATCAAGAAAGAAAAATTGTCTATAGACCAAGTAAAAGATCTTATTGCTATATTGGACCATTATTGGTCTATTCATAAGGGATGATAAACCAACCGGAACTCCAATCAAATTAATTAATAAATTATTTTTAGAGCTAAGATAATCGCCCCTTGCAAAATGCTGCAGATCATATATACCGAAACACAACTCCCTGACGTAGCAAGGAAACTAGTTGAGGCTACAAAGTCCAAAATTTTATGTTTTCATGGCGAAATGGGCTCCGGAAAGACCACGCTCATTAAGGCCCTGGTCAAAGAACTCGGTGGCGGAAATTTTGCCAATAGCCCTACTTTTGGTATTGTAAATGAATACCGTTTCAACGATGGAACCCTATTGGCTTTCCATTTTGATTTTTACAGATTAGACGACGAAATGGAAGCACTGGACCTTGGGTTCGAAGAGTATTTAGATCAAAATGCATGGGTTTTTATAGAATGGCCCGAGAAAGTTGGAACCCTTCTTCCACAAGGGGCAAGTCATATCTCCTTAGAATTGATGGACGGCAAAACACGTAAATTAACCCTAAAATAATATGGATATTAGATTTTCTACACATTAAATTGAATACTTCTTCCTTTTAAAATCTTCCTACAAACGTTTTTTTTAAATTTTTGCCAACGTTTTGAAGCCACAATTATTGCCGTTTTGTTAAAAAAACATCGAGTATTCGATGAAATAACCAGTTTTTACGATGAAATGTAAAATTTTAACGTTCAAATACATTTTGTTTTGTTCATTTTTCCTACATTTAGCACCGAGAACATGTCCAATATCTAACTAAAACCTATTAGAAAATGAAAAAACTAGCATTTGCGCTTATGGCTTTTGGAATCCTTTTATTTGCTTCATGTGAGGCAAGCAACACGGCTGATGAAGATCAATTGTACCATCAAGGTGTCGATAAATCAAAGATTACCAAGGACAACAAAGGGCAATAAGACCATAATTTTTTAGAAAAAAACAAAGGGCAATCAATAAATTGCTCTTTTTTTCGTTCACATAAGTATTATAAGACCTACTTAGATATAATACTAATGACAAAAAAAGTTCCCGAAAACAGAAAGAAAGCGAAAAAGCGAATTATCATCGAGTCTTTTCTGGTGATACTAATCGTATTGTCGCCTTTCTTCTTCAAGTTACACGAATATTTTTCAAGCGACCCAGAAGCAACTATTAATATACTAGGCCTTGTAATCGATAGGAATGGATTTGCCGACCTCAGCGTCTATGCCTGGTTCATGCTAGGGAAAATTGTGCCCCTTTACTTATTTGTCATTTGGTTTCTTACGTGCAAACATTGGTGGTATCACGCTATTCTGATTCCAGTAATGATGTATGCCTTTCAAATTTTTGAAGTGATTTCCACCATTGATTTATATGTGGACACCGAAAATCTATTATGGCTTTTACCAGTGTGTATGGTGGTCGTGCCCTTCGTTTATTTCATTAGGATAAAGCTATATGACAAATATGTCCATGGTATAGATCTAGAAGCCATGGAAGCGGAACTTGAAGTTTTAAAAGAAAAACAAACCCAGCAATCATCCTCGGAAAAATCGGAGGATAATGACAATTCTTACCAAAACAAGCAATACCTTTCCCTAACCGAGAAACTTGAATCCGGCCTTTCTACCCAAAACATCGAAAAACTTCTAAGGCGTTTTCAAAATAGCCTTAAGAGTATTTTACACCTTTAACAATTATTGTTGCATTTGGATTCTTTCTGTGGTAGCACCTCCATACTACCAAAATTACAATTCTGCTGTGTCCCAATAATATTCCTTAATACTACATCCCCAGTGTGAATTGGATCATTTATAACGCCCGAACCCGGCCCGTCTCCAAAGTAGCCACATGTCATAGAATTTCATTAAATTTACTTTAACAATCTCCTTCGCAGATAGAAGTGGCATCTATGAACCAACCCAGCTCTCCCTTTAGCAAATCACAATTACTCCCACAAGAAGAAACCTTGGAGGTCTTGAAACAGAAAAGGGAACTGTATATAGGCATCCCAAAAGAAAACCATTACCAAGAAAAAAGAATTTGCCTGACACCAGATGCGGTAAATGCAATAACCGCCCATGGCCATAGGGTACTGATGGAATCCGGCGCTGGCCTAGGTGCCCATTTTACCGATATGGACTATACCAACGCGGGAGCAGAAATTACCCGCGACCCCAAAAAAGTGTATGGTTGTCCTCTACTTTTGAAGGTAGAACCGCCCACACTGGCAGAAATAGAAATGATCAATCCGCAGACCATCGTCATTTCTGCCCTGCAAATCAAGACGCAGAATAAATTATATTTCGAGCACCTGGCCAAAAAAAGAATAACGGCTATTGCCTTTGAATACATTAAGGATGACGATGGCAAATACCCGGCCGTTCGGTCCCTTAGCGAAATTGCTGGAATCTCCTCCGTTTTGATAGCAGCGGAGATCATGGCCGCCACAAATAACGGCAACGGGCTCATGTTTGGAAACATTAGTGGGGTACCCCCAGTCGAAGTCGTAATCCTAGGCGCCGGCACGGTCGGGGAATTCGCGGCACGCTCGGCCCTTGGGCTTGGCGCAAATGTGAAGATATTTGACAATTCGCTCACCAAATTAAGAAATATCCAGGCCCGTCTTAGACAAACGGTCTACACCTCTACCATACAGCCAAAAAATTTATTAAAATCCTTAAAAAGATGCGATGTGGCCATAGGCGCCATGCGCGGGCATGATAGGGCTCCTGTAGTCGTTTCCAAGACTATGGTGGAGCACATGAAAAAAGGAGCCGTTATCATTGATGTAAGTATAGATATGGGGGGCTGTTTCGAGACCAGCGAGATCACGGACCACAATAAACCGACCTTTGAAAAATATGGGGTCATCCATTATGGGGTGCCCAATATTCCATCTCGCTATCCTAAGACCGCCACTGTATCGATCAGTAATATTTTTACCCCTTATCTATTGAAACTTGGCGACGAAGGGGGGTTGGAAAATTCTTTGCGATTCGATAAGGGACTTAGGAACGGGCTTTATATGTACCATGGTATCCTGACGAACAAGTCGGTGGGCGAATGGTTCGACCTTCAATACAGCGACATCAATTTTTTAATTTTTTAAGTTTGTTCGCAGCGTAGTAAATTAATTCATATACCTTTCCGGCCGCATCGATCTTTTTACAATAGGATCATTCAACCATCAACTTTATAATGCAATCATTATGGCTTTTCTAAAACGATTGGGATTTTATCTGATCGGCCTGTCAATTGGGATGGTATTTCTAGCCTACATCTTTAAAAAGAAATCGGAAGAAACAGGCGTATATTTTTGTTACCTGCCAGATTGTAGGACCTTAAAGGACATCCGCTCTAAAACGGTTTCTTATTCAGATCAAGTAAACGCTTTATTGAAAAGTGGGACCATTGATTCAGTTGACATTAATGATCTCCTTACAAACGGCGATATTGACTTTGGCAATAGTGATACCAAGTCAACGCCGTGCAAGACCTACCTTGTTAATGGGCAAATAAAAGAAAAACAAACCTTACTTACGGTTAAGAATTGTGAAACAGAAGCTTTCGTTGAAAGTATCGAGTATTGATTGTGCCTTATTATATCTTTCTTCTTTTACGTTCCCGTTTCAATAAAGCGAGCTCTCGAGTGGTTTGTCCGGCGACCGATGTATTTTCCTCTGCCCTGCGGATCAAGTAGGGCATGACATCACGAACTGGGCCAAAGGGCAGGTATTTTGCTACATTATATCCCCTTATACCAAGGTTGAACGAAATATGATCGCTCATCCCATAAAGCTGTCCGAACCAAATTCGGGGGTCGTCTACTAAGATTCCCCTGTCCAGCATTTGTTGCATGAGATAATAAGTGCTGCCTTCATTGTGAGTGCCTGCAAAGATCGAAATATGATCTAAATGACCTAACATAAATTCAATGGCAGCATCAAAATTCGCGTCCGTTTCTTCCTTAGTCGCACAAATTGGTGTTGGATAACCATGCTCTTGGGCCCTTTCATTTTCCTTTTCCATATAGGCGCCCCTTACCACTTTGATCCCGATTTTAAACCCTTCTTTTTGCGATCTATCCAATAATCCTTTTAAATAATCCATCCGGTCCCAGCGGTACATTTGGAGGGTATTGAATACAATGGCATTCTCTTTATTATACTTGCGCATCATGTCTTCTACGAGCGAGTCGGCTGCATCCTGCATCCAACTTTCCTCTGCATCGATCAATAAGGAGACATCCAACTCAAAAGCCCTTTTACAGGTTTTTTCAAAACGTCCCACTACCCTGCCCCATTCCTTTGTTTCCTCTTCGCTTAATGGCTTTCCAGCCCCTACTTTCTTAAAAAGTGAAAAACGCCCAAATCCGGTGGGTTTGAATACCGCGAACGGAATTGCATCTTTCTCCTTGACAAAATCCAACAGTTCCAATACCTTCTTTAATGTAGTGTCCAAAGGGTCTTCAACTTCCTTACCCTCTACGGAATAGTCCAAAATCGAACACACATGCTTGCTCCACATTTTATCTACCACTGGCATGCAGTCCAATTCATTCACCCCGCCACAAAAATGATCAAATACGGTGGCCCTTATCAATCCATCAACTGGCAAGTGTGCCTTGATCGCAAAATTCGTCATGGCCGTTCCGATGCGGACCAAAGGTTCATTGGCGATCATTTTAAATAAAAAATAGGCGCGTTCCAACTCAGAATCCGACTTTAGGGAAAAAGCAGTTTGGGTATCCTCAAAAATTTGATCCATTTATTATTTTATTTTCGAATCCAAAGATAAACAGGTCAAAAGTATTCCATTCTTTAAAATTTACCTTTATTTTGTTCCAATAAATCGGAAACTATTTTTATGGAATCGATTATTACCGCTTCATATTCCGTTCATTTCAACGGAAATGCATATACTGCTTTAAATGAACATCTTATAGCCGTCAAGTATTCCAAGATATTTGTAATGGTCGATGAAAATACACATGAATATTGCCTTCCAAAATTTATGTCCAGTCTCGAAGGGGATATGGAATTTGAGGTTATTGAAATTGAATCGGGAGAAATAAACAAAAATATAGACACCTGTACCCATGTTTGGGAGGTCTTTTCTGAACTTGGTGCGGACCGTAAAAGTCTTGTCATAAATTTGGGCGGAGGTGTTATAACCGATTTGGGCGGATTTGTAGCCTCCACCTTCAAACGTGGCATCGTTTTCATAAATGTACCCACCACCTTGCTATCAATGGTCGATGCCTCCGTTGGCGGGAAAACCGGCGTAGATTTAGGGTCTTTGAAAAATCAAATAGGGGTCATAAACCAACCAGAAATGGTGTTGATCATCAGTGATTTCCTGAATACATTGCCCAAGCGTGAATTGCACAGTGGATTTGCCGAGATGTTGAAACACGGACTCATTAGGGACCGAGCCTATTGGAATGAGCTGAAGCAGAAAAAGGATTATAAGGGTATGGATCATCTGATCTATGAGTCGGTAATGATCAAAAACGCGGTGGTCACACAAGACCCTACCGAACAAAACTTGCGAAAAATTTTAAATTACGGGCATACCTTA
The DNA here is from genome assembly GCA_037969055.1 of Flavobacteriaceae bacterium. Taxonomy (GTDB): domain Bacteria; phylum Bacteroidota; class Bacteroidia; order Flavobacteriales; family Flavobacteriaceae; genus Pelagihabitans. The sequence continues at coordinate 21,145 of JBBKWR010000216.1, read as the reverse complement.
GGGCATGCAATAGAATCATACTTTTTAACCAATAGCAAACATGGACCATTATTGCATGGAGAGGCAATAGCAATTGGTATGATATTGGAAGCATGGCTTTCACACAAATTGAAGGGCTTATCGACTGCCGATCTCCTAGACATCAAGACCACCTTTTTAAGTCGTTATGACAAAGTATCTTTTGAGGCACAGGATATTGGCAAAATATTGTCGCTCCTTAAATATGACAAAAAAAATACCCATGGCAACATCAACTTTGTGCTTTTAAAAGAAATAGGCGAACCCGAAATTGATGTAAAAATTGACGATGAACTTCTGCACGAAGCATTTTCTTACTACTCAGAATGAACGCTACGTATACTAAAATTGTTATTTGACAACTCTTTGGAAAACCCTTGGGGAAAATGATTTAGATTGGATAAAGTTTTAAAAACCAATGCTAAACCAGTCCTTAGACCATAGGGCCCAAATAACCTACTCATGACGCACAGACTTGTAGATTATAAAAAACTAAGCCACGAATTGGCGGCACAATTGATTGAAACCTACCCAGACGGATATGGGGACGAAGATATCATTGTATTCAAAAATGCCAGTGGCGAGTATGTTGAAGCAGTTGAAATTAGAACGAATGACACCGTTTATCTCGTGAAAATCAGCAAGAGTTTGGCAAATTTTATTTCCAATTTTGAAGATAATATGGAGAAGCAACTGGAGGACAAATCAGAGCCTGTCCTCGAAGAAGTAGATGCCATGGAAATGGATTTGGATCTTACCGATGGTGAAATCGAAGATGAAGTCGATTACGATTGATCATCAAAGATAGTGTTCCCTAATAATGTTTCTATGATGTCTTTGATGTCCACAGATCACAAAACCTAATTTAGCGACACTCCACTCCAACCCGCTTGCAGTTCCCGTTAGCTTTAACGAATTATTGTCCAAGCTATTGAACAATGTGATGGTCGCGTGTCGCACCGCGAGGTATTCTTGCAGCAAACTTTGTTTTGTCCATACTTGCGAAACCGTCCCTGCCACGAACAAATCTTGGTCAAAACCAGGCAAAGGGGTCTTGTCCCCTCTAGCAAATCGCAATGCCCGATATTGAAAGACCCTTTCGGAATCCGTGATGTGCACCAACGCCTGTAAGGTAGTCCACTTACCGGTCGCATAAGCATGTCCAAGTTTGTCTTCCGGAATACTATCCAAAAATTTGGGAAAATTGGCCAATTGACGGTTTAAGGTATCCATCAATTCCACCGCTCCTAAAAGATCGATATAAGATTTATAGAAAGGAAACGGAGGCTTAAACTCCAGATCAGAGGTGTTCATAGGGTTTTGAATTAAAAAAATCCTGAAAAACCATGGCCTTTCAGGATTTGAATACTGTTATGGGCCCGAGTATTATAATTCGTTAAAAATCGTGTGCATCAATCTTTTCTTATCATTGATGCTTTCTTCCAAAGAAATCATGGTTTCCGTTCTGCTTATACCTTCGATGTCATCGATTTGAAAAATAATATTCTTGGCATGGGTTGTATCTTTCGCCCTTATTTTACAGAAAATATTAAATTTCCCAGTAGTGATGTGCGCAACGGTCACGTTGGGAATTTGCTCCAATCTTTCTAATACGAACTTTGTCTGGTGCGTTTTCTCCAAGTAAATACCAACGTAGGCGATGAACGAATAGCCTAATTTTACATAATCCAAGGTAAGTGAAGAGCCTTTTACGATTCCCGCTTCTTCCATTTTCTTGACCCTTACGTGCACAGTACCTGCCGAAATCAACAGCTTTTTTGCGATATCGGTGAACGGGGTCCTGGTATTATCGATCAACATGTCTAGAATTTGGTGGTCTATTTCATCCAATTTCACTTTTCCCATACAAATGATATTTTAAGCAAAAGTAAAATATTAAGAAAATATATTCATCAAAACTTGCATTTTTTTAACAAATATGTAATGTCTTGATATTTTTGCAGCAAACAGCTTAGTTGATTATTGGAAAATGCTGTTCCAAAACACCTGTTTTTTGAGCGCTTCAAAATCAACTGGATCGGCACAATCATAATTCTGATGCCCAAAAAAAGGTGCCAGCAAACCGATGGTTTCGATTTTCGGTACAAATTCGATGTGATTGGAATTCAGCTTTTCCTGATAGAGCAACCCTATCGCACTATCTTTTTTATATTTGGAATGTATCAGATGGGCATTCCTGATAAGGATATCGAAAAAAAGTTTCCCGTTTTCTGGAATACTAAAATAATCTTCTTGTGAATGGTCGTCCACACTGTTGTCCGAAATCACTTTTAGGCCATTAAGAAGGGCCACAAGTATTAATTCCCGGGTCTTCTCTCGTTGATAATCATTTGGGTAATGCCCCGCCTCGAATAAAATTGTTGGCGTGCTAAGCATTTGAAAGGTATCGCCAACACAATTCTCATTGAAGCTATCGTCGTAACGGCCGACTTGTCCAGGAATCCTGTCGTGCAGGATTGCTGCCATTGCTGCAATGAGCTTCATGCTTGTTTCCCGATTAGGGGTAATGGTGCGTTGGCTATCCTGAGCGGGTGCCAGAAAAGAAACTGTGGCCGATTTTGACATCTTTCCAACATTGAAAATGGTGCGTTGGTCATGGAGGTTAAAACAGAAATGTGGCCTAAAATTTTCAAACGCCTGACGTAGCAATTTACTCTCAGGCTGACTCAGTTCTTTTGCGTCCCGATTCAAATCTACGCCATTGGCATTTACCCTGGTATATACTTCCGCTCCATCCGGATTTAACATTGGTATAATCTTTATGGTGCAATTACCAAGAATCTGCTCCGATAGTTCCTTGTTTGATTCCAGGTAGTTCAACAAGTCAAAGACTGCCTTGGTGGTTGTGCTTTCATTCCCATGCATCTGTGACCACATCAGCACCTTCGTTTCCCCTAAACCCAGTGTTATGATTTCAATAGATTTCTTTTGAACAGATTTCCCGAGTTTCCCGACTTCAAACCGCGATGAAATCTTCTTAATGAGTGGGTCAATTTGGGCATGGGTCAGGTAACGCCCATGAAGCGATTTTTCTTTGATCTTTAAATATTCAGCAGGAAGGATGTGCATGTATTGGTTAAATTGATTTACAAAAATAGCATCAATATAAATTACATCCGTAAACAAGTATTGTTACAATTGTATACCTTTATCGTGCTTTTTGGCGGCTGTTAAGATACAATTGTAAACACTAAATCCCCTAGATTCATAACTCATTTATATATATCTGTTTATCAGTTTTTTATATATTCAAAATAAGACCATTACTTTAAATAAATTCATCATAATGCATCCCTCCTGCTCAGTTCTTGGATACTATTTTGTATTTTTGGGGATATAAAGGTTACAATGGTAAACTCCGAAGATTTTGTCAAACGATTTGAACGGATCCTGCACTATTATGGGCTTTCAGCTTCCGCCTTTGCAGATAAGATCGAGGTACAGCGTTCGAGCATTTCTCATTTGCTTTCCGGTCGAAACAAACCCAGTCTCGACTTCGTTTTAAAGGTAGTCAAAACATTTCCGGAAGTGAACCTATATTGGTTACTGAACGGCAAAGGATCATTTCCTTCTGAAACAAAACCAAATTCCACCACCTCGCTCCTGCCTAAACACAAATCGCCGGCCCAGCTACAAGTTCCGGAAGAAGCTAAAAACATCGAAAAGATAATTATTTTTTACACCGATGGAAGTTTCAAAGCCTTTGATGGCAAATAACCTGCAAAAGCTTAATTTTGCTTGAATGATCAAAAAAGCATTTTATCTTTTCTGTTTGTCCCCGTTCTTAATGGCCTGTTATCAGCCCCAAAGGGATTGTAACGATTTTAAGGATGGCTCCTTTTCCTTTAGTTCTACCGTTGATGGGAAGGAGCTTAAGACCCATTTTGTTAGGCAGGGTACTCTCGAAATAGATTATTTCAATGGGCAGGTGGATTCCTCTTCAGTGCGATGGATCAATGACTGCGAATATATAGTTAAAAAGCTGAAACCAAAAAATAAGTCCGAAGAACAATCCGTGCACATGAAAATATTGTCTACAACCGATAATTCCTATACTTTTGAGTACAACCTTGTGGGGAACAGCAAAAAGTCCAGAGGAACTGCAATTAAAACCAATTGAATTATGTTTGAAATCTTAACCACCCCAGATGCCTGGATAGCGTTGATAACCCTTACATTTTTGGAAATCGTTTTAGGAATCGACAATATTATTTTCATATCAATCGTAGCAAACAAACTCCACCAAAAGGATCAAAAACGAGCCACTAACATTGGCTTACTTTTAGCTATGGTGCAGCGTATTATACTTCTTTTCGCAATCACATTTTTGATTGGGTTAAAAAATCCTTTTTACTACATTCAGACGTCTTGGCTTACGATGGGTATAAGCGGACAAGCGCTTATACTTTTTTTTGGCGGGTTGTTCCTATTATACAAGAGCACTTCGGAGATACATGAAAAAGTCGAAATGCCCGAGCATGATGCGGATGCCTTAAATGCAAAGAAGATTACCACTTTTACGAAGGCTCTAGTACAAATTGTGGTCATAGACTTTATCTTTTCAATAGACTCCATTTTAACAGCGGTAGGCATGACGAATGGTATCGGCAGTAAACCTGGCGACGCGTTGATCTTAATGATAATTGCCGTGGTTATTTCCATTATTGTAATGATGGTATTTGCGAATCCTATTCGCATATTCATTAATAAGCACCCTTCATTGCAGCTTTTGGCACTGTCATTTTTAATCTTAATCGGATTTATGTTGATTGCGGAGGCTGCCCATTTAAGCCATACCAATTTCTTTGGTCAAGAGATTGGGGTCATTCCTAAAGGGTATCTATATTTTGCGATAGCATTCTCTCTATTGGTAGAGTTTTTGAATATAAAAATGCAGCAGAACAAACGAACGGAAGGAGATGTTGTTGACAAGTGAAATACTTGTCCTTGCACTATATAAGCCTTTACAAGGTTTTAAAACCAAAGGTAAAGGATAATCAATTTGGGCGACTGAAGGCTATTTCTGGATTCTTTATTTTTTCCTCCCTGAACAATCGCTGCTGCTGTTTTACGGTCATGGTGCTGCCATCATGGCTCCATCCTGGAGGACCGAAGATATACCTTAATTTGTCCGAAAGTCTGGGCGATTTTTTTATATCGTTCCAAATATCCTTGTACTCATGTGTAAGGATTACCATTGGGTTGTTCGAATTTGGAGAGTGTATGACGCCATATTTAACGTCAATATTATCATCCAGCTCCTTCCACGTTCCAAAAATCTTATCAAAGATGTTCAGAAACCCACCGTGGTTCTTATCCAAATACTCTACATTTTGGGCATGGTGCACCTGATGCATCGTATGTGTATTGAAAATTTTCTCGATAAAACCCATTTTGGGTACATACACCGAATGCAATTGGAACTGCCATAATGCTTCTATTCCCAAACAGACCATTACCATTTCTGGAGGAAAGCCAAGCGCGGGCATCCACATATAAAAAAAAGGTTTGTATAAAATGGTGAACCATCCATTACGTACCGCTGTGCCCAAATTAAAATTATGGGAAGAATGGTGCACAATATGTGCTGCCCAAAGCACCCGTATCTCATGATTGGCGCGGTGAAACCAGTAATACGTAAAATCATCTGCCAATTGGCAAAGCAACCAAACGTACCAAACATAACCGAACGAGGTGTATCCCATGATATTAGTCCTGACGCCAGCGACCTCAGGATTGAATAATTCATAGGTAAAACTAAAAAGTACTATAGCAAATATAACCTTGAACAAAGGGCCTATAAGGGCCGATCCCACTCCCATAAAACCACTTGCGAATAAATCTTTCCATTCGTACAAATGATCGTCTCCATGGGTCTTGCTATAAGTTAGTTCGAGAAGAATAAAGGCAATAAAACAGGGTACTCCGTATACCAGGGGGTTGGTAAAGTCCATTAACTCAAATTTTGCCAAAGATAATCATATTCCATGCTGTTTGTTAATTTGTTGATTTTATTAACATATTTGGCCAATCTTTACCCAAGCCAATAATAAACAAAGCATACTATTTGGATGGACCCTTAAAATAATTTTGTCTGCCCTTCCCCATCCTCTTCGTCATCCTGTTCTTTAGCCGTGGAATCTTTCTTGCCTCGTTTTTTCTTGATAGGCAGATCTGGTTCGGAATCGACATTTTCTTCGTCGATAACCTCTATCTCATCCGGCTCCTGTGGTGTTGGCTCTTCATAGGGTAGTGGCTCAAGGGAATTTACATTTTTAAGTTTTTCAGTCGTCAATTGATTGCCTAAAGCTTTAATGCCTTTAATCGATATAAAATTCTCTATATCAAATATTTGGTTTTCCTTTGCTTCTTTTCCTCTTGGTTTTACAAACTCGATTTCTACAACTGGGCGCCAATCCGTGGAAACCAATTCCAAAACTGATTTTGGGTGTTCTGAGATGAATATTTCTTCCTTGTTTTCGTTCTCGATCACAAATCGTTTCACATAATATCTTTCTTTTTCGCCATCGAAATAAATGGCGGATATCGGCTTGTTGGGATTCCATTTTTCGAGTACGATCATGTCCTCGTCGAAATGGGTAGACATGGTAGGTGATATCGTCTTTGCCACTCCCTTTTGGGTCACGATAAGGATTAGGTCATCCCCACGAAATTCGCCCAAAAGTCCCCCCCTACCGTCGACATTCAGCCGTCGAACCACGTCATCGAACCAAATTTTTCTAGGCTTAAGAGTTGATACCCCTTTTTCTTTAAGTTCAATTCGTTTTACCGTGTATTTGGTCACCAAGTTTCCTTTGGAGGCGCGACCTTTGATCAAAACATCTGCAAAGTCAATATCCCATTTCAGTTTTTTTACACTTCCGACTTGTCTTAGGAGGACGGTAATTACTTCCGCCTCGCCATTGGGATTATCCGAGAAATAAAGTACGTCAGAACTGGCCTTGCCATTGGTGAGATCATACATTTTATCTCGCGTAACACCAGTGACGTTAAACCTTTTTATATAAGATGGGCCTCCCTTCCCGTCTTTATAAATCATATTGTAGATGGTTCGTTTGTCCTTTTTCTTGAAAACGGCCACATGGATGATATTCTTGTCGACAAAGGTCTTGGCATCCACTTTGGTCACCATCATTTGCCCATTGCGAGTAAATACAATGATATCATCGATGTCACTACAATCGGTAACATACTCATCACGCTTTAGGGAGGTGCCCACAAAACCTTCGTCCCGGTTAACATATAGTTTGGTGTTACGGATGACCACTTTGGTGGCTTCAATATCGTCAAAGGTTCTTATTTCAGATTTTCGTTCCCTTCCTTTGCCATAGCGATCTTTTAGTCCCTTAAAATAATCTATGGCAAATACCACCAAGTTGGCCAAGTGATACTTTACCTCGGCTATTTTTTCCTCGAGATTGTCTAAATTTTGCTGCGCCTTGTCCAAATCAAACTTGGAGATACGTTTGATCTTGATCTCGGTCAAACGCAAGATATCGTCTTCGATAACCGCGCGCCTTAACTTTTTGGCAAATGGTTTTAACCCCTTGTCAATGGCCGTGATGACCCCTTCCCAAGTTTCCTCTTCTTCTATGTCGCGATAGATCCTGTTTTCGATGAAAATGCGTTCCAACGAAGCGTAATGCCACTGTTCTTCAAGCTCTCCCAGCTGGATCTCCAGTTCCGTTTTCAACAATTCTACCGTATTATCTGTAGATCGAACCAGCATTTCGGTCACGCCTATAAACAGGGGCTTATTGTCCTCAATGATACAACCCAAAGGGGAAATACTACTTTCGCAAGCAGTAAAGGCATATAGCGCATCAATGGTCTTGTCTGGAGAAATACCAGAAGGCAGATGCACCAATATCTCTACCTCGGCCGCGGTATTATCGTCAATTTTCTTGATTTTAATCTTTCCTTTATCATTTGCTTTTAGGATAGAATCTATTAAAGATGATGTATTGGTGCCATAGGGTATCTCCGTAATTACCAATGTATTCTTGTCTTGTTGTGAAATTTTGGCCCGAACCCGTATTTTTCCGCCCCTTAGACCCTCATTGTAATTGGCCACATCGATAATTCCGCCCGTAGGAAAGTCCGGATACAACTTGAAGCGTTGCCCTTTAAGATGTTTTATGGAGGCATCTATGAGTTCTATAAAATTGTGTGGAAGGATTTTGGTGGATAGGCCTACGGCAATACCTTCCGCCCCTTGCGCCAATAAGAGTGGGAATTTTACGGGGAGATTAACGGGTTCTTTCTTCCTGCCGTCATACGACATTTGCCATTCGGTTATCTTCGGACTGAAGACAACTTCCAACGCAAATTTAGACAGCCTTGCCTCAATATATCGGGAAGCGGCCGCACCGTCCCCTGTTAAAATATTACCCCAGTTACCTTGGGTATCTATTAATAGTTCCTTTTGCCCAATCTGCACCATGGCATCACCGATACTTGCGTCCCCGTGGGGGTGGTACTGCATGGTATGCCCAACTACATTGGCCACCTTGTTATAACGGCCATCATCCAGCTCCTTTAGGGCATGCATGATCCGGCGCTGTACTGGTTTAAAACCGTCTTCGATAGCAGGTACGGCGCGTTCTAAAATCACATAGGAAGCATAATCCAAAAACCAATCTTTGTACATGCCCGATACCCTTGTGAGGGCTTCGTTGGAATCATCGTTCTGTGATTCTCCCCCGGACGGTCCTGCCTGTTCGGCAGGTTGGTCTTCGTTATGATCTTCGTTCAATTCGTCATTTTCTTCCATTTAGAAAGAGTCGTATTTACTTGGTTTATAATTGGTTTTCGGTTGCTATATCAACTTCTACTTTAAGGTTATTTATTATAAATTCCTGGCGGTCTGGCGTATTCTTGCCCATATAAAATTCCAGGAGATTTTCTATTGACATGGCCTTGTCGAGCATGACCGGTTCGAGCCGAATATCCTCTCCAATAAAATGTTGGAATTCGTCCGGTGATATTTCCCCTAATCCCTTAAATCGGGTAATTTCAGGTTTGCCAGAAAGTTTTGTTATAGCATTCCTGCGTTCCTCATCGCTATAACAATAAATGGTTTCTTTTTTGTTACGTACCCTGAACAAAGGTGTTTGCAGGATGTAAAGATGGCCCTCCTTTATCATTTCAGGAAAAAATTGTAGAAAAAAGGTGATCAGCAACAAGCGAATGTGCATTCCGTCGACATCGGCATCGGTGGCGATCACCACATTGTTGTAGCGCAGATCCTCAATGGAGTCCTCAATATTCAGTGCAGCCTGCAAAAGATTGAATTCTTCGTTCTCATAAACGATTTTTTTAGACATTCCATAAGAATTGAGGGGCTTACCCCTCAAGCTAAAGACAGCTTGGGTATTTACGTCCCGGGATTTGGTTATCGACCCTGAAGCCGAATCTCCTTCCGTGATAAATAGCGTGCTCTCCAAACGCCGATCATGTTTCATATCGGCCAAATGAACCCTACAATCCCTTAGTTTTTTATTGTGCAGGTTGGCCTTCTTCGCCCTATCCTTTGCGAGTTTACGGATACCTGAAAGCTCTTTTCGTTCGCGCTCTGCCTGCATGATCTTTCTTTGGAGCGCCTCTGCGGTTTCTGGGTGTTGGTGCAAATAGTTGTCCAGGTACTTACCCAGGAAATCATTGATATAAGATCGTACGGTAGGCAAATCGCCCCCCATGTCGGTTGAGCCCAATTTTGTCTTGGTCTGGCTTTCAAAGACGGGCTCCATCACCTTGATGGCAATGGCTGAAATAATCGATTTTCTAATGTCGGAGGGATCATAACCCTTGCCGTAGAAATCACGAATGGTCCTAACCAAAGCCTCCCGAAATGCAGTTTGATGCGTTCCCCCTTGCGTCGTGTTTTGTCCATTTACAAAAGAATGATATTCTTCACTGTACTGGGTTTTGCTGTGGGTAATGGCTACTTCGATGTCCTCGCCTTTTAAATGGATGACCGGATACAGCATATCATCCATATTATTGTTGTCCTCCAGTAAATCTTTTAAACCGTTCTCGGAAAAGAATTTTTCGCCATTGAAAAGGATGGTCAGGCCAGGGTTAAGGTAAACGTAGTTTTTGAGCATTCTCTCAATATACTCGTTACGGTACTTATATTTCTTAAAAATGGCTTCGTCGGGCGTGAAAAGCACCTTGGTGCCCCTTCGCTTCGAACTTTCTAAGGGTCCTTCTTCAATCACGAGATCCCCTGCTTTAAATTCAGCCGATTTTAGTTGGTTGTCGCGCATCGATTCCACCTTAAAAAAGGACGAGAGCGCATTGACCGCCTTGGTACCTACCCCATTAAGGCCTACGGATTTCTTGAAGGCCCGCGAGTCGTATTTACCCCCCGTGTTCATCTTAGAAACCACATCGACCACCTTTCCTAGTGGTATTCCACGGCCGTAATCACGGACCTTTACGACGTTATCTTTGATTCCGATTTCAATGGTCTTTCCTGCACCCATTACAAATTCATCGATACAGTTGTCGATGGTTTCCTTCAGTAGAATGTAGATACCGTCATCGGCGGAAGAACCATCGCCCAATTTGCCAATGTACATTCCAGGACGCATGCGAATGTGCTCTTTCCAATCCAGGGAACGAATGTTATCTTCGGTATATTGGGAGTTTTCAGACATGTTTAGGGGTTTGTTTGAAAGTGCCGCTAAGATAACACGAGTTGCAAAAAGATAAAACCCCCTTTCTGTTAAAGTAATTAACAATGGGATATGTCGATTGTTGATAGCAAACGCCCAAAGAACAATACTGCAAGGTATCGGATTCTAGCTTCTTGGTTCAAATTCCAAGTTCCAGATGTTAAAAAGATTTAAAAAATTTGGGTTTTGGCATTTGGGATATACCGAAAACCTCGACTTTAGACATTGAACCTAAAATGCATCACATCTCCATCCTTCACGATATAATCTTTACCTTCCACCCTCATTTTACCCGCTTCTTTTACTTTGGCCTCACTCCCCAAGGTAACGTAATCGCTATATGAAATGACTTCTGCACGGATAAAACCCTTTTCAAAATCGGTGTGGATTACTCCCGCCGCCTGAGGAGCAGTTGCCCCAACAGGTATTGTCCAAGCACGAACCTCTTTCACACCAGCCGTAAAATAGGTTTCCAGGTCCAATAATTTATAGGCGCCGCGGATAAGTTTGGCGGATCCCGGTTCGGTCAGGCCAAGATCTTCTAAGAACATTTGGCGTTCTTCGTAAGTGTCCAATTCGGTTATATCCGCCTCCGTACCTACGGCAAGAACGACCACCTCTGCTTTTTCGTTGGCCACGTTCGCTTTTACCATTTCGACATAAGCATTTCCTGTGACAGCAGATTCCTCATCGACATTGCATACGTACATTACCGGTTTATCCGTAATAAACTGCAAGGGTTGAACAAATTCTTTTCGGTCCTCTTTCGAAATTTCAATGGCCCTGATAGACACTCCCGCCTCCAAACCCGATTTGATAGCCATTAAGACGACTTCTTCCTTTTGGGCCTCCTTATTTCCAGTTTTGGCCGCACGTTTTACCTTTTCAAGTTTTTTATCAACGGTTTCAAGATCTTTTAGCTGCAGTTCCATATCAATGGTTTCCTTATCCCTAATTGGATCTATGGAACCATCCACATGAACAATATTATCATTGTCAAAGCAACGTAAAACATGCAAAATAGCATCGGTTTCGCGAATATTGCCCAAAAATTGATTTCCTAATCCCTCTCCTTTGCTCGCCCCTTTTACCAAACCGGCAATATCTACAATCTCAACGGTCGCGGGCAATACCCTTTCCGGTTTCACCAATTCCTCCAGTTTTTGTAATCGTCCATCGGGAACGTTTACCACGCCAATGTTTGGTTCGATGGTACAAAAAGGGAAATTAGCACTTTGTGCCTTTGCATTGGACAAACAATTAAATAAGGTTGATTTCCCTACATTGGGCAATCCTACGATACCTGCTTTCATCACATCCTGATTTAAGGCTGCAAATATAGTTTATACATTCATATTTATAGCTTCGATTATTATAGGTATCAATTAACGCCTCTTTTTATTATTTATCTCAAGGACCATTGCTATTGTTCCCTTGTATCTTGCGTAATTTCTACCAATTTTTAATTCCGGTAAGCATGCGTCCAATTTTCTTTTTTTATAAGGAAATGTAAAAATTTTAACAACTTATTAAGAAATTGTCATATATTGGGCCCGCTCGAAAACATTTAAAAGAGTATAAAAACTAAACTCCAAACTTAAAAAGAACATTATGAATGGAACACAAATTTTAAAATCCCTCCTCACGGCCGTCCTTATTTTAGGAATATCGGTATCCCGTGCGAACGATGGGCCTAAACTTAATTTGGCAACAACAATTGGTAGCCCAGACATTTCTATTGTTGATCTTTTTCAACAAAACATCGTCACAGGTAAAGTAATCGATCAAGATGGTCTGGCACTTGCTGGGGTGAACATTTTGGAAAAAGGAACCACCAATGGTACCACTACCGATTTTGACGGAAATTACGAAATCACGGTTGGCGACAATGCCACCTTGGTATTCAGTTATATTGGTTTTGGAAACAAGGAAGAAAATGTCGCTGGCCGAACTGCCATTAATGTTAGCCTTTCTGAAGGCGCAGGACTTCAATTGGAGGAATTCGTGGTAACAGGTACCCGTACCGCACCGCGTAGTAGTACCGACACCCCATTGCCAATCGATGTTTTGCCAGCCTCGGAATTGACTTCTACCGGACAGGTTACTTTTGATAAGGCACTGCAATACAGGATTCCTTCTTTCAACACGGTCCAAACGCCGGTAAACGATGCGACCTCCTTATTGGACCCTTATGAAATTCGGAATATGGGACCTAGTAGGACCTTAATATTGATCAATGGGAAAAGAAAGAACCTAAGTGCCCTACTCTACACCCAGACCTCTCCGGGACGTGGGGAAACAGGCGCAGATATTTCTGCCATTCCAACCGATGCGATCAAGCGGGTTGAAATTCTCCGGGACGGTGCTTCCGCCCAATACGGTTCGGATGCGATCGCCGGGGTAATGAACATTATCCTTAAAGATGCGGTCAATGTAGGTTCTGCAACCCTCCGTACTGGGATTACTTCCGAAGGCGATGGGGAAATGTTCGGAATCAGCTTGAACAATGGATCCTCCATAGGCAACGACCAAGGATTTGTAAATTACACCGTAGATCTTTCCAAAGTCAATTTGGCCAATCGTCCGGGAACGGTCAACGCAGCCGGTGAGGCAGCGGATTTTGGTGCCGACATTGCCGATGTGAACGAATTCCTTTCAAGAAGGCCCGATGCCGGGAACATTAACGGTTCCCCAGAAACGGCCGCCGCCAAGTTTTCTGTTAATTTCGGTTATGATTTAAGCGAAAACACTGAATTATATGCAAATGCGGCCTACGTATATAAATCCGTAAACAGTTTCGCCAACTATAGAACGCCATATTGGAGAACAGTTGATGCCTTTCCATACTTAGCCGACTTCTTTCCTGGCGACAATCCCAATACTGCAGGAGGATACGATGGATACGTACCCACATTCGAAGGTCTTTTAAGTGATTATAATGGTACGGTTGGTTTCAAATCAACGATCAATGATTGGAATATCGATGCTAGTTTTACCACCGGTGGTAACTTACAGACCTACAAGGTGAACCAAACACATAACCGAAATGTCGTATATTCTCCTTCAACTTGGGTTGATTCAAATGGTGACGGTCAAGTAAACACTACAGAATATGATGCAAACGGAGACACCGTAGTAGATCCAGGTGAAGGTATAGAACTCACGCAGGGTGCGGAATTATATAGATCAAATAGTCAGCAATCATTCGATCCGGGAGGGACTAAATTTTCACACAACGTAGGGAACCTCGATATCTCCAGGATACTTTCCGATAAGGTTAGTATCGGTGTGGGTGCTGAGTTCAGAACAGAGACCTTTGAGGTTATCGAAGGCGAATTGGCTTCCTACGATGGCGGTGGTGCGGATTCATTTGCAGGTGCGTCACCACAAAACGCAGGTAAATTCAATCGCTATAATATTGGTGGCTACTTAAGTCTAGATTATGATGCAACCGAGGCTTTCTTATTGAGCGGTACCATCAGAACAGAGAACTATTCCGATTTTGGTAATGCTTTCGTGTACAAGTTCAGTTCACGTTACATAGTGAACGATGCTTTTACTATAAGGGGATCTATTTCTTCAGGATTCAGAGCACCCACCTTACACCAGATTTATACGCAAAAAGCACAGTATAGCTTTATTCCCGGACAAGGTATTCAGGTAGGGGGATTAATAAACAATGTCTCTACGCAAGCCAAACTGTTAGGTATACCACAATTGGATGCGGAAACTTCGAATAATTTTACTATTGGATTTGGAGGAAAAATTGCGGATAATTTCAGCTATACTTTCGATTATTACAATATTGCCGTAAAAGATCGTATCGTACTAAGTACTGAAATAGGACCAACAGATGCAGGAAATACGGCCTTAGATGATATCTTAGCCGACAACAACCTTTCTGATGTTAGCTTCTTTGTAAATGCGATAGATACCAAAACCTCAGGAGTTGATGTAGTACTTAGCTACAAGGATGTTGCTATAGGCGCGGGTAGTCTTGATCTTAACCTATCAGGAAATTACACGATTCAAAATGAACGTGATGGTGCGGTAAACAATCCTACACTGGTAGAACAAGCAGGACAGTCAGTGGTGAATCAAACACAAGAAGCATTATTCTTTACATCCCGTCCAAAAACAAAATGGATTTTAGGTGCGAATTATGACATCAATAAGTTTGGTTTTTCGTTGAACAATACCTATTTCGGTAAAACAACATTTTTCCAACAGGGATTAAGTACAGATGACAATGGCCTGTTTAATCTAAGAACTGAGTTTACTCCAAAAATCGTTACCGATTTAGGTATCAATTTTAGTGCATCGGATAAATTCACTATTGCTCTAAATATCAACAACTTGTTGAATGTATTGCCAGAATGGAGCTTTAAATCAGAGAACGCTGCCGGAGATGCAATTTTAGCAGATGCCGCTCAAACTCAAAACCAATCAAATTTGATTACGTTCAACCAAAGGTATTCACAAATGACGTATGATGGTTATCACTTTAGCCAATTGGGCACCATGTTCAACCTTTCGTTAAACTATAAGTTTTAGTTTAAGTTTATCTTTTTTTATAAAAAGCTGTCCACTCGTGGGCAGCTTTTTTTTTAATTTAGAGCCTATGCAAAAAGAAATCATACTCCAGGGAATTCTTTATGACGACAAATCGTCTTACCTAAAAGGTCCTGCCCTTGCACCCCCTTTGATACGTGAAGCCTTTCGCAGTAATTCCGCTAATTACTTTTCTGAATCCGGACTTGAACTATTACCTGAAATATTTGAAGACAAGGGAGATTTTACCATTACCGATTATTTTGAGATCGAGAAAATCACCCTTAATAATTTGGATAAAGGCCTCCCATTAATCAGTCTTGGTGGCGACCATTCCATAACCTACCCCATCTTAAAGGCGTTCCACCAATTATATGGTGACATACAAATTTTACATATAGATGCGCATGCGGATCTATATGATGAATTCGAGGGTGATAAATTTTCCCATGCTTGTCCGTTTGCTAGAATAATGGAGGATGGGTTGGCCACTAAGTTAGTACAAGTGGGTATTAGAACCTTGTCAGGTCATCAAAGGGATCAGGCAAAAAAATATGGAGTTGAAATTAAAGAAATGAAGGACTTTGCTGTTGCCACTCTTCCCGTTTTAGAAGGACCAGTTTATATTTCATTGGATATGGATGCCCTAGATCCGGCTTTTGTCCCAGGGGTATCGCATCACGAACCTGGAGGCCTAAGTACCCGTCAAGTGATAGACATCATTCAGTCCATTAAAGCACCCATTATAGGAGGAGATATAGTTGAGCTCAATCCAAATAGGGACATAAACAATATTTCGGCAATGGTGAGTGCCAAGTTATTTAAGGAAATGAGTGCTAAAATGATAGAAAATAATCGCTAAACTTCGCGTTTAATCTGGGTGCATAAAACGCTGTTTGGTCAAAAGTGTTTCCTCCGATTCAACATGATCTTCATCTGGTACGCAGCAATCTACCGGACATACGGCGGCACACTGGGGCTCTTCGTGAAAACCTTTGCATTCGGTGCACTTATCTGGGGAAATATAATATATTTCATCACTAATGGGTTCCTGAACCCCCTCGGCATTGACCGCTTTTCCATTAGGCAATACAACATCCCCCTTCAGCGAAGTACCGTCGCCATAACGCCATTCATTGGCCCCTTCGTAAATCGCAGTATTCGGGCATTCTGGCTCGCAAGCCCCGCAATTGATGCATTCGTCTGTTATAATTATCGCCATCTTCTTCTTTTTATGCTGCTATCCCCAAGTATTGGGAATTTCCGTATCTGTCGAATTCAGTAACCTTACATTACAGTATAAGAATTCATTTTAGTATCCGTAATTTTGTGTAAAGGTATAGCGGAATTCAGTTTTGGACAAATATATGAACGATCAGCACAAAACATTTATTGCTTTTGTTAAACTTGGCACATTTTTAAGGGACTTTTGTAATCACCCTGCCAATGATGACGCATGGACGGAAAAACTAAATGATTGTATCACTTTGGCAGGACATAAAAATGGATGGTTCACCAAAGAAAATATCTTGTATTCCCTTGAACAATGGGGGGCATTGCTAAGCAAGGAAAAATTGGAGAACTGGCTCTCCAGATACGACATCTCCCAAAATAAGGTAAAAAAAGTGGCACTTGTCATGGCGGGAAATATTCCTTTAGTAGGTTTCCATGATCTTTTGGCCGTATTATTATCGGGAAATAAAGCACTGGTTAAATTATCGTCCAATGATGTGGTATTGGTTTCATTCATAAGGGAATACCTGATTTCAGTTGAGCCCATATTTAATAATAGTATTATTTTTTCCGAAGGAAAATTGGAAAGGTTTGATGCGGTAATCGCCACTGGGAGTAATAATACATCCCGATATTTTGAACATTACTTTTCCAAAAGTCCCCATATAATTAGAAAGAACCGAAATTCAGTAGCCGTTTTGAATGGGAATGAAAGTTCAAATCAGCTTAAGGAATTGGGCGAGGATATCTTTCGCTATTATGGCCTTGGATGCAGAAGCGTTTCCAAATTATTTATACCCAATGGTTATCAATTTGATACCTTCTTCGAGTCGATTTACCCATATCATTCTATCATTGATCAAGTTAAGTATTCCAATAATTACGATTATAACAAAGCGGTATATCTTATGTCCGATTTTAAGTTGTTGGACAATGGTTTCTTGTTGTTAAAGGAAGATTCGAGCTATAGTTCGCCCATTGCGTCGCTATTCTATGAGCGGTACTCAGACCCGAAAGCTTTAAAAAAGCAGCTTGAAAATGACGCCGACCAATTGCAATGTATAGTTGCCAATGGCTTCATAGAAGGGGAAGTACTGTTCGGACAAACCCAAAAGCCTTCGTTAGTTGATTATGCCGACGGCGTGGATACGGTTGAATTTCTATTGAAAATATAACAGAATTATTGTTTATATATAACAAAGTTTCCCTATAAATTTATGACCTTTGCCACCTTAAATAGCAAGAGAACAACATACTAAACCCAACATTATAATGAAGAAGCACAATTTCAGCGCAGGACCCTGCATTCTACCCCAGGAAGTACTTTTGAAGTCATCGGAGGCGGTAATCGATTTTAATGGGATGGGACTTTCACTTATTGAAATATCGCACCGAAGCAAGGATTTTGTCGCCGTAATGGATAAGGCACAGTCGCTTGCCCTTGAACTTTTAGGATTGGAAGGCAAAGGATACAAAGCATTGTTTCTTCAGGGTGGTGCCAGTTTACAGTTTGTAATGGTCGCCTACAATCTTTTAGAATCAAAGGCGGGATACCTCAATACGGGTACATGGAGCAATAATGCCATCAAAGAGGCCAAATTATTCGGAGAAATATTGGAAGTGGGTTCTTCCAAGGATGAGAAGTACAATTATATACCCAAAGGTTATGCCGTCCCGTCCGGATTGGACTATCTGCATATAACTTCGAACAATACCATCTTTGGAACACAGATCAAAAAATTTCCAAAGGCCGACACCACCGTAGTTTGTGACATGAGTTCTGATATCTTTTCAAGGCAACTCGATTTTTCGCAGTTTGGCTTGATCTATGCGGGAGCACAAAAAAATATGGGTCCCGCTGGGGCAACGTTAGTCGTTGTAAAGGAGGAACTTTTAGGTAAGGTAACAAGGAAGATCCCTTCAATTTTGGATTACAAGGTCCATATTGATAAAGAAAGCATGTTCAATACTCCTTCAGTGTTTGCTGTATATGTTTCGATGTTGACCTTGGATTGGTTAAAAAACTTGGGCGGAATCGCCGCTATAGAGGACATAAACGAGAAAAAAGCGCAGTTGCTTTATTCGGAAATAGATTTGAATCCCCTTTTCGAAGGTTACGCGAAAATTGAAGATCGTTCCAACATGAACGCCACCTTTAACCTTACAGAAGAAGCCTTGAAGGATACTTTCGATATATTGCTTAAGGAGGCTGGCATAGTCGGACTTAATGGCCACCGTTCTGTAGGCGGCTACCGCGCTTCCATGTACAACGCATTGCCTTTGGAAAGTGTAGGGATCCTAGTTGATGTTATGAGTGAAATGGAAAGAAAAGGATAAATGTAGTGGGCGTTTTCTTGACAGTGAACCAACATGACTTCAGGAAATAGCGATCAAAAACAAACCTTAACCAACGAAAAATGAAAATCCTAGCAAACGACGGCATATCGCAATCGGGAATAACCGCTCTCGAAAATGGAGGCTTTGAAGTACTGACAGTAAAAGTGGCGCAAGAACAGCTTGAGAAGTTCATCAATGAACATCAGGTTATCGGACTTTTGGTACGCAGCGCTACCCAAGTGCGAAAAGAACTAATTGACAATTGCCCAAGCCTCAAATTGATCGGCCGTGGCGGCGTCGGTATGGACAACATTGACGTGGTGTACGCAAAAGAAAAAGGACTTCATGTGATCAATACTCCGGCCTCCTCTTCAGAATCGGTGGCCGAACTGGTCTTCGCCCATTTATTTGGTGGGGTACGTTTTTTATATGATGCCAACCGTAATATGCCTTTGGACGGGGACAGTAAGTTCAATCAATTTAAAAAAACGTATGCTAAAGGAATGGAACTTAGGGGTAAGACCCTTGGTCTTCTTGGATTCGGTCGCATAGGTCAGGCTACGGCAAAAATCGCACTTGGTGTTGGCATGAAGGTTATATATTCAGATCCGTTCATTGAAACTGCCTCAGTAGATGTCACTTTTTTTGATGGTCGATCCTTGCCCTTTAAATTTGAATCCACTTCCAAAGAAGAGGTGCTACGTGCCGCCGACTTTATCACTTTGCATGTTCCGGCCCAAAAGGAATATATGATTGGCAAAAAAGAATTTTTGTTGATGAAAGATGGTGTGGCCATAATCAATGCGGCTAGGGGTGGTGTTTTGGACGAGGTGGCCTTGATAGATGCATTGGAAAGTGGTAAGGTTTCGTTTGCGGGACTTGATGTTTTCGAATCTGAGCCATCTCCAGAAATTCGAATATTAATGCATCCAAAGATTTCAATGACCCCTCACATCGGTGCCGCTACAGAAGAGGCCCAGGACCGGATCGGAACCGAGTTAGCCTCTCAAATCATAGCACTATTGAAGTGACCCACTTTTAAGTCTTAATCGCAGCCCAACCTAAGCTTTAATCAATTTTTCTGATCAAAAAACGGTCCCTGCATTGACTTGATTATACCATGTTTTTGTACTTTAGACCCCCTAACTATAAAACACTAGCAAGATGTCAGGATTATTGGATTTATTGAACAGCCCAATGGGCAAGCAATTAATAAGTGGTGTAGCCGGCCAGACCGGCCAATCAGAAAGCAAAACAGGCGATGTACTTAGTATGGCAATGCCCCTTCTATTGGGCGCCATGAAAAAAAACGCTGCTACCCCCCAGGGAGCACAAGGCTTAATGAATGCATTGTCGACAAAACACAATGGTAGTATTTTGGATGACCTAGGTGGACTTTTTGGTGGTGGTGTTGATGAAAGTGTGACCAATGATGGCGCTGGAATTTTGGGCCATCTTTTTGGGGGATCACAGTCCAACGTTGAGAATGCCCTTAGTCAGAAATCAGGTATGGATACCGCTTCTATCGCCAATATCCTTAAAATAGCCGCGCCCATCGTCATGGGTTTTGTTGGGAAACAGAAGGCCCAAAGCAACGTGAAAGATGCTAATAGCATGAATGGTCTTTTAGGTGGCCTCTTGGGAGGGCAGCCAAAACAAAACCAAAGCTTGATTACCACATTGCTTGACGCCGATGGTGATGGAAGCATTTTAGACGATGTTGCCGGAATGGTCATGGGCACCAACAAAAAGAAAGGTGGTCTTGGAGGTCTTCTCTCTGGCCTATTTGGAAAATAATTAAAACGTTACATTATTTAACAAGCCGCTCTCAAGGTAGAGTGGCTTTTTTTGTAAATTCAGGATATGAAAAAGAAGCTTGTCATCACTACTGTGGCTTTGGTATCCCTATTAATTATGGTTAATGGCTGCAATAGTTCGAAACAGGCTATAATTCCGTCCGATTCTGAAAAAATGGCCTTTAGCAAGACGGAGGGCGATACCATTCGAATATCCAGTGATAGGACCGAATATGACATAATCATCATTGAGCCTGGTTTTTACTTTTGGTTAAAGAGCGTGGCAAAGCCAGAAGGGTATTACTCACAATCATTTTTGGAAAACCGCAATCAGATTTATGTGATAGAATGGAACAACAGGGTGTTACAGCCTATGAGGTATAACCCAAACCTTTACGAACTTCAGATCAACTATGACGCAAACATAGACTATGGATATGAGGTAAATTATAAACTTTATAACTACTTCATTTATTTTCAACGCAAGTA
>JBBKWR010000215.1:0-5862 GCA_037969055.1 Flavobacteriaceae bacterium | reverse complement strand
GCATTGGCGACCAGCGCCGAAAATTCCCCTAGGGAATGACCAGCCACCATGTCGGGCTTGAAATTCGCACCCATTACCCTACTCAAAATAACGGAATGCAAAAAAATGGCGGGCTGCGTAACCTTGGTCTGCTTAAGGTCTTCAGGTGTACCCCTGAACATCATATCTGTAATCGAAAAACCCAGAATATGGTTGGCTTTTTCGAACATCTCTTTGGCCAAGGGATATTTTTCATAAAGATCAAGGCCCATCCCTACAAACTGAGCCCCTTGTCCCGGAAATATATATGCGTTCATTGTCAAAATTTAAAGGGCAAAAATAACCATAAATTGTTGAAAATATCTCTGTTATATACATATCATCGACAAATCATGGATTAAAATGATAAAATCGGGGCAGGGTGCCTAAAGTAAACAGGTATGCCCCTAGAAAGGTAGCCCATCTACTTAAACCAGCTCGAATACATTACATAGCTCTCCGCAATCCGGTCAATTTCCCCGGTACTTAATTCAGGGCTAATATCTTTGATTTTTTTTGCCGGCATTCCCGCGAAAATACTTCCAGCCGGCACATGGGTTCCTTTGGTCAAAACGGCCCCCGCAGCAATGATACTATTACTTTCAACAACGCACTCATCCATAATAATGCTTCCCATCCCGATGAGCACATGGTCTTTTATGGTGCAGCCATGTACGATGGCGTTGTGTCCAATGGAAACATTGTTACCAATAATCGTGGGTGACTTTTTATAAGTACAATGAACGACGGCACCATCCTGGACATTTACCTTATTCCCCATTTTAATAAAGTGCACATCGCCCCGCAATACGACATTGTACCAAATGCTGCATTGATCTCCCATGGTCACCTCACCCACTATGGTCGCGTTCTCGGCAATAAAGCAATCGTTGCCTATTTTAGGCGTTTTGCCATTGATTGTTTTTATAATCATAAATACAGGTTTCAAGTTTCAGGTTTCGGGTTTCGGGTTTCGGGTTTCGGGTTTCGGGTTTCGGGTTTCGGCCCTTAAAAGCAAGTTTATTGGAATTAACTTTAGGGAACAAAAACCAAAACCTTATAAACTCAATAACTTTAAACTTGAAACCCATTACCTCAAAAATAGGCCAACAATTCCTTTTTTCGGGAAGCGGAGACCAATAGTTCCTTGCCATTGGAGATAACCACGCTGCCCCCTTTCCCCTTTCTATATTTGACCACTTCGTTCACGTTGACCAAATACGACTTGTGGATGCGTGCGAAATGGAAATCACAGAGGGCATCCTCAAAATATTTAAGCGTTTTACTGACCAAAATTTTCTTGTTCTCCAAAAATATCTCCGTATAGTTGTCATCGGCTTTGCAATACAGTATGTCCGATACGTTCAACACTTGAAAGCCATCCTGTTGGGGAAGGGTGATCTTGCCTTCCACACTTTTTAGTTTAGGTTTCAGCACCTGATCCGCCAGGGTATTTTCTTTCAGTTTTATTTCTGTCACATAATCGACAGCTTTTACCAATTCATCAATATTAATGGGTTTCATCAAATAATAAGCCGCATGGTTGTTTAGCGCATCCAAGGCATACTGATTGTACGCCGTTACAAATACAGTTTCAAAGGTACGATTTGGCACTTGATCCAATAGATCAAAAGCATTACCATAAGGCATTTCCACATCAAGAAAAACCAGATCAAGATCATGTTTGGCTATCAATTGCAGCGCCTTTTGAATGGACTCCGCCTCCCCAACCAAATTGATATTATCACAATATTTATCTAAATAATTGCGCAGTATTTCGCGGCTACTTGCCTCGTCCTCTACAATGATCGAATTAAGTTTCATGCTCTAATCATAACATTACCGATTGCTAACCCTACTATGATTGTACCATGCAACAAACCCCACTGACCATGGGCTTAGGTATCAATCCCGCTTCAAAATAAATTTCACCTTCGTCCCCGAACCATCGGACTCGAGGTTAGAAATATGCACATCTATCTTGTCTTTATACATATCATTTAATATGGCGATACGTTTTTTGATATTGCCCATTCCCTGTGATTTCTGTTTCTTTTGGTGCCGGGTCTTCAGTTCTGCCGATCTCTTTCGGCCAATTCCGTTATCGGAAATCGTGATTTCCACGCTGTCCTTACCGACCTGCTCCAAATCGATACGCAAATACCCTTTTTCCTCTTTATAGCGAAGTCCGTGCCAAATTGAATTCTCAATATAAGGCTGCAACAACATGGGCGGAATTTGAAAGGCATCAACCGCTAAATGGGGGTCAAGATTAATTTTGTAATCAAATTTTTCAGGAAATCTGGAATGTTCCAGTTTTACGTATAGTTCCAAAAGTTCAAGTTCTTTTGCGAGCGGAATGAAGTCTTCCTCAGAGTTTTCAAGTACGGCCCGCATCAGGGTCGAAAAATCACTGAGATATCGATTGGCACTGCGTTCGTTGCTTTTTGCGATGTAGTTGTTCACCGAATTTAGCGCATTGAAAATAAAGTGGGGGTTCATTTGAGATCGAAGCGATTTTAAGGCCAGTAGGTTGTTGGCCAACTTCTGCTGCTGGTTGCTGCGATAGAAAAAGAAAGTGGCGATTCCCATCAAAACTATACCCACTAGTAAAGAATAGATAATCCATCTTTGCCGTTTATAGCTTTCTTGGGCCAATTGTTGCTCGGTCAGGGCAAGGTCGTATTTGCTTTGCGAAAGTTCCCTTTCTTGCTCCAGACCAGAAATGCGGCTTTGTTTAGCGGCTATTTCCCGGTTGAACCTGGCAGCACGGGAAATTTCCTGTTCTTTCCGAGTGTAAAGGGTATCTACCAAGGCTACATAGGCCTGATAGGTGTGATAGGCCTTCGAATAGTCGCCCCTAAATTCATAGACCTCTGATAATTTTCGGGTCGCATCTTTCTGTACGATCAAATCATCATCGCCACCCGCTTCCACGATACTTTTTTCCAAATAAGGGATCGCTTCATCGTATTTATCTTGTGAAATGTAGGCATTGGCAATTTTGTAGTTGATCAATTGTTTGGTGATCGTATCCGGCGAAACTGAAGCAGGTTGGCTTTTTGAGGCTGCCTCTGTAAGGCCCTCTAGTTCATTCAAGCTTTTTTTGCGTAGTTGGATCTCTTCCTGAAAGCGTTTATTTGAGTTGTAATAATCGGCAACCTTCTCCTTTTCCTGGATCGACCGTTGGGGTGCCTGGCGCTGTGCCAACTGTAATGAATTTTTGAAATAACCCTCAGCCTCAATATTGCGGTCGTCTTTTGCGTAAGCGTCGGCAATCTTTGAATTTAAATCTGCCATTTTCGGGGCAATCTGGCTCTGGTTCGCAATTTGCAGCGCTTTCCGATAAAATTCTACTGCCTTATCGATCTGATCAAGGCCTTTATAAGCATCGCCCAAGGTTTCGTGAAGTTCAACGTTTTGAAAGGGCACCAAATGCTGCAATTCCATCATTGGCAAGAGGATCGCTTCGGCATTCGTAAATTCCCCAATCTTGACATACACCTTCCCCAACAGAATGCTCGTTTTGGTAGTTTTGTTCGCTTCCAATGCATCTTCGTAATTTATAATGGCCAAGTCGTTCTGGTTATGGTACTGGTACACTTCGCCCAAGGCCGTTAAAGATTCTGCCAATTCCTTTTTACTCGCCCTTTTGCCCAATTGGGCAATGGACTGGGTGATAAAATCGATGCTTTTTTCTATGTTGTTCTTCTTGTAAAAGTTGGCGGAATCGAGGAAGTTTTGGTGCAACGACGATTCATCTCTAGACTTTTTGTCCATCACTTGGGAAGAAGCGGACAAACCTCCTAAAAACAACAGTACTATAATATGGAATTGCTTTGACATAAGGCTAAAATGCAATGTAAACTTAGCAGTTTTATATGGCACTAAAAAATAGGGATACCCTTTAATTGTAGGCGAAAACAGTACCTATGGACCCTTTACAAGATCAATGGGCCATTTTGCGCATCCAAAGGACCTGTTCCCTCATTCGTGGTTTTAATTGGAAAAGTTTCCCAATACATTTAGGGCATAAAATAGTCACATTTCATTAAAAAGCATGTTGAAAGACGACCTTATCATTAGCAAGTTTATTAGGCTTGATATTAAAACATATAAACATGAATAGTAAAGAATTGAACTTAAATCGAATAATTATGAAAAATGCAAAACAAATCTTAGGAATGGCCCTTATGGCCCTTACGATGACCCCGGCTTTTGGCTGTGGTCCCAACCCAAAAGAAGACAAGGCACAAACTTTGGTAGCAGAGGCGATCGTAAAAGAGCGCCCTAGCGCCAATAACGTGGTTAAAATAGCACTCTTATTGGATACCAGCAACAGTATGGACGGGTTGATCAACCAGGCCAAAGCCCAATTATGGGACGTCGTAAACCAGTTTACCCATGCCAAATGTGGCAATGACGGCCGTCCCAGACTTGAAATCGCCCTCTACCAGTATGGAAACGACGACTTATCAGCTCGTGAAGGTTATGTGCGACAGGTGTTGGGATTTAGCAGCGATCTCGACGAGATATCCGAAAAATTGTTTTCACTCACCACGAATGGTGGGGAGGAATATTGTGGACAGGTCATCCAAACCTCTTTGAGGCAATTGGATTGGGGCAAAAATCCCGATAACCTTAAAATGATTTTTATTGCCGGTAACGAGCCGTTTGACCAAGGCAAATTAAATTATAAGGATGCTGCCAGCAATGCAAAGGAAAAAGATGTGGTTGTCAATACCATTTTCTGTGGCGATTATCAGCAAGGGGTCAACACCAATTGGAAAAATGGGGCAAAGCTAACTGGAGGGGAATACATTGCGATCGATCATAACCGACAGGTGGTACATATAGATACCCCATTTGACAAGATAATTATTAAATTAAATTCAAAATTGAACAACACATACATTTCGTATGGCGCCCTCGGTAGGGAAAAGTTACAAATGCAACGAAGCCAAGATGCGAATGCCTATAGCGTAGAAGAAGGGGTTGCGGTAAAACGGGCCGTGAGCAAAAGCTCCACGCTGTATAATAATTCGAAATGGGATCTGGTGGATGCCGTGGCAGAAAATGAGACTGTCCTTTCAGCATTGGAGGCTGATGATCTTCCGAGCGAGCTAAAAGGTATGTCCAAAGTGGAAATCAAGACCTATGTGGATGAAAAAAATAAGGAGCGTACCGGAATCCAAAAAGAGATCCAAGCTTTGAACGAAAAACGGGAGGCCTATTTAGCGCAACATCAGACAGAGGGCGCAACGGGCGAACTTGAAAATGCAATGTTGGAAGCCATTAAAAAACAGGCCGCTGCTAAAAATTACAAATGGGATTAAAATAACAGTAGTGAAAGCCGATGATCTGTCTGCCTTTGGAAGGAATGGCACCAACGATCAGGAACGTATTTGGAAAGTGGGTCTACTTAGTAGGCCCATTTTTTTATTGGGCCGCGGGACAGTAACAATCATATTTGCGCTCTGTTTGCCCAAAATCATACCCCAGGGTAATCTGGTGGAACCCCCCATTATCTAATCGGATATCTCCAGACTGGTATGAATAATTATAGGAAACGAGGAAATTCTTTATGTTGGCGCCAATGATCGGCGTAAACAATTGTAGTTTCTGCTCGCCAAAATTATTGCCGTTCACGAACTGGGCGCCATCGAAACTTCTTCGGTAGGAAATACCACCCCAAATTCTGCCAAAATCGACATCTTTATACACTTTGGCATTGATATCGATGGTTTTTTCCTTGGTAAAATCGGTGAGTTGGAACAAAACCGAAGGTTCTACCTGCCATTCGTTCCTCCCGAAAATATATCCCACAGAAAATAAGTAGCGTCT
>JBBKWR010000214.1:0-6255 GCA_037969055.1 Flavobacteriaceae bacterium | reverse complement strand
GGAATTGCAATTATTGCGAATTGAAAATACGACGCTCGAAATTGCGGGATTTCGCCGGATCGGGAACCTGACCGTAACCGTCACCGCCCATTTAAAGTTTTTAATAAAATTCAAGGAATACTATCCGCTGTTGTATGCCGCCGCCAAGGCGGTTGAGATGAATACGGACATCCCAAACCAAATTGATGCGGTCATAGACCGTTTTGGGGAGGTACAGGACAACGCTTCGGAAGTATTGAAGCGCGTTCGAAGACAGATGAACCAAGTTAGGGGTAAAATTGGGCAAAGTTTTACGGCGGCGCTGAGCCTTTATCACTCCTCTGACTATCTGGATGATATTAGGGAATCGGTCGTTGAAAACCGCCGTGTTTTGGCGGTTAAATCAATGTACAGAAAAAAGGTGAAAGGAACGGTAATGGGCTCTTCGAAAACAGGGAGTATCGTTTACATTGAACCGGAATCGGCGTTAAAATATAGTCGTGAACTATCGAATTTGGAGTACGATGAACTCGAGGAAATACAACGGATATTGAATGAACTGACCGCATTTATCCGTCCGTTTGCCCCAATGCTGCGGCAATATCAGGACTATTTGATCCAAATCGACCTCACTGCGGCCAAGGCCAAATATGCCTCTGAAATGAATGGCTTGATGCCCGAGATCAACGAAAACCGAAGACTATATTTGAAGGATGCCTACCATCCGCTGCTGTTCCTGAGCAATCATTTACGGGGGGAGACTACCTTTCCGCAATCTATTGAACTCCATCCAGAAAATCGAATCATCGTCATATCTGGGCCCAATGCCGGGGGGAAAAGCATCACTCTGAAAACCATCGGCCTGTTGCAGGTCATGCTCCAAAGTGGATTATTGATTCCCGTACACGAGCGCAGTTCTGTATGTCTTTTTAATCAAATATTGACAGATATTGGAGATAATCAATCCATTGAAAATCATTTAAGTACGTATAGTTACCGGCTCAAAAACATGAATCTTTTTCTAAAGCAGTGCGATCGCGACACGCTTTTCTTGATCGACGAGTTTGGTACCGGAAGCGATCCTGAACTTGGGGGTGCGCTGGCCGAAGCTTTTTTAGAGATATTCTATGAACGGGGCGCTTTTGGGGTGATTACTACGCATTACGCCAACCTCAAGGCCCTGGCCGATGAGCTGCCCCATACTACCAATGCCAATATGCTATTTAATGGCAAGACCTTGGAGCCCACCTTCCAATTGGTACTGGGTGAGGCGGGCAGTTCCTTCACTTTTGAGGTTGCCCAAAAAAATGGTATCCCGTATAGTTTGATCAACAAGGCTAAGAAGAAAATAGAGCGTGGCAAAGTGCGTTTCGATGCCACGATAGCCAAGTTGCAAAAAGAACGCAGCAAAATGGCCCAAACGGGCTCTAGGTTGCAAGAGGAAGAGTCCAAAGCGCGGGAAGAGTCGGCAAGGCTGGAAAAACTGAACGCCAAAATCCAATCAAAATTGGAAAATTACCAAGAACTGTACGACCATGACCAACGGATGATCCAATTGGGAAACAAGATCGAGAAAGTGGCCTCGAAGTATTTTCAGGACAATAAGAAGCGGATATTGGTTTCGGAATTACTACGGATTGTAGAGACCGAAAACAGCAAGCGCAAGAAGAAAACTGCGAACGAGACAAACGTTGAGCGTGAGAAGAAGGTGAAAGTCGCCCAAGAGGTCCTGAAAGAAGTAAAGGTCATCAGGCAAAAGAGAGCGGTTCAAAAGACTAAGGCAGTACTCAAAGACAAAAATAAGCCCATGCCCGTCTTTAAGATTGGGGACCGGGTTAGATTGTTCGATGGTAAAGCCGTGGGCAGCATTGACAAGTTGGAAAAGAACAAGGCTGTTGTGAATTATGGCATTTTTACGACCAACGTTAGTGTGGAGCAGTTGGAGTTGGTGGAGGCGAAAAAGCGTTAATGGTTATTCGTTAATCGTTAATCGTTATGATTGATGGGAATTTGATTTGGCCAAGAATAATTACTGAATATTGAAAATGAAAGATGTACCCTTAAACCATAAAAAAATAATCCTTTTTGATGGGGTTTGCAATCTTTGCAATCGGTCGGTTCAATTTATTATCCACAGGGATAAGGAAGACATTTTTAGATTTGCCGCCTTGCAAAGCGAGGTGGGCAAAAAGCTGATTTCCGAGCGAAAGATTGATACTTCAAACGTAGATTCCATCATTTTGATCGACCCGGGGGTGGCCTATTTTACAAAATCGGATGCCGCTTTGAGAATCGGGCGACATCTAAAAGGCTACCGAACAATCTCCCGGGTACTGAAACTGATTCCCAGAAAGTTACGAAATATCGTATACGATATAGTGGCGAAAAACCGCTACCAATGGTATGGAAAAAGGGACCATTGTATGGTCCCTTCCCCTGAGCTTAACGCCAAGTTTTTACATTCGCTAGACTAAAACGGATATTAATCCGCAAGTTGTCCCCTCAGCTCACCTCCTGGAAAATTCGAAGTATGGACATTGACATAAATGTTTCCTGTCCTAATTGCAGCTATCAACGACTCTAGGTCACCTACAAGAACGCCCGTAACGTTGGCTGCCGTCACTACGCCTTCCGCCAACACCCCATTTTGAGGTCCAGAGGGTTGTACCGGATTGGAATATAAGGTAACAACAACCGGCCCATTTACCCCAGAGGGGGCCATGTGGAAATGGGAGGCTCTAACATTATCGATATTCGCGGCGGTGATTTTGTAATGAATGGACTGTTCGTCCTTACTGATCTTCACACTCACATGGCCGGCTGCATTAGTAATTGCGGCGGGCACCTCATTACTGCCCTTCAATGATGTAGTGAAATTAAATTTATCCCCCAAATTTGCCTTTAGGGCAGTCTGAAGAAGGTCTTCTGAAGGTTCAGTGTTGTCATTGCTACAGCCCAATGATAGGACCAATACACAAGACAACCAAAGTAATTTGCTGAAATTTAGATAATTTTTCATAGTACATTTTTTTAGTTTATTACGTTAGAAAGTATTTAGGCCAAATCATTGGCGTTAAAAATGCCTAAAGCACAGTTAAGTTATTAAAAATGTCCCTACAAAAAACAAACTTCTGTAATTTCTTGGTACCTACTAAAAATCGTCTCTGCTTATTTGCTGATTGTAATTTGCCTAATTAACGAAGTTGTTAATCAAAATCTTACGAAATTTCGTATATGATTTTGGAACAAAAAATCCATTGCCGATGGCGGGAAAGATAGAATCGTTTTATGGTGTCCAACCCTAAATTGACTGCCAAATTTTTGACATAATTCCAACAAGAATAAAAAAGATCTACTGAACTAAGGACAGCCAAGGGTGGATGCTTATTTATCTTAAATAATCTATATAACAACCTACCCTTTATAATGGTCATCCCAATTCTTGACATTGGGCGTCCCTAATTTTCCGACAGACTTGGCGACCACCATTGATACCATGGCATCGCCCGTAATGTTTACCACCGTTCTGGCCATGTCTAAAGGACGGTCGACTGCAAAGATCAATGCGAGTCCGATGGCCAGTTTATCCGACGGGATCCCTACCGATTCCAGCACAATGACCAACATCACCATTCCTGCCCCGGGAACTGCTGCCGTGCCAATCGATGCCAATAGTGCGGTTAGCACAATGATGAGCTGGTCGGTAAATTCCAAATGATGGCCCAGGGCCTGGGAAATAAAAACGGCCGCTACACCTTGGTACAAACTGGTGCCGTCCATATTGACCGTAGCACCAACCGGTAATACAAAACTGGAAACTTCTTTATCAACGCCTAGATGCTCTTCTACCCTTTCCATGGTTACTGGTAAGGTTGCCGCACTGGAGCTCGTAGAAAATGCAAGCAATTGTGCAGGCGCTAGCTGTTTCATAAACCAGAATGGGTTCTTTTTGGTAATTGTCGCTACCATAACCCCGTAGAACACCATCATTAGAATCAGGCCCAATGTTACCACTCCGGAATATTTTAATAATGCCATGAGCAATTTAGCGTCACCTGCGGATACCACCACGTTCGCCAAAAGGGCAAAAACGGCGACTGGCGCGGTCAGCATGATCAAATCAACCATTTTTAGGACCACATCATTAAGGGCATCAAAGAACTTCTTGAGTGGTTCGGCACGTTTCTCCCCTATCAAAAGCATTGAAATACCCATAAAAATGGTAAATACGATTACTTGTAGCATTAGGCTGTTATCGCCCATGGCAGCCACCGCATTGTCCGGAACCATGTCTTCCATAAATTGTAAGGGTCCCGATTCTTTTTGGATAGTGGCCTCTGCCAATTTGGCCTTAACGCCACTATCATTGGCATAGGTCTGGGTAAGTTCCGCAACGGTCTCAGGTGAAATTCCTTTCCCAGGGCCAATAATATTTGCCAACAACAAACCAATAGTGATGGCTATAATTGTTGTTCCTACAAAAATGCCAAGGGTCCGAAGTCCTATCAACTTAAACTTCCCAATGTCCTGCAAATCCGAAATTCCTTTTACAAGGGAAGCCAATATCAAGGGTATGGCAATCAGTTTTAAAAGTTTGATGAATATAGTGCCCAAGGGCTTGATCCAATCCACTACAAATTCCTTACCGAAGGAAAAACTGGTCATCAAATATCCAAAAATAAGGCCCAAAAGCATCCCTATAAGGATCTGCCAATGCAATGCGATTCGCTTCATATTGCGTGTGAGGGGATCTCGTTAAAATTAAGGGGTAAGCGCTTTAGAAAATTTAAATTGTAAATCGACATAAACGTTAATTAATAATTTTGGAAAATGAACCCATTACAATTTCAACCTACGAAGATAAATCAAAAAACTATTCAAACTTATTTCAATTGGTCGTCCCAATTCTTAACTTTCGGTTCTCCCAATTTGTCCAATGATTTAGCAACAACCATAGAAACGGTGGCATCTCCGGTAACATTGACGACGGTGCGGCACATGTCTAAGGGCCTGTCCACAGCAAATATGAGGGCTAATCCAGCCTCAGGAATTCCCGCTTGTGCCAATACAATCACCAGCATGACCATTCCCGCACCTGGAACGGCAGCACTTCCGATAGAGGCGAGTGTGGCGGTTACAATTATGCCGAGTTGGGTGGATAAACTTAAGTCCATTCCAAAGGTCTGGGCAATAAAGACAGCAGCTACAGCCTGGTACAAGCTCGTACCATCCATATTTATTGTCGCTCCTATGGGCAAAACAAAACTGGCCACCTCTTCATCTACCCCCAAATGTTCCTCAACCCGTTCCATCGTTACTGGTAGTGTCGCGGCACTTGAACTGGTCGAAAAGGCCAATAATTGAGCTGGGGCAAGTCCTTTTATAAAGAAAGCAGGTGTTTTTTTTGTGAATAAGTACACGATAAGTAGGTATACGCATATCATCAACATCAATCCTAATACCACGCATAGCGCATACCATGCGAGCGCTTTAAAAAGGTCCATGCTCGGCGATTCAACCACCAACGCGGCCAAAAGCGCAAATACCCCATAGGGTGCGGCCAACATGATCAAATCTATAAGTTTGAGAATAACCTCATTGAAACCATCAAAAAACGCTTTTACCGGGGCTGCTTGTTTCTCAGGTATGAGGATCAGGCCTATCCCAAAGAATACCGCAAAGAAAATTACCTGTAGCATTTTGCCATTGTCACTCGCAGCACTGAAAATGTTGCTGGGCACCAAATCTTCCAACGCCTGTAAGGGTCCTGACTCCTTTTGTTTTTCCGCTTCGGCGATCCTACTATTAACATCACCACTATAGTTCGATACCAGTTCATTACGGGTTTCCTCTGAAATTGAGTTCCCGGGTTTAACGGTATTGACAATGAACAAGCCTATCGATACCGCTATTATGGTAGTTGTTATGTAGATGGCGATGGTTCTTCCGCCCATCTTCGACAATTTCGAAATATCCTTTAAATCCGAAACCCCCTTGATCAAAGACGCTAAAATTAAGGGAACAGCAATGAGTTTTAACGAGTTTATGAAGATGTTTCCAAAAGGTTTTATCCAATCGGAAACTATTTTGGGACCCCATTCAAATTTTACCATGATAAGGGCAAAGAGTACCCCAGTTATCATTCCTAAAATAATTTGCCAATGCAGCTCGAGTTTTTTCATAAAAAATATTTTCACGGGCAAGATACTGTTTTTGAAGGAAAGGCAAAAAGCAACGATCACGGAAAGAATCAAGATCATAAGCCATCTATAGACA
>JBBKWR010000213.1:0-4930 GCA_037969055.1 Flavobacteriaceae bacterium | reverse complement strand
CAGAAACCCAATGTAGGGTTCCCTTGACCTTCCGTAGACTTTCCTCCGTATCACTACCACTTTTGCTTTTCGGATCATAGGTGCACTGAATTTCTACCACATTACCAGCAGCGTCTTTTGTACAGCCTTCCGCTTTAATAATATAAGCGTTCTTAAGCCGTACTTCCCCTCCCAGTTTTAATCTAAAGAATTTACGGTTGGCCTCTTCCCTAAAATCTTCTTTTTCTATGTACAATTCCCTCGAAAAAGGGACCTTTCTAAAACCTGCGTTTTCGTCTTCAGGATTATTCTCCGCCTCAAGCCATTCTTCTCTTCCCTCCGGATAATTGGTAATCACTACTTTGATCGGATCAAGTACCGCCATTACCCTGGGGGCAATTTTATTCAAATGGTCCCTTACATGAAATTCCAGCAGGGAAACATCTATAAGATTTTCGCGTTTGGCTATTCCAATAGTATCTGCAAAATTTCGGATAGATTCGGGGGTGTAGCCCCTTCTTCGCAATCCTGAGATCGTTGACATCCTGGGATCATCCCAGCCCTTGACAACTCCAGCCTCCACCAACTGCAATAACTTTCTTTTACTGACCACGGTATGGCTCAAGTTGCGTCTGGCAAATTCCCGCTGTTTGGGGCGCACCATTTTTGGGTCATATACTTGATCCAAAAACCAATCGTATAATTCGCGGTGCATGGCGAATTCCAGGGTACACAGCGAATGTGAAACTTGCTCAATATAATCGCTTTCCCCATGTGTCCAATCGTACATCGGATAAATACACCAATCGGTATTTGTCCGATGGTGGGCTTTGTGGAGAACGCGATACATAATAGGGTCCCGCATCAACATATTGGGAGAGGACATGTCTATTTTTGCGCGAAGCACATGGGTTCCTTCTTCGAATTTTCCAGCTTTCATCCCTTCGAAAAGATCCAAATTCTCCGCACTGTAACGCGAACGAAATGGACTTTCGGTGCCTTCTTGGGTAGGACTTCCTTTTTGCGCTGCCATTGCTTCGGAAGACTGACTATCAACATAGGCCTTTCCAGCTTTGATCAATTGAACCGCCCAATCATAGAGTTGCGGAAAATAATCTGACGCATACCGTTCGGTATCCCATTTATACCCCAACCATTCGACATCCTTTTTAATGGCATCCACGTACTCTTGTTCTTCTTTCGCGGGATTGGTGTCATCGAACCTCAGATTAACCGGGGCGCCATAGCGTAAACCAAGTCCAAAATTAAGACAGATCGAACTGGCATGGCCAATGTGCAGATACCCATTTGGCTCTGGTGGAAAGCGAAAGCGAAGCGCCCTTTTTGGAAAACCTTTACCCAAGTCTTCCTCGATGATGTGCTCCAAAAAATTCAAGGGTTTAGCGGGCTCGTCCATGGCATTTATTTTGAGGCACAAAAGTAGGAAAAATGGTCGAATGCGCTGGCATAAAACAACCTTACCATACATTAAATGCATTTCACAACACTTTTGTGCCTTGCCACAACATTAAATTCTTCATGCGGTTATAATATGACATATTTGTTGTTAAATAATGTATAACGAAATCGCAATGGCCAGGGGCGCCATTATAAATCTTTAAAAAACCGACAAAATTATACGTTTGAACCAGACCCAAATCTGAGTAATTGAACTGGTAGTAAACCCCTAAAACTACAACTACTTATGAGAACAAAACTACTTAAAGCCGCAAGCCTTATTTTAATCGTTTTATCCTTTTTAGGCGCTTCGCAAGTATCTGCACAAATTCTTGTGAATGCCCCTAAACCTGCTGGAAACCCAAATTTTGGTGGAACCCCAACTTCTGGCCAGTGGACACAAATATGTGCCGGCATCTCCGGTTTTAACCAATACTTCGCCACTGTTTCTTGGGTGGGGACCCCCAACCCCGGTAACGAATGGATTCTAGAACTGTCGGATGCCAATGGAAATTTTGGATCTCCCGTGGAGCTGGCCAGGGAGGCCAGCAATGCCGTTGTACAAAACCCCGGTTTTGAATTTGGAGTCCCAAATGACACCAGGGGTGCAGGGTACAAATTGAGAGTACGCAGCACCAGCCCGGCCAAAACCGGTACTGCCTCACCGGCATACAGCATGTACTTTATGGATCATGTGACCAACTTTAATATCAGTCCAAACGGCGATGGCAGCACAGGAGATGTGTGTAGTACCACCCCAATAAACCTTACGGTCGATAACATTCCAAATGCAGGTACCTACCAGTATGAA
Source organism: Flavobacteriaceae bacterium (assembly GCA_037969055.1). GTDB lineage: Bacteria > Bacteroidota > Bacteroidia > Flavobacteriales > Flavobacteriaceae > Pelagihabitans. The sequence continues at coordinate 2,682 of JBBKWR010000213.1, read as the reverse complement.
TGGTATAGAAGCGGGACGCTTCTTTCGGAAACCAGTCCTACGGTACTTGCGGATCTAGATGGCATCTACCAGGCCTATATCGATTATGGGGCCTGTACGGGAAGCAGCAATGCCTTTTCCAATGTCGTAATGGTCACCATTGGCGCGTCGGGTGAAGGCATCGCGATCAACCCGCCCACCAAAACAGCTTTGTGCAATGGCGACACTGAGACGCTTAGTATCAACAAAACAGATCCCACTTGGAGCTATCAATGGTTTAAAAATGATGTGGCCATCTCGGGCGCAACTGCAACCTCATATGTTGTAGATGCCAGTGTTCCGGGATTTGAGGGCAACTATCAAGTAGAAATATCGGCAACCGGAATATGCAACGAAAGATCGGCCGCTGTGAGCATCACCAATGCCGACAGCTTTACGGTAACGCGTAGCAATCCCGCCAATGTGGTGGTGCTCCCTTCACAGCCCGAAACTTTGAGCGTATCGACAACCGCGGTTACCCCGACCTATCAATGGTTCCGAAATGGAAGTATAATCGGTGGGGCAACCAACAGTACCTTGGACATTACCCAAGATGGCAACTATTATGTAGCGGTGACCCAAGGGGGCGGTACCTGCCCTGGTACTGTCAAAAATTCAGAGCCTACCACAGCGGTGGTTCCCGCATCCTTTGAAATTATCATCGATAATGCTTCAGCATACACTGCATGTGTCAGCACGAGCATGGTGTTGGCGGTTACCACGATCAATGCGGTCGATAATGGGGGCGCAAAAACCAACGTGACTTCTGCCTTGGTCGATTCGTTTGCCTATCAATGGAAAAAAGATGGGGCTAATGTGGCCGGTGAAACCTCCAAAAATATAAGCTTGACCAGTACCATAGAAAACGGGGCCTATACCGTAGATGGAACCTTGAATAGCTATAATGAAACCTCCAACAACCTATCGGTCCAACTATTGACCAATGAAACGTTGGCCATCAATAGCACAAGTACGGTCTACTGCAATAGCAGCGATATTATAACAATAAGTACCAGTTCCGATCTCACCGGAGAAACTTTTGCTTGGCAAAGAAGCAATACTTCAGTGAATAGTACAGATGCTTCGTTCGATATTACAGAACCGGGTACCTATCGTCTGGTAATGGACAAAAATGGTTGTGACCTAATTTCGAATGAGATCACCATATCCCCACTAGACCCAGATTTGATCCAATTGGATGTCGATGGAGATGTTATTTTCCCTGAGGGAAGCTCCAAGACCGTAACGGCAAGCGGGGGTACCGCATATCAATGGTTCGATGCCAACAACACCCTTGTAGGTAGCAGCAGTTCGATGACCTTTACCGAAGAAGGCAACTACCTCTTGGTGGCCAATATTGATAATTGCCAAATAAGCAAGCAAATTACTGCGGCCTATTTAGATCTGTTCAACATTCCCAACGTAATCACCCCAAATGGAGATGGTGCCAACGATCAATGGGTTGTTCCGAACACCTATTCCAACAAATCAGACATTAATGTCGTTATATACAATGACAAAGGTGCGGAAATCTTGAACGTTATGGGATATCAAAACAACTGGCCCGAATCATCCATGACATTTCCAAATCAAAATATGGTGTTCTATTACATAATTAAGAAGGCCCGACAAAAACTAAAACAAGGTACCATAACTGTTATTCGATAACCAGCAATGAAACTTTTTAAATTCATATCATTTTGCTTGATCGCCATCCTTTCTTTGACGACCCATTTAAATGCGCAGCAAGATGACCCCATTTTGCCCTATAGGGTTGCGCCACAGAACCTGTTGAAGTTCAACAGATTCTTGATCAACCCAACCTTTTCAACGGTTCGTGAAGACAAATCATATGTAAATCTCTTACATAGAAACCAATCGGTACAATTTCAGGATAACGATCAGACCTATTTCCTGAGCTATAGTGGTAGGATCGGAGACAAAAGTGGCCTTGGGCTTAGCCTATATTCCCAAAAAATCGGTCCCGTTTCAAATATTGGGATATTGGCCAATTATGCCTATGGCATAAAGTTGAGCGATAAAAGTAATTTTACCTTCGGGGGGAACTTGGCCTATTACAGTTCAGGATTGAACCGTAACAGCATCGATGTCATTGATCCCAATGATTTTCTGATCAATGGTACCGAAGACAGTAATGTATTATCCTTTCAACCTGGCTTTAATTTATCGTATGGAAAATTCGATTTTGGGGGGTATGCAGAAAACCTGTTGGAATACAATCTGAAGACCAGCAAATCATTGTCAGAATTTAAAGATAAGGCCTACTCAGGCCATTTACAATATACACACTCGTTCGAAAATGGTTCGGGACTCTTGGAGAGTGCCCGACTCATGCCCTTGGCAAGGGTACGGATGAACAGTCAACGTGTGCGTTCCAATGATGGGGGCGACATTTCGCTTGGCGGAAGTCTTATCCTCGATCTTCCTAAATTGGGATGGTTGCAGGGTGGGTACGATAATTTTTATGGGGCCTCGGCCGGAGTCGGTTTTAATATAAACCAAAGGGTTTCCATAGGCTACACCATGGAAAAGGGTTTTGCAACAGATTTTGACAACTTGGGCCTAACCCATGAGATTTCGTTTGCCTATTCCTTTACCCCGAACCTAACGGAAGACCGCGTAATGTTAGAGGAAGATAATGAT
>JBBKWR010000212.1:0-2682 GCA_037969055.1 Flavobacteriaceae bacterium | reverse complement strand
CTACTCGGTTTTGATCATGAACAGTTCACTTTTGAATTTCAGGGCAGGCCCTTCCGATTGACCGATGTTGAAGGAGAAATTATTCGTGAGATTTTGGCTTGACATGTAAGTCCTAAAATAATAATCCAGAGCTGTACCTTGTAAGCAAATCCTAACATCATATGAGAATATCCTTATTATTGATTACCCTTCTTTTTGCCATTTCGGGTAAGGCCCAGGCCAATGGTAAACTGTTGTTTTTCCAGACGGACTGGGGCAAGCAGGTTTCTTGGGATGCCTTCTGTGAGCGTACCAAGGCATCAGGTTACGATGGCGTAGAAACATGGTTCCCATCGGATGTGGACACTCAAAATGAGTTGAGATCTGCCTTGGAAAAACATGGCCTTAAAATTGCATTTTTACATGGCACCGATAAGTCATTATCCTTCACAGAGAGCCTCAAAGCTTATACCATTGGTTTCAAACAGTTGATCGTTTGGCAGCCCATTTATATCAATTGTCATACGGGGAGTGATTTTTATAGTTTTGAAGAAAACAAGGCGTTTATAGATAGTGCCAACCAAGTGTCAAGCGAATACAATATTCCTATCTATCATGAGACCCACCGCGGGCGTTTTAGTTATAACCTACCGAATACCAAAAAATATCTTGCGGCTATCCCAGAGCTAAAACTTAACTTGGATATTAGCCATTGGATGGTCGTCCACGAATCCTTATTAGAAGCTCAGGATGGGCTACTACATGAGGTAATTAACCGATCGTATCATATACATGCCCGGGTAGGCCATGCTGAAGGACCGCAAGTCGGCGACCCAGAGGCACCGGAATGGAAAATTGCCCTCGAACGGCATTTGGATATTTGGGAAAAAGTGATCAGAAACCAATGGAAACAGCATGATACCTTTACCATTACAACAGAATTTGGACCGGCGGATTATATGCCCACATTACCGTATACAAGACTTCCCGTCGCCGATCAATGGAAAGCAAATATATTTATGATGACAGCCTTAAAACAACGAATGATCAATTAATATTGTTAATTGGAAAAAACGAATCTTGTAACCCTTGTTGCGCATAGGCAAAGCGTTCAATATTACATCCATTAAAATAATGCTAAAACCACAATTAGTTATCCTCCCATGGAAGTTTTAAAACAACTGTTGGGCCGGCTCCATCCTATCATTGTTCACCTTCCCGTAGGATTTATCATTCTCGGGTTGCTTTTACAATGGTACGACCGTCAAAAAAATGAACTCAACAACGTGGTTTCCCTTATTTTTTTATGGGGCGGCCTTTGTGCCGTACTTGCCTGTCTAACCGGTTATTTGCAATATTTGGGCGAAGGTTTTGCCTTTGAAACCGTGAAATTTCATTTATGGTCAGGAATTCTTACCACCATTTTTTGTTTTGGGATGTTCGTACGATTAAAAGAACCAAAACAATTTAATTTCCTGCTCAGCATACCAAAGCTGGCCTTGTCGATCTTGATTTTTATATTGATTTCATTGACAGGGCATTTGGGGGGCAGCATTACCCACGGAGAGGATTACCTGGTGGAGCCTTTGCCCAACAATATTAAAACTGCCCTGGGATTTGAGACATTTGAGGAAAAGAAGATCGCCTTGGACGAACAAAACTGGCAAGATGCAAAATTATATGATGATGTAATCAAACCCATCCTGAACAACAAATGCCTGAGCTGTCATAATCCGAAGCGAAGAAAAGGAGAATTGCTGTTGCATACCGAGAAGGATATATTAAAGGGCGGTGAAAACGGCGAGGTAATCATTGCTAAAAATGCCTTGCAGAGCGAGTTGTTCAGAAGGATCAACCTCCCCAAAACCGATGAAGATCACATGCCTCCCAAAGATAAGTCCCAACCTACCAAAGAGGAGATCAGCCTAATTGGTGCCTGGATCGACGCCGGTCCTGATTTTGAAATGTCAATTAAGGAAGTAGGACTTGCTAAAGCATTGTTCTTGCCATTTTTCCCGCCAAAAGTGGAGAATGATTTTCCTAATATAGAGGTGGCCGCCGCACCGAAAGACAGTATTCAGGCCCTTAAAAAAATGGGGGTCCATGTAGCTAATATTAGTCAGGAAACTAATTTTCTAAAAGTATCTTGCATCAACAAACCTACTTTTTCAGATGAAGATTTTGCGCATTTGCGCTCCCTTAAAAATCAAATCGCGGTATTAGACCTAGGGGCCACACAAGTAACCGACGCTATTTTTGAGGAACTGGAACAACTTCCCTACCTAACCGTACTCAAATTGGATCACACTTCGGTCACAGGGCAACATATGGATCGCCTTTCCTCCCTCAAACATTTGAAATCCATTAATCTTACCGGCACCAAAATTGAAGCGCCCTTATTATCTGTTTTGTCAAATTTTATAAAATTAGAAAAGGTATTTGTTTATGGTACGGGCATAAAGTCTGATGATCCCAAGGGCATCGACACGGGCAAAGTCGTTATAGATTATGGAAATTATGAGGTGCCCACAATCCCCACAGATTCCATTATTTACTGAGAATCCAGAACGGGATGTACCCTGAACATTTGCACTTGCAAAACTGCCCTCTACTAATTTTCAAAACCAAAAGAAAAAACATAGCTTAGGGGCACTAAATCAACCCTATGCACATCACCAAAAAACTGGGCCTTTTCTTGGGGCC
>JBBKWR010000211.1:0-7684 GCA_037969055.1 Flavobacteriaceae bacterium | reverse complement strand
TTAACTAACCAACTATTTTATCACAATATCCTCGTAATATATATTGCCTCCATCCTTTACAACAACCGTATAGCTGTCTTTAAAGGCTTGCTCAAAATTAAAGGCTTTTTGTACGATTGACATACCATCAATGCGCTCAGAGAACAGTACCCTGTTGCTACTGTCATAAACATCAATTTTTACCTTATCTAGGTCGAGGTTTAACAAATTTAAGAATACGATGTTACCTTCCTTTCGAAAAACAGGTTTGTTGTTTTCCTTTTTGGCGATAACTTTCGTACCAGCCCCATCAAGATTGACCGTATAAACGATTTCTTTAATGGGATCTTGGACCTTTAAATAATAGTCTCCGGATTCAAGCTTATTAAGATCGAATCTTTTGGCATAATCGGTCCCCTTTAAAACCGTTTCCTTAAAGATAATGTTGTCATCGATATCCACTAACTGTATGATAGTTGCTGTGGACCTTGAATCCAACTCAAATACAAAACTTTTTTCCGAACCTTGGAGCAAGATTTTAGGTTCGTTGGCCATGCCTGTTACCGTAACAAACATTAAGGCGATCGCTGCTGTTAACTTAATTACTTTTTTCATGACTTTTCTGTTTAAATTAATAAATAAACTATGGTACAAATGTAGGATCGAATAGGTCGTTCAACAACCACAGGATTTTCCAGTTTATATGTTATTTTAACTTCTATTTTCTTAATTAAATCATAAATAGGTAATATAGCATAGTTTTTGGTTAATTTTGCAAAGAATGGTCGCATAAGTCTTCCATAACTTTGATATTAATTTGAATATTGAACATGATAAAGAACAAGGCAACATTCGAGGCTATCGAGCCGGATTTCGGACATTCTTTTACCTATCAAAAGTTCGATGAAGAGCGTTTGAACAGCAATAATCGTTGGCACTATCATCCAGAGATCGAGCTGGTGTATGTAAACGGCGGTTCAGGTAAACGTCAAATTGGTAGTCATATATCCTATTATACCAACGGAGATCTTATTTTGATCGGCAGTAATCTCCCGCATTGCGGGTTTACCGATAAATTGACCGGAAACAAGAGCGAAACCGTGGTCCAAATGAAAGCGGACTTTTTGGGGAATGAATTTTTTGATCTTCCGGAAATGAGGAAGATCCAAAATCTTTTTCAGATCAGTCAGGGTGGCATTGCGTTTCATGGCAGGATCTTGCAAAAAATCGGTGAAAAAATTGAACTATTGGAATACCAGACCGATTTTCAGCGTTTGCTTTCCATCCTTAATATTTTGAACGAACTAGGTCAATCACAGGACTTTAAGGTATTGAATGCGGTGGGCTTCTCAATGGAAGCGGAGGTAAAGGACAATGATCGGATCAACATTGTGTTCAATCACGTAAAGACGAATTTCAAGGAAGATATCCCCCTTGAACAAATGGCAGATTTGGTGAGCATGACCGTACCTTCGTTCTGCCGGTATTTTAAAAAGATCACCAACAAGACCTTTGTACAGTTCGTGAACGAATACCGTTTGGTGCATGCCTCCAAATTGTTGGCAGAACAGCCCATAAGCATCACCGACGTTTGTTTTGAAAGCGGCTTCAACAATTTTTCACATTTCAATAAATCGTTCAAAGCGTTTACCGGGCAAAATCCATCCGAATATCGAAATCAGTTAAAAACCGTTCTGGAATAATGGCAACCCTTTTCTCAGAAGAAGTGCGGTTGGATCTTCCTGATGCGGATATCACCTATATTTCAAATTTTCTGCCGCCAAAAACTGCGGCCCATTATTTTGATTTGCTAAAAGAAATGGTTCCATGGCGACAAGATTCCATCAAGGTATACGGCAAACAGCATCTTCAGCCCAGGTTGACGGCCTTCTTTGCGAACAATCATCAATCGTACTCCTATTCCAATATCAAAATGTCTCCGCTGCCATTTTCAAAAGAATTATTAGAAATAAAGGCGCTATTAGAGCCAAAAGTGCTGGTTGATTTCACCAGTTGCCTTTTGAATTTTTATAGAAATGGAAAAGATAGCAACGGCTGGCATGCCGATGACGAAAAAGAACTGGGCAATAATCCGGTAATTGCCTCAATCAGTTTGGGCCAAGAGCGTTCTTTTCACCTAAAGCATAAAACAAATCCAAGTTTGAAACACAAGATCTTATTGGAACATGGAAGTCTATTATTGATGCAGGGCAGCACGCAACATCATTGGCTGCACCAGCTTCCCAAAACAATTCGATCGATCAACGGAAGAATCAACCTTACCTTTAGGGTCATTAAATAAAATTGTGCCCTAATGAAAAGTAAAAGATTTAATTTCTCCATTTTCAATCTATTTTTGTTATTTAAAACATTCTTCACAATTGATAAGACCAATCCCCAACTTTCTAAAACTGGCAAACACCAATAACGGCGATATAAAATCCTTTAGGACTATCTTTATAAAATTGATATGGAATTGATCAAAAGAATTAGCAGCACGCTGGAAGGGATCAAGCCCCCCTATTTGAGGTATGGTCTGATCGCTTTTATTATTTTTTATACCGGCTCCGTGTTGTTTTTATTAACTGTTTATTTGGGGGTATGGGGGAAACTTCCAAACCGGACCGAACTTTCAAATTTTGATTATCAAAGGGCATCGGAAGTATATTCGGCCGATAGTGTACTTATCGGAAAATATTATCTCATTGATCGGCAGCCCATTCCATTCGAAGATTTTCCAACTTACTTGATCGAAGCGCTCATTTCTATAGAAGACGAGCGATTTTATGAGCATAAGGGAGTGGATTATCGCAGTCTGTTTCGGGTCGCGCTCAAAACAATATTGATGCAGGACCAATCTGCTGGCGGGGGCAGTACGCTCACGCAGCAATTGGCCAAAAACCTATACCCCAGAAAAGATCGGAATAGCGCGAACCTTGCAGTTGATAAGCTCAAGGAAATGATCATTGCTTCCCGATTGGAGGACAGCTTTTCCAAACCAGAAATCCTTACCCACTATCTCAATACGGTATCTTTCGGTGATAATACGTTCGGCGTGGAGAGCGCCGCGCTAAAGTTTTTCAACAAAAAAGCGTCGGCGCTCAAAATCGAGGAAGCGGCTGTTCTGGTCGGAATGCTAAAAGCGACCTACGGCTATAACCCGAGGGTATTTCCTGAGAATAGTCTAGGCCGTCGCAACTTGGTGCTCCAGTCGATGGAGAAAAATGCTTATATCACTGGATCCCAAAAAGACAGTTTGATGGTCATTCCCTTAGCACTGGATTACAGAAAGTATGATTATAATGCCGGAATAGCTCCCTATTTTAGAGAGGAAGTGCGCAAGCAAATGTTGAAATGGAGCAAATCAGAACAGGAAAAGGGGCATGATTACAATATATATACTTCGGGTCTGAAAATCTATACCACCTTAAACCACAAGATGCAGCTAATGGCCGAAAAGGCGATGCGGGACCATATGAAATCGCTCCAGCAGCAGTTTGAAAAAAGCTATGGTAAAAGTGCCCCATGGAACACGAATCTTAAGGTCATTGAAAAGGCGGTGTTTAGTTCACCGCACTATAAGCAATTATTGCAAGCGGGACTCGCTCCCGAGGCGGCGTGGAAAGAACTACAACTAAAAAGAACCATGACTTTATCCGATTGGGACGGCGAAAAAACGGTGGAGGCCAGCCCCATTGACAGTATAAAACACTATTTAAAATTTTTAAATACCGGCTCATTGTCTATTGACCCCCAATCCGGGGCTGTTTTCACTTGGATCGGGGGCATTGATTTTGAACATTTTAAGTTCGACCATATAGCCCAAAGCAAACGACAGGTAGGATCTACTTTCAAACCCATCGTGTATACCGCGGCATTGGAAGTGGGTATCCCACCATGTACCTATTTTTCGGCAGAAGAGGTGGAATACAATAATTTGAAGGGTTGGTCTCCTAGTAATTCGGGCAACAAAGATGAGACCTACCTGAATTACTCCATGGAAGAGGCCTTGAGTAATTCAGTGAACACTGTTGCTGTAAAAGTTTTAGAAAAAACGGGTATAGACAATGTTCTTGTACAAGCCAAAAAAATGGGGGTTTTCTCCGAATTGCCCAGACAACCTTCCCTGGCCTTGGGAACTGGTGAAATTTATGTAAACGAACTCGCAGGGGTGTATGCAAACTTTGTAAACGATGGCAGGGCGGTACTGCCCTATATGATCCAAAATATCACTGACCAAAAAGATTCACTTTTGGCCAATTTTGAGCCAAAACGAGCTAAATTTCAAGCATTTTCGAAAGAAACAGGGCAAATTATGCTAGAAATGATGAAAACTACGATCAATCATGGAACCGCTTCCCGCATTCGTTCCACCTATAAATTAAAGAACGATATCGCTGGAAAAACGGGCACCACACAAAATAATAAAGATGCCTGGTTCGTAGCGTTGACCCCTAAGTTGGTGCACGTTACATGGGTGGGCCTGGACAATCATGAGATTGGGTTTAAAAGTACCAGTTTGGGCCAAGGCGCGAATGCCGCGTTGCCACTCTTTGCACTTTTCATGCAGCAAATGAATGCCGACCCTTCCTTGAATTACCTCACGCGGGCCAGTTTTGAAAGAACCCCTGACGCCATTTTGGAAAGTCTGGATTGCGAACCCATCAAACGGGATGGTTTCTTTAAACGCCTCTTCAAAAATCCCAACAAGAAGAACAGTAGAAAGTTCAATGCTGGTCCGTCTACTTAATTGGGCCATCAAAAAAAGAAATGGGAACTGTTGTCCAATTTGATTTATTTTGATATTTTTATGATATCATTTTAATATCAGTTAAACTTTCTTATCATGACTAACGAAAAAAGCGCACATCCGACCAGCGGCTACACCATGTTAATACTCTTCTTGATCCTTATTATCGTAGGTGTCCTGATGCTCATCCGTATCCCATTGATCGGTGGGCTATCCATTTTTATAGCGATGATCATCCTTCCGGGATTCGTATTGGTAAACCCCAATTCATCCAGGATCCTACTTCTTTTTGGTAAATACATTGGAACCATTAAGAAGAATGGCCTTTTTTGGGTCAATCCCTTGTACATCAAGCGCAAGGTGTCATTACGGGCCAGTAACTTTGATAGTGAACGCCTTAAAGTGAACGACAAGCTTGGCAACCCGATTATGATCAGCACCATTTTGGTGTGGCGGGTAACCGATACCTATAAGGCTGCCTTTGATGTAGACGATTACCAAAATTTTGTGCGCGTGCAGACCGATGCGGCCGTACGCAAATTGGCGAGCATGTATCCGTATGACAACTTTGCCGATGAGGGCCATTTGGAAGACATCACATTGCGCTCGAGCGTGAACGAAGTTAGCGAGGCATTGGAAAAAGAATTGCAGGAACGGCTGTCGATGGCAGGTATCGAGGTGTTGGAAGCCAGAATAGGCTATTTGGCCTATGCGCAGGAAATAGCCAACGCAATGCTCAAGCGGCAACAGGCGACCGCCATCGTAGCGGCCCGACATAAGATTGTCGAAGGTGCCGTTAGTATGGTGGAAATGGCCTTGGACCAATTGTCAAAAAAGAACGTGGTGGAACTTGATGATGAACGAAGGGCCGCGATGGTAAGTAATTTGATGGTGGTACTCTGTTCAGATAAAGATGCCTCGCCCATCGTAAATGCTGGAACACTAAACCATTAGGCACATGCGGTTATTTAATGAAATGCAACGGTTTAACCAATGGTGGATACACCTCATCAACATGATGGTGGTCCTCCCACTTTTTTATATGGGATACCAATGGTTCATTAGCAAAGAAGCTGTAGGTAACGTAGCCGAAAACGATTCATGGGGTCAATTGATCGTAATTTTTTCTGCACTACTGCTTCCAATAATTCTGTATGGTATAAAACTGCGAACGACCATCGACGAAAAGGGAATCTATTATCAATTCATGCCTTTTCAACTCTCCAAAAAAATGATTTTCTGGAACGATATCGAACATTGCGAGGTACGCACCTATAATTCATTGATGGAATATGGTGGATGGGGCCTCCGCATCACGGCCAGAAACGGAAGGGCATACAATATAAAAGGCAGTAAAGGAATTCAAATCCTTTTGAAATCGGGAAAAAAAATCTTGATAGGAACCCAAAAGGAAAGGGAGGCCCAAGAAATAATAACTCGTTATTTTAAAGAGAAGATCAAACCCTGAACATGGCCCAAAAGAAAGCGTTCGCGTTGCGACTGAATGAAAATATGTTGAAGGCCATTGAAAAATGGGCCTCCGACGAGTTCCGCAGCACCAATGGCCAAATTGAATATATCTTAATGAAAAGCTTAAAAGATGCCAAGCGCGAACCCAAGAAAAAGTCGGGCACCTGATTCCCTACCTACGGTTATTATTGTAGATAAAAATCTTAAATTTGGCACCAACAAAATAAATCTTGATGTCAAGAGCCCTTGTCGCCTCTCTTTTTCTTCTTTATACCCTCTGCAACTACAGCCAATCAAAGCCCAATTCGTTTACGGTAAAACATATAACTGAAAAGCCTTCCATCGATGGGGTTCTGGACGAACCATTTTGGGATACTGCCGAAAACGTTACCGATTTTCAACAATATTTTCCTTCGGATTCTATTCCAGCAAAATATCCAACGATCATAAAAATGCTTGTAGATGACAACACACTATATATAGGTGTTATCGCAGAATCCATTGGCAATCATTGGGTGACCCCTTCGTTAAAGCGTGATTTCCGGGCCAGTACCAGTGATGGGATAACACTGATGTTCGATACCTTTAATGATGGCACAAATGCCTTCTTGTTCGGTATCAATCCATTTGGTGTAACCAGGGAGGCATTAATCTCAGGAGGAGGCCAGGACATCAGGGGATTCAGTACTGCATGGGATGTTAAATGGGTCGGAGAGGCCAAAAGCTACGATAACTATTATACGGCAGAAATGGCCATCCCGCTTACCTCCTTCAAATTTAAGGAAGGGGAGACCCATTGGAGGTTCCAAAGCTACCGTTTCGATATGCAGACCAACGAGCGCAGTGTATGGCACAAGGTACCCCAAAATCAATTCTTGGTAAGCCTGGCATTTATGGGTGACATGCAATTTGAAAAGCCCCTCGGGAGATCTAGAACACCATTGGCCCTTATACCCTATATCAATGCCATTTCTGAAAAGGATTTTATTACCAATGATGGTAAAAACGGCCTCAAAGTAGGGGCCGACGCCAAAATTTCCATCGGCAATGCCATGAACCTGGACGTGACCATCAATCCAGATTTCTCGAATGTAGAGGTAGATGATATCTTCACCAACCTCACCCGTTTTGAACTATCTCTTCCCGAAAGAAGACAATTCTTCGTCGACAATAATGACCTATTTGGTACTTTCGGGGGCAGCAGGGATGCCAATCCATTTTTTTCCAGACGTATCGGGATCGCAAATGACACGGCGGGCAACTCCATAGAAAACAGGATCCTCGGAGGTATACGGCTTAGTGGTAAATTGAGCCAGGATTGGCGCTTGGGCCTGTTAAGCATTCAAACAGACGATGACCTAGACAATGAAATTGCTTCGAACAACAACACCATGTTGGTGCTGCAGAAAAAGGTATTTGCCCGTTCCAATATCGGTATGTTCTATATCAACCGCCAAACTTTTAAAGATTATGACTTTGTGGAGC
>JBBKWR010000210.1:0-8610 GCA_037969055.1 Flavobacteriaceae bacterium | reverse complement strand
TCGAAAACTTTCGGCTTCCATGCAATGTTTCCAAGGTAATAAGCCATCGGTTTTTGTATAGATGCAAGTAATGGGCACATCGGGAATGGGTTCCAATTCTTCCAAAAATCGCTTGTTCCTTTCCTTCAATGATTTGCCCCTGAAAAATTCCAAAACACCGGATACAGGAGTTTTCATGTCCATCACTCCCCATACCGGTGAACCTATTGTAATGATTTGTTCTACTTGACCAGGATGTCGGTTCGCCATAATCTTTGCAAATATGCCGCCACCACTCCAGCCAACGATACTTACTTTTTTACCGTGTTTTTGATAGATGTCATCCAGCTTTTCCTCTAATCTTGGAATATAATGCGACTTCACCATATTAAAACCCTGATCCCATTTGTAAGTTTTAAAACCCAAAGAAGTCAGATAGCGGCGAACAAAGGATGTGGATGAATCATCTCCCAGATAGGGTGGGATTAATAAAACTGGCCTTCCCCTTCCCTTAATTCGTTTGGGAATAAAAGGATATATGCAGTACATGGAGGTCCATTCAAAGAGGGAACGACTTTCCAGAAGCATATTAAAAAGTGGTGGATGGGGAATCTTTTGGTTGATAATGGTTATTTCTCCCTTGAATTTAGCGAATGCCGTTTCTGCCAATTTAGTTGCCTTTTTATCGCCCTTTTCCCCAATGCAAACCACCATATTCCCAAGGACGATCAACAAAGTATAGTATTCACGGCTCGGCCCTAATTCATCGCAAATTCGTATACATTGATCAAACAGGGAATTAATATCCTCTTCATCCAAAGTCATCTTCTCGACGATCAATACCAACGCATCGGCATTCGGATGAAAGCCGAAATTGTCGTCTAAAATGTCCCTTGTCTCATCGATTGAAAGTCCGCTGCGCGTACCCAAAACAGCAGCAAACTTGATAAAAGATTGAAATAAATGTAATTTATCTTCCATTAGTTTTGGGGGATGTGGATATTTAGCCAGGTCATAATATCCTGTTCTACTTCTTGGCTATTTTTTTCATTCAACATTTCGTGCCTACCGCCTTCGTAAAGATTAAAAGTGAGCTCCCTATTTCCGTTTTTCTTATAGTTATTGGCAACCTTACGCACCCCCTCCCCCATTTCACCGACCGGATCTTTATCTCCAGAAAATATCAAAATAGGCAATTTGTCCGGGGTGTTTATAAACGCACTTGTTTTATTAAGCAAGCGCGTATTGGCCAGGATATCGGAAAACACTCCTATTGAAAAGTTTTCAACGCGATAAGGGTCGGCTTCAAAGGTGTCAACAGCGGCCTCATCACTACTTATCCAATCTAATTTTGTTCTATTTGGCTTAAACTTTTTGTTGAACGCATCAAAAAAGAACGTCCGTAAAGTTTCATTGCCTCTTTCGCGTCCCCTAAATATACCTAAGGCCTTGGTCGTGACCAGACCAAAATGTCCTAAACCCTTAATGAAATTTGCGGTACCGGATAGTATCAGTGCATCAATTTCATCGCCATGGTCAAGTACATACCTTCTGCTCAATAATGAACCCATACTATGTCCGAAGAGAATAAATTTGGTTTTGGGGTGTTCCTTTCGCATTAAATTGGCCAGTAAATGCATATCATCGACAACGTCATCAAAATAATTTTTACCGTCATAAAAGCCGTATAATTTCTTTATTTGGGCTGTTTTTCCATGGGCCCGGTGATCATTGGCATAAATGGTAAATCCTTGGTTTTGCAACCGGTGGGCAATTGCATCATAGCGACCTGCATGTTCGCCCATTCCATGCGATATTTGAACAATACCCCGGCATTTGCCTTTGTTCATTGACTCCCATTTGTAGTAGCAAATCGTTTCGCCATCATTGGCCGTAAGTGTATGGGTCTTGTAGTGCATTAATTATCGCGATAGAAAGGTTTTTAGTAGTTTGGTGAACTTGTTCCTATTGGTGACCGTTCCGATTAATTTAAGCCGTTGCTGAATTTTCAGCTCTTCGAACAACAGCTTTTTCTTATAAAGGGCATAAAGGTTCGCGTCTTCGATCTCCAAGAGTGTTGCAGGGTCCAAATTCTTGGTTTTTTTAACGACTATTGCTTCATCAGCAAGGTTAATTTCCCAACATTCACTGCTTGCCCCCATATCAACATTGATATGATAAACACCCTTATATTTTTTGACTACCGCGTCCTCTTTTTTTAAATATCGTTTTAGGGCATTGAAAAAAACAGTACTATGACTTTTTTGTTTCGTAGCTTTCTTGTCCGAGGAATTCTTTTTTTGCCTGGCCAGGATCAATTTTTCAAGTTCATTCGCAGACTCTCGGATGTATCTAGAAAACAAGTATGCATCAGGCATTGTCTTGGCATCCGAGGTCGTTGTGATACTTATACCGTTGTTATAACTGAATGCCGCAATAATTAATCCGAAACCATCAACTACGGGTGTTAGCCCGAACATAGAGAGTACTTTATGCCCATTAAGGTAAAGTAGATTTCTCGGCCCCGGCACGTTGGTGATCGTAACATTGAAAGGGGGCCGATGTAAATCTTTAATGTTGTATTTGCTATATAGCCCAGCCGCCAAGTTGGCCAGACCAAACGGAACGGCATCTGCCATTTTAGCAAGTGTTTTGGCACCCATTGTTTTAAGTCTGGACTTGCCCAGCATGGTCTGTTCCTGAATATATTCCAAACGCTCGATAGGGTCTTCAATATGGGTTGCCAATTGAATCATCATGTTGGCAATCTGATTATTATGCGATGTATCGTTTTCACTCCTAATCGATATGGGCACATTGGCCACCAAGGGTTGTAAGGGCAATTTCTCCCGTTCTTGCAAATACCTTCGGATTGCCCCCGCACAAAAAGCAAGTATGATATCGTTAATACTTCCTCCGGTAATCTTGCGCAAGGTATTGACCCGATCAAAAGACAAGATTGCAGTGCCCCAAGTTCTTCGTGCCGAAATATTTCCATTAAAAATTGTAATCGGCACCGGAAAACGTGCAGCGGCAAATTCTTTTTGAATACTTAAAGTATTCGAAGCTTTACTTTTTATAAATGCGACCGCCGTTTCGGCTATTGTCCTAGGAATTTTAAAAGGATTTTTTATAAAACCGTAGCCACTTTTCAAAAGGAGACTGATATCATCCGGCAAAGGATCGGGATCATACTTTTTTATTTTTTTGAGATCTATGATTTTGGCGTTTTTGTCCTTATCGAAGAGGACGCCCATAAGGCCCACGCCCGAACTGCCGTCGATCATCACATGATGTACTTTACTCACTATCGCTACGGAACCTTTGGGCACTTGTGCAATTTCATCGATTCCTTCAATGAAGTGGATAGACCAAAGGGGGCGACGTAAATCCAATGGGGCACTGAATATGGTAGAGGTTGTCCTACGCAACGTCTCCCAATTGGTTGGATCCGGCAATTTTAGCCGATTAAGATGAAGATCAAGGTCGAAATTGGGATCATCTACCCAATACGGATAATCCAAATTCATCGGTACATTTAAAAGGCGCTGTCTGAATTTAGGAATAAGATGCAATTTTGAGGCGACAATCTTCTTGAAATCCTTATAATTTAGGGATCCCTCGACAATATTTAAGGTCGCAATGTGCATTGGACTGGTTGGCGATTCGGCATAAAGAAAGGCCGCATCGGAACCAGAAATCTGCTTGAATTTTCCTTCAATTACTTCTTGTGCAATATCCTTAAGATCTAATTTTGTAGCCATTACTCTAAGCTATTATTTTTGGTTTTGATTCGTTTTTCACTATAATAAGCTGGGTATAGTTCCTGATTTTTATATTTTTTGCCTTCAAGTCGAACATTAAGCTAAAAAGTCCGAAAAAGGTTCTGTTCATATAGATTATATGTCGAGAGCCACGGTTGGCATTCATATTTTTAAGGTTGGACTTTTTCATATATTGCTCCCCTAAAATGGATATTTGATCAAAAAAAGTAGCATCCGAAAAATCAAAACTTTCTTGTTGAAAAGGTTTTGTGAACCACTCCAGTATTTCATAAAACATTTGCGTAAAAAATGCCAACTCTTCTTCGGAATCGTCATCCCTGAGGACTTCCAAGGCCCTAAGATTTTTACCAAATTGCCCAGTGTCATTGATAACCTCCAATTTGAACAATTCAAAGTAGGGACTATAGAATTCTGGCGGTATTTCTTTCATACAGCCGAAATCGAGGGCAATAATTTCTTTCTCCTCTGAGACCAGGAAATTTCCCGGATGTGGATCTGCCTGTACCTTGTGCAATACATGAATCTGATACATATAAAAATCCCAAAGGGCCTGTCCCAATTTATTCGCCACTTCTTGATCTGTATTGATCTTGGAAAATTCCGAGAGGTGAATGCCATTCATCCATTCCATGGTAATTATATCCTTGGATGAGAATTCAGGATAATAGGTCGCAAATTTTAAATTGGGAATAATGTTGCAGGAGTCCGCTACTTCCTGACTTTGTGCCAACTCTAAAGTATAATTGGTTTCCTCCATCAGCTTGTTTTCCAATTCCTCAAAATACTGGTCGGCGTGATCCCCCCTAATGTTGAACATTTTCATGGCAATGGGCTTCACTATGGCAAGGTCGGATTGAATACTATTCGCGACCCCAGGGTACTGAATTTTAACGGCGAGCATTTTACCATTCTTTTCTGCTTGGTGCACCTGCCCAATACTTGCTGCATTATTGGCTTGGGTATTGAACGTGTCAAAAATTTCGGTCGGAAATTTACCAAACGATTTTTTGAACTTTTTAAGTACAAGAGGGGCAGAAAGTGGGGGAACGGAGAATTGGGAGAGCGAAAATTTCTCAACATATGCTTTTGGCATTATATTCTTTTCCATACTCATCATCTGAGCCATTTTTAGCGCACTCCCCTTTAGTGTTTTTAGGGTATCATAGATGTCGCTGGCGTTGTTTTCATCAAGTCGTTCTTTGGCTTCAATTTCAGGATGTACCATCTTATCCCCATAGTATTTCAGATAATTGACGCCGACCTTTGCACCTGTCTGCACAAGTTTAGAGGCGCGGTGTATTTTTGAAAGTGGAATATTTTTTGCGGTCTTCATGTAGCTGCTTATAACTTGAATTTTTCGGCATACAAGAATTTACCGAAATCCACAATATTATGTAACGAGCGGGTATTCAATAATTCGACACTGGTCGTGATCGATTTTTCAATAAAAATATCGGTCTTTTCGCATTGTTCAGAGGTGTCAGACATCCAGAACTTAATGGTTAGCAAGAGTTGTACCCAAGCACCTTCTTTTATCGATTTTTTTTGGATTGATTCCAAGGTATCATTGTTTAGGGTAAGTGTCTCTAATTGAAGCGAAGCTATAAATTTCGAAAAGCGCACCTTCATATCACTAAAAAGTGAAAGTGTATCGAGACTTATGCCGTAACTATTTAAAATCAATAATGCAAACTCCCGATTGAGGTTAAGATTCTCGAACAACGTATAGTATAGACTTAATAATTTGTCTTTTTTACTGAAAGAGGCAAAATCTGTACTCTCGGCCAATGTTGCCATCGAAATATCGATAAAAATCCTAAATATCGCTTTATCAATGTCCATGAAGTTTTGGAAGTGCAAATAGAATTGCCCAACATCAAATTTACGGTCATCCGCAAAATCCTCCACTGATGCGGGCTTGCCTTGCAGTTTAACTACGGCATCCATATAGGCATCAATGAGGTACTCCTTAGTTATTTTCTTTTTTTTGGCCAAATTAAGTTTTGAGAAAAAATAATATTGTCAATTGGGTGGAGGTTAAATTTAACCAACTTCTACCACCGATGATCGCGACACTTGGATCAGTGAAATTACGATACTTGAATCGTGCTAAATTAAGGAATTTACTACTGCTTTACCTTATAGTTAACACAAAAAACCGAGCTGAATCATAAGGAGACAACTCGGTGAGGCTTTTAGTAAAAATTAAGGTTTTGAAATCAATTGACCAACTTTACAAATCTCTTTTTGCTTTCCTTCAATTGTCCTTTAATTTCATTTAGCGCATCAAAAGTCAAATCTTGCTGTTTTGCAGCCAATTTTAATCCACCTTTTATTGCTTTGTCGGCAACGGTTTGCCATTGGGTAGTAACTTCCAAAGACCCTGAAACAACTTCTTCCGTTTTTAAAAGTGCAAAATCGTTTGCTTTGGTAACCATCTTCCCAGTTTTAGCCATCGCAGTGCGGAGTATACCCCTATTGTTTTTAACTTCTGTTTTAGTTTTCATCTTATATGTTATAAAGAATTAGTATGTAGCATCGTGATTATGCCGTTCTGTAGCGAGCTACCCATTTGACCAATGCCTCTACGCCTTCTTCAGCGCCAACTTCGGCTTGTTTTTGCCAGTCAGAAGTATTGATATTTTTAAACATTGGGCCTGCTTCTTCTAAAATTGTTTCGATCTTGGTCTTGTCCGCCTTGGCAAGCTCAGCAAAGGTGTTGATGTTATTCTTATTGAATATCATTTCCAATTTTGGCCCAATTCCGTGGATGATTTTAAGATCATCTTTTGCAGATGTTTCTATCTCTTTTTTCGTTTCCTTCTTAATTACGGCTACGTTTTTTTTGCCAGTTTCTTTGATATTGGCAATTTTATCTGCGGCATCTGTCTTAATGCTTTTTACGGCTGTTTGCGCAGTCGCTTTCACGATTGCAACCTTTGAAGCCGTTTTCTTCTTCGCAGTAGTAGCTTTTGCCTTCGTGGTTTTACGTACTTGTGTTACTTTCGCCGCGCCTTTGGTTTTAATTTGCTTCGTCGTTTTTTTTGGTGCTTTGGCGTCTTCAATGAGTTCTTCACCTTTGTTCAGGATTTTCTGTGCTTGCCCTAAAACATCTTCCTTCACTTCATTGAATTTAACGATGCCCATTTTTTTAAGATCTCCAGATGTTCTTTCAACCTTTTTTATAACTGGGTTTTCTGAAACTTTTTCAATAATCCCGCCAGCGAAGTGGATTACTTTTTTACCCACCGGATTTTCTTTGGCTAGTTTTACGACTTTACCGACTACGGCATTGTCATAACCAACTAAGTCTACCATTCTTTCCTTACCTAAATTAACCTGATTTTTTACAGCTGTGGCCGTATTAAAAACCATATTCATTTGCATCTTACGTACCGGCTCGGATTTCTTTATAAGCTTCTTGGTTAGGTCTTGCCATTTTTCACCATTCTCCACGGTAGTTTTGATTGCAGCAGCAGTCACATTTAACAATGAACTGTTTAGGGTGCTGGATTTTTTAGTTGTATTTTTTGTTTTTGTTGTCATGATATTTATTAAAATGTTGTTATTTATATTTAATGATGCAAACATACATGCTGCAAGTTACAGATGAGTTACACTATTGATTAAGTGCTTGTGTATCCCGCTATTTTTTTACTATTTTTTTCTTAATCCCTTTTAGGACATCAAAGACAAGATCTTGCTGTGTTGCCGAAATCTCTAGTCCTTTTTTGATAAGCATGTTGGTTGCCCCTAAACCTTTCTCTGTCATTTTAAAGGAAGTGGTGAATGCTTTTTCGATCGTATTTAAAGCAAAACCGTTTGCCTTAGTAGCCAAACCAAGTACACCATGGGCTACTTTCTCTATTGTTGTTTGCTTTATCTTTCTAGTTTTAGTTGCCATAACGTTCTATAATTTAATAGGTTTTTGAATTTTATACTGCAAACGTACGAGTAGGTAGTTACAAATGAGTTGCAGCTAGGAAAAAGCGATGAATATTTTTAAGATTAATGGGTTCATACCCTTATATTTAATGAAGTTGGGGCAATGAAGAAAAATTATAACGAATTTTTTCAGACGATGGCTTCGATCTCTTTGAGAAGATTTTTAGTAGCAGGCAAAGGTGCGATTCCGTATTCTTCTTCTAAAACATCGGCACATTTTTGATAGGTCTTGAGGGCTTGTGGTCTATTTCCTTTTGCAATATAAGCTTGCATTTGAATGCGATAGGCGTCCTCCCAAGTAGGGTCGATTCCTATGGCCTGTTGTGTTAAGCGAACGCTCTCCATTGGATTTACTGCCACGAGTAATTCGGCTAGGTTGACCAGCGCTCCCAGAATTAAAATCCGTAATTTCTCCCGTTCTTCCGATGACCAATCTTCAAAGACACGATTTGGCAAGTAGACCCCTTGGTAAAGTATTATGGCATTTCTATAGGCATCTTGGGCAATGCTTGGCAACGACCCTAAAGCCTTATTGCCAATTATTATATATTTTTCAATGGCATCGGCGTCTATCCAAACCCTACTTAAATTTAATTGATAAGTTAAACCTTGGCGTTCAATATAAGCTGCTTCATTTCTGGATGGTCGATTGGGCTCTAGTATTTTATTTACACCATGTAACGCTACCTTAAAATCCCGATCGTCGCCATCTTCCCACAAATGGTCCATAATATGCTCTTTGTGAAGCGCATGTCGATGTCGGTTTGAAATCAAGTATTGAATTAATTGTACGGTTTTATCCCGCCCCCAATCTTTCGAGTGTATTTTTTCGCCAGCACGCCACAACACAAATTGACCTAAGGTTTGGAACCTTATTGGAGCTACCTGCTGGAACTCTTTG
>JBBKWR010000209.1:0-4302 GCA_037969055.1 Flavobacteriaceae bacterium | reverse complement strand
GGTTTTTGATAACCCGGTACAGGAGACAACATGTTCATCTCCTCATCCAAGAAAACGGTCGTAGGGTAGCTCAGACGCCCTTGCATAAGTGCAGCGGCGAATTCGTGATAGCCATTTCTGCCCGAGGGCACAAATTTATAGGTCTTTCCTTTGAACTTGATGGGTTCCTTGCCCTCACCATCCAATTTCACCATATAAAAGTTTTCGGCCATATAAGCGGCGACTTCGGGGTTTTGAAAAGTATCGGTGTCCATTTTTTTGCACCACCCGCACCAATCGGTGTATACGTCGATAAATATTTTTTTAGGGCTTTTATCAGTTTCTATACGCTTGGCAGCTTCCGACCAGCTTAGCCATTCGACCTTTTGGGCGTTCATGGATAGCGTCATCAATCCCACAACAAGGAAGGTAACGGTTTTAAAAAGTTGTCGCTCGAAACGTTTCATGGCAAAGAGTTTTTCAGGTTGGTCCAACAACCATACCAAAACTAACGAAAAAATACAAACATTATTATAATGAAACCCTGTTTTGACAAGCCTATCTTCGATGGGCGACGACAAAACAGATGGTTGATCCTGCCCGTCCGCACAGGCGGGTTAACCCCGACAGGAGTATTGGGGTTTCTTGGGTATCAATTTTAAACGCTAGAGCATAGTGTTGGCCTAGAGAATTTTACTTGACACCGACCCGCTCCTTTTTTGGGGTGAAAAGGTTTTTTATGTCGACTTGGTTTTTGATGAGGTCGTCGAAATTCTCGCGCTCTCGAATTAAAATTGCTTTCCCTTCATGCCATAACACCTCAGGTGGACGAAATCTGGAATTGTAATTACTCGCCATCGTAAAGCAATACGCCCCGGCATTTTTAAAGCAAAGTATATCCCCTTCAGAAATTTCGTTTATACGGCGGTTGCTGGCGAAAGTGTCGGTTTCACATATATAACCTACCACCGAATAGAAACGCTCCCTCCCCTCTGGATTGGAGATGTTGGTGATGTAATGGGTGGCCCCATAGAACATTGGGCGGATCAAATGGTTAAAACCAGAATCCACACTCGCAAATACGGTCGAGGTGGTTTGTTTTACAACGTTTACCTTCGCCAGAAAATAGCCAGCTTCACTAACCAAATACTTACCCGGCTCGAAGGCCAGGGTCAACTGCTTCCCATATTCTTTACAGAAATCGTTGAACCTGCTCCCTAACTTTTTACCAAGCTCTTCTATATTGGTCTCAATATCCCCAGCTTTATAAGGTACCTTAAAGCCGCTACCAAAATCTATAAAATCTAGATTCTTGAAATTTTTTGCAGTTTCAAACAGAATTTCTGAGGCGTACAGGAATACCTCGATATCCAAAATATCACTTCCAGTGTGCATGTGTATGCCGTTGATCTTCATTTTGGTCACATCCACGATGCGCAACAAATGGGGTATCTGGTGAATGCTGATTCCGAATTTAGAATCGATGTGGCCCACAGAAATTTTAGAATTGCCACCCGCCATGACATGCGGATTGATCCTAATACAGACCGGTATGTCCGGATGCCTACCTCCAAATTGTTCCAAGATCGAAAGATTATCGATATTGATACGCACCCCAAGGGTGGCGGCTTCCTCTATTTCTTCCAGCGAAACTCCGTTAGGGGTGAAGATGATCGATTCAGGTTTGAATCCGGCCAACAGTCCCAATTGAACCTCTTGGATAGAAACCGTATCCAACCCACTACCCAGGCTGTTCATCAATTTTAGAATATTGATATTGGACAAGGCCTTGGCGGCATAATTTAATTGGACCTTCTTGACACTGCTGAACGCTTGTGTCAATCTATTGAATTGTGAGATGATCTTTTCGGAATCGTAAACATATACGGGATCACCATATGTCTTTGCTATCTTGAGCAAATCAGTATGTTTCATAGTACCTCTTAATTTATGCAAATCTAGTTTGATAATTTTTGATGGGCAAAAATTACCACTGCATTTATGTTATATACAACAAAATGTTATATTTAAAACAAATTAAATTGCTTGCCCCTGTGCCCATGGATTCGTATTTTTAAAAAAAATATGTCTATGAAGTTGCCATTATTCCCATTGCGCTCGATATTCTTTCCTGGCGAAACCGTGCCCTTGCACATTTTCGAGGAACGCTACAAACAGTTGATACTCGACTGTAGGTCAGAGGCTATTACATTTGGGATCCCTGTTTACATTAACAATGGCCTAGCCTATGGGACAGAGGTGCAACTGGTTGAAGTAGTAACAACTTATGATGGCGGGGAGATGGATATCACCTGTGTGGCGCGCCAGGTATTTCGCCTATTGACCTTTGAGAATGAAATGGAAGGAAAACCCTATGCCGGGGGAAAAGTCGAATTTCTGGATAATATTAACGATGCTGATAATTCCGATAGGGAAGATGTGATACGAAGTATTGAGGAATTATATGCCCTAATGGAAGTGCCGTATACCAACATACCGGTCGACAAGTTCCATAGCTTTGTTCTTGCGCATAAAATGGGCCTTTCAATGGAACAAGAGTACCAGCTATTGCTCATACCCAACGAGAGAGATCGTCTTGCATTTATCAGGGGGCATTTGAGGTCCACCATCGCGATATTAAGGGAGGTTGAACGTACGAAAAAGGCAATAAAACTCAACGGCCACTTCAAAAACTTCGATCCATTGGACTTTAAAGGGTTAGACAAGCAATAAACAATTAACAATAAACAAATATCAATTAACAATAATCATTTGTAGGTAATGTCAAAAAGAGAAATCCTTTGTCATGCTGAGCGCGGTCGAAGCATGGCATCCGAAGAATACCGCATTTGTCCACCGAAGTTTTAACGAATGAAGCACTGAGGCTTTCTTGGTGTATCCTTTTGATCTTTTGACCGGAATCTTTATCGCTATGATAATAGCTAGTGGCGAACACCCAAATTCCATTGTTACTTGTCTATTAAGACCTTAGCACTGATTCGTATCCCACATTAGATTAAATCCATTTCGTTTCCTATTTTTGTAACCAAACCTAATGACACCGTACCTATGAACCTTCACGAATATCAAGGAAAAGAAATTTTGGCAAGTTTTGGTGTGCGCATACAGCGCGGCATCGTTGCACACAACGCGAATGAAGCGGTAGAGGCGGCCAAGCAACTCACTTCGGAAACAGGTACCAAATGGTACGTGATCAAGGCGCAAGTACATGCCGGGGGACGCGGCAAAGGTGGCGGTGTAAAATTGGCCAAAAATTTAAAGGAGGTAGAGGAATTAACAGAAAAGATCATTGGAATGAACCTTATCACGCCCCAGACTTCCGCACAAGGAAAGCGGGTTAACAAGGTGCTGATCACCGAGGATGTTTATTATCCAGGCGACAGTGAAACCAAGGAATTCTATATGTCCGTTTTATTAAATAGGGGTACGAGTAGGAATATGATCATGTACTCCACAGAAGGAGGTATGGACATTGAAGAAGTGGCCGAGAAAACACCCCATCTGATATTTACGGAAGAAGTAGATCCGGCTACTGGCTTGTTGCCCTTCCAGGGGAGAAGGATAGCCTTTAATCTGGGACTCTCCGGCGTTGCCTTTAAGGAAATGACAAAATTCGTTGCGAATTTATACCAAGCCTATGTGGAAAGCGATTCCAGCATGTTCGAGATCAATCCTGTATTAAAGACATCCGATGATAAGATTCTGGCCGTTGATGCCAAGGTTTCCATCGATGACAATGCCCTCTTCCGAAGAAAGGCCTATGCTGAAATGCGCGACTTACGGGAGGAAAATCCAATTGAGGTGGAAGCCCGTGAATTGGGATTGAACTATGTAGATCTCGACGGAAATGTAGGATGTATGGTCAACGGGGCCGGCTTGGCCATGGCCACCATGGATCTTATCAAAATGGCAGGCGGGGAACCTGCCAACTTCTTGGATGTGGGCGGTACCGCTGATGCAAAAAGGGTAGAGGCAGCCTTTAGGATAATTTTGAGAGATCCTGCCGTAAAAGCGATATTGATCAACATTTTTGGGGGAATAGTCCGGTGTGACCGGGTAGCGCAAGGCATTGTTGATGCCTATAAAAATATGGGCGATGCCATAAAAATACCAATTATCGTCCGCCTCCAGGGCACCAATGCGGAATTGGCAAAAGAAATCATTGACAATTCAGGCCTTGCAGTCCATTCCGCAGTACAATTTCAAGAAGCAGCGGACAAGGTAAAAGCAGTTTTGGTTTAATTAAACCAATGCTTCGAAAAGTGTGTAGGGCCGTGACAACACGGTCCTTTTTTTGTTTTC
>JBBKWR010000208.1:0-4374 GCA_037969055.1 Flavobacteriaceae bacterium | reverse complement strand
TTGGCCTTGGTGGCCACCAGTTTTTCGATTGCTGGAGCTTTTTATCAATCGTATCTGGTGCAGGAAAAGGGATGGACCAAGGCAAAGTCCAAATCGCACGAACGTGAAGGTATTACCGGTATTGTAATATTGGGCGTAATTACAGCTACCGTCCTCTTGGTCGGGGCCTCCGTATTATATCCCAAGGGTATTGAAGTAAACAGCGCCACTGAAATGGGCATGGCCTTGGAACCGATCTTTGGATCCGCCGCCTCTAATATTTTCATGTTGGGCCTTTTTGCGGCCTCCTTTTCCTCCTTATTGGGCAATGCCACCTTGGGCGGTGTCTTGATTTCCGATGCGCTGGATTTTGGGATGAAACTCGAATCGAAAAAAGTACGGGCCATGATAATGTTGGTCATTGTGATCGGCGCTACGGTCGCAATAGTTTTTGGTAATTTGCCCATCGAGCTGATTATAGTCGCCCAAGGCCTGACCATTATTATATCGCCCATGATCGGACTCCTGTTGCTTTTGATCGCCTTTGGAAAATCGGCAAAGAAAGAAATGGAACTGGGCATTGCCCTAAAAATACTTATGATTTTGGGCTGGCTGATCTTATTGTTTTTGGCACTGGCCAATGGTTATAACCTTTTTATAAAATAAATAATTTTAGATTGATATCCCGTTGGGGGGCCACCGGAGAGACTTCACTTAATATTTCAATATGCACACTGAAGAAGAACTTGAGCTTAAATTATCGGAACCTTCGGGAAGACTGATCGAGGATGTCGTTAAGATCAAAGGCGATTTCATGATTTTGGGCCTGGGCGGAAAAATGGGCCCGAGCTTGGCGAAATTGCTAAAAAGGGCCCTGGATAAGTCCGGAACAACAAAAAAGGTAATGGGCGCCTCACGGTTTAAGAATGGGGCAATGTACAACGAACTTTCCAATTTCGGGATTGAATGTCATAAGGTCGATCTATTGAACGATGCCGCATTGAACGGCCTACCCGACGCCGAAAATGTCATCTATATGGCCGGCAATAAATTCGGGACGGCGGGCAATGAACATTTTACATGGGCGATGAACGCCTATCTTCCGGGAAGGGTTGCCGAGAAATACAAGCATTCCAAGATTGTAGTGTTTTCAACGGGAAATATTTATCCCTTTTTGCCCAAAGATAGTGGTGGCGCAACTGAAAATATAAGGCCTTCGCCTATCGGGGAGTATGCCCAATCCTGTTTGGGAAGAGAAAGGGTGTTCGAGTATTTTTCAGTCAAGAACAGCACCAAAATGTTGTTGTATCGTTTGAACTATTCACTTGATCTAAGGTATGGCGTGCTTTTGGAAATCGCCAAAAAAGTGGTTTTCGAAAAACCCATCGATTTGAGTATGGGCTACGTCAATGTAATCTGGCAAGGTGATGCCAACGAATATGCTATTAGAAGCCTGTTGCATTGTGAATCCCCGGCGAATAAATTGAATATTACAGGTCCAGAAACGATATCGGTACAATGGCTTGCCAAACAATTTGGTGAACATTTAGGAAAAAAGCCGATTTTTGAGAACCGGCCTGCAGCAACGGCATTGTTGAACAATGCCTCGCAGGCGTTCGAACTTTTCGGAAACCCTTTCGTTACGCTAAACGACATGATAATGATGACGGTAGAATGGGTAAAATCTGGAGGAAAGGAAATCGGCAAACCGACCCACTTTCAAGAACGGGAAGGAGATTTTTAATTGAGATAAATGTTGGCATAAAAAAGGCGCCTCCCACCAGTTTAGGGGAGGGGTCTTCGAGCGATGCGAAGTTGGCGGAGGGGTTGATAGCCCGAACCAAACCAAAGACTCCCAAGCCATAACAGGGAAGCCCGAACATAAAAGGCATATTATGAAAATCTTAAATCCCGAAATAAAAAAACACCTACACGAAGGCACGGTGATTCCCGCCCATCCGTTGGCCCTGACCGCCGATCGAAAGTTGGATGAAGCCCGGCAACGCCTGTTGACCCGATATTATATGGCTTCCGGTGCCGGAGGAATTGCCATTGGGGTACATACCACCCAATTTCAGATACGTGATCCCAAAATAGGCCTTTACCGAAAAGTACTGGAACTGGCGATCGAAGAAATCGACAAGGCGGATCTGGATCGACCTTTTATAAAAGTCGCCGGGGTAAGCGGAGATACGGAACAGGCGTTCAATGAAGCCAAGATATGCACCGAACTTGGGTATGACATCGTACTGGTCAGCACCAACGGATTGGGCAATTGGTCCGAAGAAGCCCTATTGGAACGTACCCGAAAGATCGCGCAGGTCATTCCCGTATTCGGCTTTTACCTACAGCCCGCTGTAGGCGGCAAGGTACTAAGTTTTGATTTTTGGAAGGCTTTTGCCGAAATAAAGAATGTTCAAGCCATTAAAATGGCCCCATTTAACCGCTACCAAACCTTGGAAGTGGTCAGGGCGGTCTGCGAATCGTCTAGACGTGATGATATCGCACTTTACACGGGTAACGACGATAACATAGTCAACGACCTGTTGACCACCTATAAATTCGATGTCAATGAAAAACCAGTCACTAAAGACATAGTCGGGGGATTGCTCGGCCATTGGGCGGTTTGGACGCATAAGGCGGTCGAACTGCTCGAGACCATAAAAAAGGCCAAAAAAAGCAACAAAGCCATTTCAAAGGAACTATTGACCCTGAACGTTTCGGTAACCGATTCTAATGCGGCTTTTTTCGATGCTGCCAACAATTTCCACGGATGCATTGCCGGTATTCACGAGGTTTTATACAGACAAGGAATTTTAAAGGGAATATGGTGCCTGGATGAAAGAGAAGGACTTTCCCCTGGACAAAAAGAGGAAATTGACCGCGTATATCAAGACTACCCAGATCAGAACGATGACGAATTTGTAAAAAATAATTTAAAGGGGTGGACAAAAGGCCTGTATGGAATATAGAAACGAATAAGTTTAAACGAGTTCAATTTATAGCAAAGGAAAATAAGTTGTAGTAGCACACTTGGTATTGTTTTGTCCTTTCTGGTTTTGGTAGGAACGATGATGCCGACACGCTGTGGTCCGCTGGCAGAGTCGCATCAAGTTTGAAGTGGCGGCAACAAGGTCCTCAATTACCTAAAAAACAGCTTACGGACGTAGCACAGTAAAAATTCTGGCAACGAGTGCTGGAGGAGTGGCCTTCGGCAAAAATGAAGCATAAATTTAATATAAACAAACACATGAAAAATCAGGATAAAACAAACCGAAGAAGCTTTGTAAAAACCTCGGCAAAGACCCTTGCGGCAGGCGTGGTATTTGGTCATTTGCCCCTATTTTCAAGTGCCAATGTACTTGGACAGGAAAAAATAAAACTTGGCTTGGTAGGCTGTGGCGGTCGTGGAACCGGTGCTATTTTTCAGGCTTTGACCGCCTCAAAATCTGTACAACTGGTCGCTATGGGCGATGTTTTCAAACATGAACTCGATAATAGCCTTCAACTGGTGTCCGCCCAATTTTCCGATCAGGTAGAGGTGCCAAAAGAACGCCAATTCTTGGGGTTGGATGCTTTTAAGAAAGTTATTTCGGAATGTGACGCAGTCATTTTGGCGACCCCACCCGGATTTCGCCCCGAACATTTTCAACAGGCCATCGATGCCGGGAGGCATGTGTTTTTGGAAAAGCCCTTGGCGGTCGATGGCCCCGGTTATCGCAAGGTGATCGAAACTGGCAAAAGGGCGGCCGATAAAAAGCTGAACGTTGTGGTTGGCCTACAATCCCGTTATGAAATTGCGATGAACGAAATGGTGACCAAAATACATGCCGGGGAAATCGGCGACGTGTTATCAACCGATGTGTACTATAATGTTGGGAAAGCCACCGTACACCCACGAAAAGAAGGCCAGACAGAACTGGAGTACCAGATCAGCAATTGGCATTATTTCAATTGGCTATGGTGTGGACAGTTGGCGGGCCAGGCCATCCACCAAATCGATGTCATCAATTGGATAAAACAGGATTACCCCATAAAAGCAAGTGGAATGGGGGGCAGGGCATTGCTGGAAGGACCTGACCATGGAGAAATATTCGACCACCATTATGTGGAGTTCGAGTACAAAGATGGCAGTAAATTGCATGTGCAATGTCGTCAAATGGACCACTGTGACAACCGTATGGGATTCAATGTACAGGGCACCAAGGCCAGGGCCGATGAACGTTTTCAGTTTGTTGACAACAAAGGAAATACGCTTTGGCGGTACCGCGATAGGGATGACCCATCCTCTTCGCAGATCGAACAAGATGTTTTTATCGGGGCGGTGATGGGAACCAAACCTTATGTTAACAATACCCTTTATGGTGCTGAGAGCACCATGACCGCTATCATGGG
>JBBKWR010000207.1:0-17258 GCA_037969055.1 Flavobacteriaceae bacterium | reverse complement strand
TTCTTAAGTTGGGTATGTAATTTTTGAAATTCGTTTTGGAGCTCATGAGGGTATATATTGCCCAAATTCCGTAAAAATTTAATCATTTCCCTTTGAACGGCGTGTAGGTCATTCATCTTTAACAAAAACTTGTAGGTACTTTTTAGCTGCACTTCCAAATGGTAGTCCATACCAGCCTCATAATGGGCGACTAAGCTTAGTACCCTGGCGAAGCACATTAAATCTTCCCTCATTTTTAGGTTCTTATTATTGATGATTTTTTTAAGATAGAGGATGCAGGTTTTATTGTCTCCATTTCCAAAATAAAGACAGGCAATCTTGTAGTAGAGTACCATAATGTGGTGGGCGTCGATCCTTTCTTTATGTTTATTGATGCCGTATTCCACAATTTTCACCAAATAGAGTCCCCTATTAAAAGTACCTTCCAAAAAGTGAAGGTTCAACTTGTTTGCATTCAGGTAGAGGAACACCAAAGAAGAAATATTATCATTTTTTGGAAAATCGTCGCTGGCCACTTCTGCTTCTAATTTTTCGAGGGTAATTCTGAATTGGGAGCTATATTTTACATAAAACAGGGATTCAAGCAAATAATGGTTTCCCTTTAAAAAAAATACCGGATTCAAATATATCTGATCTTTTTGCTCATAGAACAGGTCTACCCATTTGCTCGCATATTTATAAGATGACAAAAAATCCTGTACTAAAAAGCTATACCATAAATGTGCTTTATACAGCCATAATTTTTCACGAAATCCCAAATCCTTCATCTTATACTTTGGCAGATGATCATCAAAGTATTCTTTTACCCTTTTATAATCCTCGTCGCTTTGCACATACCCAATCTTTAACATGATACTGTACAACTGCAAGGAAAGATTAGAAAGCTTACTGGTCATCACATTCATGGCGGAAAGCTCTTTAGCCTGGATGGCAAGCTCATCTGCCCTGTCAGGAATACTTCTCGTAATGTACTGTGTTTCAATAACTTTCTCGAGTTCTACAATCTCATAGGCAATATTCTTTTCCTCGTTCTCGATGGCCGTCGCCTTGGCCTTATCCAATATCTTTAGGCTCTGTTTGTACAAACCTTTTTGATATAAGATGGTCGCAAAATCAAGTTGTTCCCTTATTTGCACCCTGATGTTTTGGTTTACGGGATTTAATCTTAGGCTTACGAGTATTTGTTTGTACAAATGTGCCTTTAAGTTCGAAAGTTGCGCCTTTTTTACAATACCGCTGTTTAAAATGACCTTTTCATCATACTTTTTTAACTTGTCGAGGAGGTTAAAAAGGGCCAAGAATTTAGCATCGGTGTTGACCCCAAGCCTTCCTACATAAAGCTTGAAATGTCGCTTTTCGGACTTGGAAAGTGATTTCACCAACACAAACAAGGCATCTTTATGCATATTTGTCATCGTAATATATTGTATCTAAGCTTCTAAAAAACAGTTGTTTAAAGTACCCCTAAAGGAATTCAACGATGTAATTGTTTTTTTGTAATTTCGATAGTTGTGTCCACTAGCCCTAAATTAGCGGAGGCTGCATAAAACTACACAAATATAATGACTAAAGATAAGGTAGATATTTTTGATACAACGTTGCGGGATGGGGAGCAAGTTCCAGGGTGTAAACTGGATACGAAACAAAAATTGGTCATTGCCGAACGGCTCGACAACTTGGGTGTAGATATCATAGAAGCAGGCTTTCCAATTTCGAGTCCTGGTGACTTCAAATCGGTGTACCAAATTGCTAAGTTGGTAAAGAATGCCAAGGTCTGTGGTCTTACCCGAGCGGTAAGGAAAGATATAGAGGTGGCCGCTGAGGCCTTAAAACCTGCTAAAAATCCAAGGATACATACAGGAATCGGTACCTCAGACTCCCATATTAAGTACAAGTTCAATTCAAATCGGGACGCAATCATAGTAAGGGCGGTTGCTGCGGTAAGCTATGCGAAAACATTCGTGGAAGATGTTGAATTCTATGCTGAAGATGCGGGCCGGACCGACAATGAATTTTTGGCAAGGGTGTGTGAGGCAGTGATCAAGGCCGGGGCCACGGTGTTGAACATTCCGGACACAACGGGTTATTGCCTGCCGGAAGAATATGGGGCCAAAATGAAATACCTGAAGGAGAATGTAAAAGGAATCGACAAGGCAAAACTTTCGTGCCATTGCCATAACGATTTAGGCTTGGCCACCGCCAATTCGATCGCGGGGGTTATTAATGGGGCCAGGCAGATCGAATGCACGATCAATGGAATTGGGGAGCGCGCCGGGAATACTTCTTTGGAAGAGGTTGTAATGATCCTTCGGCAGCACCCATCACTAGGGCTCGATACCAATATCAATAGCAAACTCTTATTTGACACCAGCCAAATGGTATCCCAAAAAATGGGGATGATCGTACAACCGAATAAGGCTATTGTCGGAGCCAATGCCTTCGCACACAGTTCCGGAATACATCAAGATGGTGTCATCAAGAATAGGGAAACCTATGAAATCATTGATCCCGCGGATGTCGGAGTGAACGAATCCTCTATCGTACTTACCGCTCGGAGCGGAAGGGCGGCCTTGGCCTATAGGGCCAAGTTGGTAGGTTATGAATTGACCAAATTACAACTTGATGAGGTTTACGAGGTATTCTTGAAATTTGCGGATAACAAGAAAGAAGTGCTCGACAATGACATCCATCAAATCATAGCAGCTACCAAAATTAATATAGCTAGTGTGTCCTAAATGCAACTGAAGATCGCCCTATTAGGTGGAGACGGTATTGGACCCGAAGTATTGGCCCAATCAGTGAAATGCCTCAAAGCTGTAGGCGACACTTTCAACCATCAGTTTAACTATACCAATGGATTGATCGGGGCGATTGCGATACAAGCGACCGGCAAGGCACTCCCACAAGAAACCATCGACTTATGTAAAGCCAGTGATACCATACTATTTGGAACAATAGGAGCCCCAAAATTTGATAAGGATCCCAAAAATGCCCTGAGACCGGAGCAAGGACTGCTACAGTTGCGTAAAGAATTGGGGCTTTATGCCAATATCAGACCGGTAAAAATGTTTTCTGAACTGATCCAATATTCCCCCTTCAAAAAGGAATTGGTCGCCGGAACCGACTTTGTAATCTATAGGGAACTTTCAAGTGGAATTTATTTTGGCGAAAAAAAGTTGAGTAAGGATGGTACCGTTGCCTCCGATCTCTGTGAATATTCCGAAAATGAAATCAGCCGCATTGCACATATGGCTTTTAAGGCTGCAAAAAAGCGGCGTAAAAAACTTACTTTGGTCGACAAAGCGAATATACTTGAGACCTCAAGGCTTTGGCGTAGGGTCGTGACTTCAATTGCCAAAAGTTATCCTGACGTTAAATTGGATTGCCAATATATTAATAAAACGTCGGCTAAAATGTTATTGAACCCTACAGATTATGATATTATTCTGACCGACAATATGTTTGGTGACATGCTCTCAGACCAAGGTAGCGTACTTATTGGCACACAAGGACTGTTGCCTTCTGCTTCGATCGGGGAGCGCTATTGCATGTTTGAACCCATACATGGCTCGTATCCACAGGCCAAGGGAAAAAATAAGGCCAATCCTGTCGCATCAATCTTCAGTGCGGTAATGATGTTGGAACATTTTGGTCTTAGGGAGGAAGCAATCGCGTTGTATTTAGCAATTCGAAAATCATTTAAGAAAAAAATCGTGACCAGCGATATGATGTCGGGAAGTAGATACGGAACTGCCTATGTGGGCGATTTTATTGCCGACCATATCACCGACTTAGACGATGACCTGAACATCAACGATGAGAATATTGGTCTTGGGAAATCAACGATTATCTAGTTCGCACCTTATTATTCCACAAGTAGCCCCTTCACGTACCGATCAAATTCTTTTTTAAACAGTATAAATTTATCCCCAGTGGCTGGGCCATTGAATCCGGTATGTATTTTTCTGATGGCGCCCTTCTTATCAATAAAAATAGTGGTTGGGTACGATAAAACATGGTTCAGCATGGGAAGTTTTTCCTGAGCCCTCTTTTTATCCGAGGTACCATATTGGGCCAATAATATTGGATACTCCACTCCTATTCTGTCCCGCAGGCGTTTGATGCTATTAAATGCTTTTTCTTCTGTTTTTGCGTACTCAAATGCCAAAGCCACCACCGCTAAGTTGTCGGGGCTATTTTCTTTAAGGTACTCCACATAAAATTTGGTCTCATCCAAACAGTTGGGGCACCAAGAGCCCATGATCTGAACGAGCAACACTTTGTCCTTAAAAACAATATCCGAAGAGGATACCATGTTTCCATTGACATCTGGAAAACTAAAGGCCAATCGGTCATCTCCTTCTTTTAAAAAGGTCAACGAATCGGGACTGGGCAGTACAATATCCGCATTTCGTACCCCTATAAATGGCTCCCTGGAATGGTTCCCCGAATAAAAGGTGCCGATCAGAGAACTATCTGTAGCCTTTGCGGCAAAAAGAAAGGCATGTGCCCCATCAAAAGTTGAAAGTTTCAAGGAATCTCCATCAACATTGCCATCAAGATAGCGATAGTCACCAGTGGTGGTCTCGAAGGTTCCATGCACCTTATTACCACTCTGAACAAATATTCCCTTGGCCATATAATGATCAGATTCTCCAGCATTGAATTCGGTTTCCCATATGCCGGACACGTCAATTTTTGAAGGTGAATTGATATCAAAACGATCCTTAACACCAAAAGTGGCGGTAAATGAAACTACGCGTCCCAAACTTTCTTTTACAAAAACACCCTCCATATGGTTGGCCGTTAACCTAGCAGCTATAAAGCCCTCAAAAACTGGTGGTTTTATAATTATGGAGTCATTTTTAATTATGATCTCATCAACAGGAATGATTTCTGTGGCATTGTACATTTCCATCAAATAATCGCCTGAATTAGATCTTGTCAAGTTAAAGTTAAAGGGCAAAACTTGATCCTCCGAAACCTGTAATTCTGCTCTCCAAATGCCAAGGTTAGGAACCAACGGCGGCGCATTTCTGCAACCAAACTGAACAATTAAAATTAAAGATACCAGTGCAGGTTTCCACATTGTTTTTGAGTCAAATACATTCCTAAATAACGATTAAATTCTTACAATAAAAAATTAAAAATAAATCGGAAGTAAAGCAGTTGACCGTCTAAGGGCATTGTTTTATCTTTACCGGCTTTAAGACCGACCAATGAACATTTCATACAACTGGTTAAAACAATTTCTTAAGATAGATTGGGACGCTAGGCAAACTGCAGAACTTTTGACCGATCTAGGTCTTGAGGTAGAGGGCATTTCGCGCTATGAATCGGTAAAGGGCGCACTCAAGGGCGTAGTCGTTGGAGAAGTGCTTGCTTGTTCGAAACATCCCAACGCGGATAAACTGAAAATTGCAACAGTTGACATCGGCCAAGGTTCCCCTTTACAAATTGTATGTGGGGCACCCAATGTTGCTACTGGTCAAAAGGTTCCAGTCGCCACTATCGGCACTACCCTATTTACCAAGAATGGGGAAGCCTGGACCATTAACAAAGGAAAAATAAGGGGCGAGGAAAGTCATGGGATGATTTGTGCCGAAGACGAACTTGGGTTGGGCGATAATCATAGTGGTATCATGGTACTGGATCCCGCATGTGAAGTAGGCACTCCATGTTCCAAGATTTTTGAAATTGAAAATGACGAAGTCTTTGAGATTGGACTTACCCCAAATAGAGCCGATGCCATGAGTCATTTTGGGGTGGCACGCGATTTAAAAGCAGGACTTATACAAAGGGAAATATCAAAGGAACTGATAACCCCATCGGTAAGCAATTTTAGTGTCGACAACCGGTCATTGCGAGTTGAGGTAGAAGTAGTAAATCGAGATCTTGCACCCAGATATTGTGGGGTAACCTTGAATAACCTTGTTGTACAACCCTCCCCGGACTGGTTAAAGAATCGGCTACGTTCCATTGGCATCTCACCAAAAAATAACGTAGTGGATGTAACCAATTATGTGCTACATGAACTAGGTCAACCTTTACATGCTTTTGATGCCGATAGGATCCACGGCAAAAAGATAATCGTAAAAACTATGCCTGCAGGCACAAGGTTCATGACCTTGGATGGCGAGGAGCGCGTATTGAACGAAGAAGACTTGATGATATGTGATGCGGAAAAGCCAATGTGCATTGCCGGAGTATTTGGTGGTATCAATACCGGGGTCACCGAGAATACCAAATCCATATTTTTGGAAAGCGCCTTTTTTGATCCTATATCAATTCGTAAAACGGCCAAACGACATGCACTGAATACCGATGCCTCTTTTCGGTTTGAAAGGGGTATAGATATTGAAAATGTGGAATATGCCCTAAAACGGGCGGCGCTCTTGATACGGGAAATTGCAGGGGGCTATATTACGTCCGATATAGTTGATTTATACCCAATTAAAAAAGATGATCATCAGGTGTTCCTAACTTTTCTCAAAGTAGATGCACTCATTGGGCAAGAAATTCCGCAAGACACCATAAAGTCTATTTTAGCCTCCTTGGAAATTAAGGTGAACAATTTTACAGAAGCAGGGCTTGGCCTTACCATACCCTCTTATCGGATCGATGTGCAACGGGAGGTTGATGTAATAGAAGAAATTCTTCGCATTTATGGTTACAATAATATCTCCTTTAAGGATAAATTGAACGCTTCCATAGCTCCGATTTCCAGATACGAAGATTATAAGTTGGAATTTATCATTGGAGGGCAACTGGCTTCATCGGGGTATTATGAAATAATGACCAATAGTCTCACCTCTCCCACCTATGCGAAGTACTTAACCGATTTGGGGGACAAAGATTCCATTGTCATATTGAATCCATTGAGCGCGGATCTTTCGGTAATGCGGCAATCGATGCTATTTAATGGCCTTGAAACCATATCCTACAACAGTAATCGAAAAAGGCAGAACCTCAAACTATTTGAATTTGGAAAAACATACCACCAGTACAGTACAGGAAGGGAAGAACACAAACACTTGTGCCTTTTTGTTACTGGAAACCTTCATTCTGAGAACTGGACTATTAAGGAACAACGATCCGATTTCTTTTTTCTAAAGGCGACAGTTGAAAATATTCTAATGCGATTGGGAATCAATAAAATGAGTTCCAAATTGGTGCAGGGTGATATTTTTTCAGAGGGAATTGCATTCATTTCCGGCAAGAAGATATTGGTTGAATTTGGGGTCGTACAAAAATCCATCTTAAAAATATTTGACCTGAAACAAGAGGTTTTATTCGCTGATTTCAATTGGGACAATGTTAATGCCGCCTTGGGGAAAAATGAAATAATATTTGAGGAAATATCGAAATATCCCGAGGTCAAACGAGATTTTGCCCTGTTGTTGGATGAGGCTGTAAGTTTTAAGGCAATTTATGATTTGGCGTTCCAGACCGAAAAAAAATTTTTGAGCGATGTTTCGCTGTTTGATGTTTATAACGGCAGTAATTTGCCCAAAGGAAAAAAGTCGTATGCCGTTAGCTTTACCTTGCAAAATGACAAAAGTACGCTGACCGATAAACAAATCGATAAGATAATGAATGGTCTACAACAACGGTTTGAAAAGGAGTTGGGCGCCGAGCTCAGATAATTGACTTCCTAACTCTTCACGGGTAAGAAAACACTATCTATTTGATGAATAACGCCATTGCATTGGTTGGCATCTGCGACCGTTATTTTGGCGGTATTCCCATTGCCGTCGGTAAGGACAATATCAATGCCATCCATACTAGCTAAAATTTCTTCCCCTTGTACCGTAGTGAAGGAGGCACTCCCACCTCCCCTGCACATTGCCTTTAAAATCTTGGAAGCGGAAAGGTTCCCTGCAACTATATGATAGGTAAGCAATGTTTGTAGGTCTTTTTTGTTTTCGGGTAAAAGCAATCTGGTAATCTCGGCCATTGATAACTTTTTAAAAGCTACATCTGAAGGCGCAAATATGGTGAAAGGACCATCATAATTGAGGATATCTTCCAAGCCGGACGCTCTCATTGCAGATAAAAGCGTTTTATAATTACCGGCATTTTCCGTATTTTTTATAATGGATTTTTCAGGATCCATTCCAAGGGATTTGGGTGTACTTTTTTGGGCAAAAGTAAGGGAACTGAATAGCAAAAAAATTAAGGACACGGGGGCTGCCATGTATTTCATAGGTTCTCGGATTTGGGAATTCTAAAATATAAATATCGGTGAACGGCTAAATTTCATCGACAATATACAATTTCCGAGCAGATGCCATGTTAAAGAAATAGGTGGTTCATAGAAATTAACAATTAATTAACATATCATGACAAGCGTAGAAATTCTTGGAATAAGGAATTGATTAACTTTAGGGTGCTAAAGGGAAGGACTAGATGTTCGATAAAACAAATATCCAGAAGAAACTTGATAAGGTAAAAGCCAAATCCCATGATTCGGATCGGATCTTGGAATCTGTATATTGTATTTTAAGGGAAGAACTCAAAATCGATGATCATATCCAGTTAAATATAGCTGGAGCTAAGCCTCTGATTACTAATGCCTTTACTTTCGATCTTTTAGAAACAGATCGCATATATCATCTGGACCATATCAAACAAATATGTATCGACTATCGGTTGCGATTTCTCGATTCTAAATATTTTAAAGGTGAAATTCCTACAGAAGCTATTTCTAAAATTAGGCAGCTAGAAAGAGACCACAATATGGAATTGAAGGGGTTTAAAATGGTCGCCCCATCCAAACTATTTAAATTAAAGGACAAAGACGATCCATTATTGTTTGCCCCAATTGGCAATGACTATTTTTATCTCATCCATAAATGGGGCAATGATCTGCACCCACTTAGAAAAATATTGGTCTGGCCTTTTAAAAATATTGTTAATCTTGCCCTTTTGGTTTTAGCCATCAGCTATTTTCTCACAGCAATGGTGCCGGCAGGACTTTTTTCCAAACATGCATCCAATGCGGAATTTTGGATTATTTTTTTCTTTATGTTTAAGAGTATGGCTGCGGTGGTTATTTTCTATGGATTTGCAATGGGTAAGAATTTCAATCCAGCCATCTGGAACAGTAAGTATTTTAATTCTTAATTAAATAAAAAGATAAAAAAAAAGGCCTCGCGGTGCAACGCGAGGCCCTTTTTTTATTAAGATATGGTATTATTTTACGATGATATCAAAAGGAATACCATCGAAATTGAGATTGTCGATCACAGCCGGTTCCGGCCCAGTTTTGATGCGCAATAATCCACCTTTACCCGATCCGTCAGATTTCTTATAGCCCACCAACATAAAGCCGTTTTTTTCATCAAATCCCACCATGGTGGTCGATTCGATCTTATATTCCAAGGTTCTTTCCGCTTCCGTTAAGAAATTTTCATAGGCATACAATATAGCCAAGTTCTGCCCGAAATCATATATCGCGGGAATACTAGGGTAAACACTATAAGCGCCAGGATCCATTGTATAATATAAGCTTCCCCCACTATCGAAGTTCGAAGATTTGGCCACAACGAATTTGGGCTCTTTGCCAGGTTCATAGTTTATGTATTGTACCGCCAATGATAAACTGTTCATAAGTGTGTGCAATTCATCATAACTAATGATCAGGTTTCCGTCTACATTTTTAATAATTTTTTGGGCATCATAGCCCAGTCCAACTTCGATCAACAAGGTATTGGTGTCGGCGTTCATAACGCTCAGGGCGTTTTCATCCGTAATCTCCCCATCCAAGGTCAGAATGAACAATCGGTTATTCGTATATACCAAATCTATGGGCTTCTTAGCAAGCTGAACATCAACGAAGCTCGATTCAAAAGCATCCAGATCGATGACCCTGACAAAATAGTTGGTAACTGTTGAGGTTAGCATTAAGCCATAGGCAATATAAATCTTACTTGACGAATGAGCAACAGCGTATGCCGTAAGCTCACAGGTCCCGAGATCCGAAAACAGCTCAAGTTCTTGCGATGTATCGTCACTAAAATCATATTTGAGGATGAAGGCACTGCAGTCCCCAGTACTATGGAACATAGAAATTACATCGCCATCTTTATAGGTCAGATCTGGTATTTCCGTATTCTCAAATGGGCTGGCATGGGGATTTATGGTCACCAATTCCGAATCGGCATTTAGAAGTAAACTTGTAAGTGTACTGCCGGAATTCAGCAGTATATTGTAGTCGGCATCTGCCCCTGTATTATTTCCTTCGTCACCCGAACCCCCATCGGATTTACTACAAGAACTCACAATAAGGCATACCAATAGCAGGTAAAAAAGATTGTAGGTTTTCATGATGTAAAAATTTGGGTCTCCCTAAGATTACGCAGGAACAGCGTACATCTTCTCCCGCAGCTCCCTTATACTCTTATCAGACATATACTCATCAAACGTCAAATGTCTGTCAATGTTGCCTTTAGGGGTCAATTCTATGATACGATCGGCAACGGTTTGGGCAAATTCATGATCATGTGTAGTAAAAAGTATGGTACCCTTAAAATTTTTGAGGGAATTGTTAAAAGCCGTAATACTTTCCAAATCCAGATGATTGGTGGGCTCATCCAACATAAGCACATTGGCACGGAGCATCATCATCCGACTAAGCATGCACCTTACTTTTTCCCCTCCCGAAAGCACTGTACATTTTTTGAGGGCCTCTTCCCCACTAAAGAGCATTTTTCCAAGAAAACCCCGTAGGTACACCTCTTCTCTTTCTTCCTCTGTCTTGGCCCATTGTCTCAGCCAATCGACCAAACTGATATTTTTCTTGAAAAAACCTGAATTGTCGGCAGGCAAATACGATTGATTGGTCGTAATGCCCCATTGAAAAGTGCCTTCGCTAGCTTCTCTATTACCATTAAGAACTTCATAAAAGGCACTGGCAGCCCTGGAATCTTTGGAAATTATCGCCACCTTATCCCCTTTGGCCAGATTGATATTTACATTCTGGAACAATAATTCCCCATCTTCCGTAACGGCCGAAAGTCCATCTACATTCAATATCTGGTCACCCGCTTCCCTTTCCCTATCAAAAATAATGGCAGGATACCTACGGCTGGAGGGCTTAATGTCCTCAATATTTAATTTGGCGAGCATTTTTTTCCTACTGGTAGCCTGCTTACTCTTGGCAACGTTTGCGCTAAACCGCATTATAAATTCTTGAAGCTCTTTTGCCTTTTCTTCAGCTTTTCTATTCTGCTGGGCCCTTTGACGTGCCGCTAATTGGCTACTCTCATACCAGAAGGTATAGTTGCCGCTATACAGGTTAATTTTACCAAAGTCGATATCTGCGACATGGGTACAGACCGTATCCAAAAAGTGACGGTCATGCGATACCACGATCACCGTGTTCTCGTAATCGGCCAAAAAATTCTCGAGCCAGCTGATCGTCTCATAATCTAGATCATTTGTTGGCTCATCCATGATCAACACATCGGGATTGCCAAAAAGTGCTTGCGCCAAAAGAACACGTACCTTAAGTTTGGAATCAATATCTGCCATTTTAGTGAAGTGGAACTCCTCCGAAATCCCTAAATTGGATAACAGGGCTGCGGCATTACTTTCGGCATTCCATCCGTTCATTTCCTCGAACCGTACCTGTAGTTCTCCAATTCGATCCGCATTTTCATCCGAATAATCCGCATAAAGCGCATCTATTTCCTGTTTGATGTTAAATAAGGGCTTATTGCCGATAACGACCGTTTCCAGCACGGTCGAATCATCATATGCATTGTGGTCCTGTTCCAAGATCGACATTCTTTTGCCTGGTTCTAGGTTAACATTTCCGGAGGTTGGGTCGATCTGACCGGCCAGTATTTTTAGAAAAGTAGACTTCCCCGCACCATTGGCACCGATCACCCCATAACAATTTCCTTGGGTAAATGAGACGTTAACGTCATCGAAAAGGATCCTTTTCCCAAATTGGACCGATAAATTTGAAACCGATAGCATAATTCCGCTTTTTTAAATTCGTGCAAAAGTACATAAAATTAGTTCCTTGAGCCAATAATCTTGCGAAGTGAACCTTTCATCCGAAAGATTAACGTAACCCCTCAATATTTAACTTTGAATTAACAGCAATGGGGGTTTCGCTTGTTTAATTTTGTTTATTGGATAGCTCAAATATTTATATGGATAAACTTTTATTTTATCTGTTTCTTTGTTTATTGACCAGTTGCAGAATCGGAGAAAATAATTCATCAAAGGTCATTTTCGCCGGTGAGATTGTGAACCCTACAAGTACGCATGTCATTCTTTTTAAAGGGGAATCCATAATAGACTCCGCACGCTTGGATGAGCACAACAGATTTTCTTTTAGATTTGATTCCTTAAATCAAGGACTTTATCATTTTAATCATTCGCCCGAACTACAGTACGTCTATTTAAAAGAGGGCGATAGTCTTATGATAAGGCTTAACACTGCTGATTTCGATGAATCATTGGTCTTTTCGGGAAAAGGGGAGGAAATCAATAATTTTCTTTTGGAACTCTTCCTCAATAATGAAGATGAATTACCGCAGATCCATGGTTACTATGAACTTGAAGCCATCGCTTTTGCCCATAAAATAGACTCGCTCAAACAATTAAAACTTGACCTTTTGGCGGATTTGAAAAAAGAGGGCCATCTAGCCAGTCAAGAATTCAATATCGCCAAAGCCAGTATCGATTACAGCTATAATACTTACAAGGAAACGTATCCCTTCAGGCATAAAAAAGTATCGCATGGGGGAGAAATGGAGGACCTTCCCGCCGATTTTTATGATTATAGGAAGAAAATAGATTTCAACAATAAAGATTTGACCTATTTAAGGCCATACTATAGCTTTATGGTAAACCATATTCAGAACTTGTCCTATATGGCCTGTTCAAGGGATTGTGCAATCCACAATAATGTGGTGAAGAACCAGCTTCATTTTAATATCCACAAATTACATATGGTTGATAGCCTGGTTACGGAAAAAGAATTAAAAGACAATTTGTTCCGCTATATTGCATTCGACTACCTATTAAAGGCCCATGATTCTGGTGTAAACAATAATAAATTTATTAACGAATTCCACAAACTCTCCAGTAATAACAGGCACATCCAAGAAATTGATAATCTCTTTAAGGGCATAGAAAGTATCCAGCCCAGTAAGCAATTGCCCAATGTATACGTATCAACCATAGAAGGTGACTCAATATCGATACGGGACATTGGGAAAGGTGGAAAAACGGTTTTTTACTTTTGGTCAGGAGTGGAAAAAAGACATTTTGATAATATTACCAAAAGGGTCGCCAAGCTTTCAATACTGAAACCGGACTATAAATTTGTAGGCATCAATATTCGAACAAACGAATCTACGTGGAGGGGCATGTTGGAGAATGCCAAGCTTGAAAAAGATCTTCAATATCGCGCCGATGATTTCGAAAAACTGACCAACGCTTTAATTATCGATAAGCTCAACAAGTGTGTCATTACCGATGACACCTTTATCGTTGATGCATTTTCAGACATTTACGCCGCCTTCTAACTTAAAGAGCGTTATTAAATGATATGTTACTTTTATCAATTGTAACAAAAAAAGGGGCACCGATATTAACCGATGCCCCTTATCTATTTTACTTCTTAACCCTTGTTTCCCTTTTTGTAATCGGCCAGAAAATTTGCCAAACCAATATCCGTTAATGGGTGTTTTAACAGACCTTCGATGACCGATAAGGGTCCAGTCATAACATCTGCACCTAATTTAGCACAATCAATGATGTGCATGGTATGCCGTA
The DNA here is from genome assembly GCA_037969055.1 of Flavobacteriaceae bacterium. GTDB lineage: Bacteria > Bacteroidota > Bacteroidia > Flavobacteriales > Flavobacteriaceae > Pelagihabitans. The sequence continues at coordinate 3,461 of JBBKWR010000207.1, read as the reverse complement.
TTGACGCTGCCAAAATCTCCGTTTCGAAGCCATAGTTGTCATAAATCAATCTGATTTCGGCGATAAGGTTTAAACCGTCGGTGGAAATATCATCCAACCGTCCAATGAATGGAGAAACATAGTTAGCCCCGGCCTTTGCCGCCAAAAGTGCTTGCCCAGCAGAAAATACCAAGGTACAATTGGTTCTTATGCCTTTGTCTGAAAAATATTTTAAGGCCTTAACACCATCCTTGATCATCGGTACCTTTACAACGATCTGTTCATGCAGGTCGGCCAATGCCTCACCCTCTTTTACCATAGCGCTGAATTCGGTGGCAATAACCTCCGCGGAAACATCTCCTTCAACAATCTTACAAATATCGACATAGTGCTTTAAGATGTTGTTTCGCCCCGTAATCCCTTCTTTCGCCATAAGTGAAGGATTGGTAGTTACGCCATCTAAAACGCCAAGCGCTTGAGCTTCACGTATTTGATCTAGGTTAGCGGTGTCTATAAAAAATTTCATGTTACTTGATTTATAAATGGATAAAAAATATTTTTGGACGCAACCAGTAAGAATATAAAGAAAAAGTCCAGTATTTATTTGTTTGCGACAAAACTACAACTTAAAATGTTTCAACAAGATTTTCTCATAAATATTCTCCGGCAGTATTTTCTTTAAAAAAATTGAAAATTTTTGAGAAAGAGCGCCCACTTTGTAATGTATTCTTGGCTTTTTTGTAATCATGATCTTGAGAACCATTTGGGCCACTTCAAAAGGATCATTACCTGCATCTACACTTTCGTTGATGGACTTTAAGGTGGCGCCATATTGATGGAAGTAAGGTGATCGCTCTGCCAATTCGGAATGAAACCTTGCTGCGGCGATATTCGTAGCGAAGGCACCCGGGGCCAAATTTGTGATATGGATTCCAAAATGTTTGGTTTCCATGCGAAGTGCTTCCGTGGTAATTTCCAGTGCCCCTTTTGTCGCAGAGTAAACTCCTCGGAAAGGAAGTCCCATATAGCCGGCTATTGAAGTGATATTGATGATTAGCCCATTTCCCTGTTTGCGCATCTGGGGCAACACCGCTTTGATCATGTGTATCGGCCCGTGAAAATTGGTATCAAAAGCATTGAGGATTTCGGCATGGGGCGTTTCTTCCAAAGGTCCTGTGATTCCAACCCCAGCGTTGTTGATCAAAACATCTAACCGTCCTTCAAGAGCAATCAACCTTTCGATTGTGCTTTCGATAGTGGCCACTTTTCGTACATCCAACTCTAAAAGTGGAAAATCATCAAAGTCAGGATAATTTGTAGTGTTGCGCGTTGTGCCATATACGGTGTAACCTTGTGACTTTAAATATATGCCAATTGATTTTCCAATGCCTGAAGACCCCCCTGTTATAAGTACCACTTTGTATTGCATATCATTGCAAATTAACAAATAAAATTAGGGAACAGAAAAGTAATAGTGGGACTATGTTTGGATGACTATAGGGTACAAAAAAAGGCAAGCTACCTACATCGCACCGCTACGACCATATACCCTTGCTGCGTTCCCGCCCTGGGGGATTCTACAGGAGCTGGTCGTGTAGGACTTGCCAACTGCAAATATACAAACTTAGCGGCTAAATGGAAAATTAACATTGAAAGTTTTTCAGATATCTGATAGGCATCAGTATCTTTAGCGGGGCATTTTACCAATCGATCTCATTGGGTTAATCAACAGAGATGGATATCATACGAGAAAAAAAAGAAGTTCAATTAAAAGTAAGTGATTTATAAAAATCGAAACATGAATATTATCAAGTTTTTTGCGCTCAATATGCTTTTCATTTTGATTGTGGGCTGTGGCGATATGGACAGAAAAAAAACGAAGCTTTTCGAGATACAATTGGCCGGTACTGAATTTAATCAGCACGAAGCGGTTAAAGTCTCTATTAGAAATAAAGACAACTTAGAAATTAATAAGGTCACCTATCAAATTGACGGACACGAGCTGCCTTTTCAAAATGATCAAATTGTTTTGGACATCGATAACCTTGGGAACAGGACCTTAAGCGCGAAGGTATACTATGACGATACTACCGTTGAAATCACAAAAGGGATCCGGATCTTGGCCCCGTCCACTCCTGAGATTTACACGTATGAGATAGTCAATGAATTTCCACATGACATAAAAGCTTATACCCAAGGATTGGAATTCCACAACGGAGTGCTTTACGAGAGTACGGGTCATAAGGGCACTTCCTATTTACGGAAGGTCGACTATAAAACTGGGAAGGTGCTACAACAAATAGACTTGGAAAACACCTATTTCGGGGAAGGCTTGACCATCCTTAATGAAAAAATTTATCAATTGACCTGGCAAAACAAAATGGGCTTTATATATGATCGGAAGGATTTTAAAAAATTGGATAATTTCAACTACGGGGAGAGCAAAGAGGGATGGGGCCTTGCCAATGATGGAACAAAAATCTTCAAGAGCGACGGCACTGAAAAAATTTGGTTTCTGGACCCGAGTAGTCTAAAGGAAGAAGGGTATATTGAGACGGTGACCGACAAATCAGTTTTTAACAAGGCCAATGAACTGGAATATGTCGATGGAAAGCTCTATGCCAATGTGTACCAAAAAGAGAGTATGATGATCATCAATGCCAAAAATGGGGCGATTGAAGGGGTTATCAATTTTGGGGGCCTAAAATCGAAGGTGACCCAACACGACGCGCTCGATGTTCTAAACGGGGTGGCCTACCATCCCGAAAGAAAAACGTTTTTTGTGACCGGAAAGAACTGGGACAAAATGTTCGAAGTCAACATTATTAAAAAACAGTGATGGCCGATTTTACCAAGACCATTATTGTTGTGGAAGATGACCTGGATGATCTGGATCATGTCAATAATGTACGCTACGTTCAATGGATACAGGATATCGCCAAAGACCATTGGCAATCGTTGGCTTCCATCAAACTTCAACAATCGGTAGCATGGGTAGTGATGCACCATGATATTACCTATAAAAATGCCGCCAAATTGAACGATACACTGACCATTAGCACCTATATCGAAAAAAGCAAGGGCGCCATATCCGTTAGGGTGGTAGAAATAGTTGACCGTGTAACAAAATCGCTTTTGGTACGTTCCAGTACCAAGTGGTGCCTGCTAAATATCGATACTTTTAAACCAATACGGATACCTGAGGAGATCATGGAAATCTTTAAACGGGATTGATCGGGCCGAGCTAAATGGAGGGAAGAAGTCCTTGTAATTGAATTATTGCGTCGGAGATGTAAGTGCTCCAACAATTTTAACCGTTTAATTAAACAAGTTTAATGACTGGCCTATCGCGCTTATTATATGTGCTTTTCCTTCTGTTGATGGTCGCTTTATGGGGGTCCTGCAGGAAAGATTTTGAATATGTGCCCAGTAGCGGAAACTTAAAATTCTCGAAGGATACAGTTTTTTTGGACACTGTTTTT
>JBBKWR010000206.1:0-33118 GCA_037969055.1 Flavobacteriaceae bacterium | reverse complement strand
TACGATTTTGGGATCCGTGCCGCCCATGCCTTCAGCGATAAATTTGCGGTCAAGGCCAATTTTTCCTATTTGCAGGGCGAGGATTGGCACGCAGTGAACAATGTTGACCTGCTTAATCCAGGACGGACGCGTACCGACCCAGCTTATGATGGGTTGAACGTTTATGGGGATGAGGTTAGCACCGTACTTAATTTTGATGCCGCTGGGGGATTGCCTTCTGGGACCGTTGGTTCCGCCTTGGTAAGCCGCACCGGTTATGAGGAAAGGGATTTGCTCGATTACAGAGCTGAAAGCGTCAAGTTTGATGGATCTGTCCATTATCGACCCTTTGGGGACGATCTTGAAATCGTTTACAATGGCCGTATCGGTCGGGGTAATACCATTTATCAAGGGGCCAACCGCTACTCGATCAAAGATTTTATCATGCAACAGCACAAGGTCGAGATCAGGAACAAGAATTTCTTTCTACGGGGTTATACCACTATTGAAAATTCAGGTAATTCATACGATACACGATTTGCCGCCATCAATGTCAATAGACGATGGAAAAGGGATGCGCCCAATCCAAATGATCCCAGTGAACCTTCTTGGTTTGGCGACTATGCCCGTACCTATATAGGTGCCAAATTAGGGGTGGGGACAGGCGTACTGGCCGATGATGCGACCGCCCATGCTGCAGCTAGGGCTGCGGCCGATAGCGGTAGATTACTGCCTGGAACCCCGGAGTTCGAAGCTACCCTCAACAGTGTAACCGCAGATGGTAATCTATCTACAGGAGCCAAGTTCATCGATAACACCAAATTACGTCATGTAGATGCCAACTATAATTTTAGCCATTTACTGGGCGACAAATTCGACTTTCAGGTAGGAGGATCGTTTAGGGAATACATTCTTAATTCCAACGGAACCATTTTTACCGATGTAGACGGACCCATTTCATATGTTGAATATGGTGCTTATGCCCAATTGCAGGGCAAGGTGCTCGACGAAAGGCTTAAGTATACCTTCTCTGGACGATTTGACAAAAACGAGTTTTTTGAAGGCTTCTTCTCCCCTAGGGCCTCTTTGGTATATACCATGGGAGAGCGAAGGAACCATAATTTCAGGGTATCCGTGCAACAGGGATTTAGAAACCCTACCACACAAGACCTTTTTATTGGCTTGGATGCCGGGAGGGCCATTTTGGTGGGATCTGCACCCAGCAATTTAGATAGGGATGTGCGTACTTTCAACGTCAGCCAAAGCGGCCAGGCGTTCACAGGTCAGCCCACGGTAACAGTTGTCGGTCGTGCGGCCTATGAGAATGCTTTTTCTGCAAATTCAGTATTGAGCGGGGCGCCAACTGCCGTGAACACCCCTTTGGTAAAGGCAGAGGAGATCACTGCATTTGAAGCGGGTTACCGGGCACAGCTTGGTAAAATAGCCATAGATGTGAGCGGATATTATAACGATTATAAAAACTTTATTTCCAATGTGTCGGTACTTGTTCCTTATTATGGTACAGCTGGCGACAATGGTTTGTCGTTGTTAGCGCTTCAGAATGGCGATTTTAAGGCATACCAGACCTATACCAATTCAGATGTGCCCATCAGTTCCTATGGAGTTACCGCGGGAATAGATGCCAAAGTATTGGGCAACTTCGATTTTGGGGTGAACTACACCTATTCTGAATTTGATTTTAACCAAGCGGCATTTCCGGATTTTAGGACTAGTTTTAATACCCCTAAACACAAGGTCAAGGCCTCTTTTGGAAATACTGAACTGTTCAAGAACTTTGGATTTAACTTGAATTATAGATGGAGCGATTCCTATTTATGGCAGAATACTTTTGCAGATGGACCAATTCCGGCATTCAGTGTCTTGGACGCACAGGTCAATTATGGCGTACCGGACATTAAATCGGTTTTTAAAATTGGCGGATCGAACATTCTGAACGAGGAGTATTTTAGCGCTGTGGGTACCGGGCTAATTGGAGCGATCTATTACGTATCCTGGACCATTAGTCCATAAAAATTACAACCTTTATCTTAATTGGGGGCGACTATTTTAGTTGCCCTTTTTGTTTCGAAAAAAGCCCTGAAAGCATTTTCATTTAAAATGTAAAATCCTATATTTGCAGCCTGAAAAACAAATGCTTGTGCAAACGGCGTTATCGTTTGTTGCAAAGGCAAATAAATAAACTGCAAAGTAATGTCTAAAGTTACAGGTAAGGTATCCCAGATTATTGGCCCTGTGGTCGATGTTGAGTTCAAATCCGGTTCAGAACTTCCAAGGATCTACGATTCGTTGGAAATTACCAATAAAGATGGTTCCAAGCTGGTATTGGAAGTACAGTCGCATGTTGGTGAAAATACCGTTAGGACCATTTCAATGGACTCTACCGATGGCTTGAGTAGGGGTACCGACGTACTTGCGACCGGCGCTGCCATACAGATGCCTATAGGGGATGCAATTTATGGCCGTCTCTTCAACGTAATTGGAGATGCTATCGATGGATTAGGAGATTTGCCCAAAGCAGGTAAAGATGGTTTGCCCATTCACCGTGAAGCCCCAAAATTTGAAGATCTTACCACCTCGACCGAAGTATTGTTCACTGGGATCAAAGTGATCGATCTAATTGAGCCTTATGCAAAAGGTGGTAAAATTGGTTTGTTCGGTGGTGCAGGGGTTGGAAAAACGGTTTTGATCCAAGAATTGATCAACAACATTGCCAAAGGACACGGTGGCCTTTCAGTTTTCGCCGGGGTTGGGGAGCGTACCCGAGAGGGGAACGACTTGCTGCGCGAAATGTTGGAATCCGGTATTATAAAATACGGGAAGGATTTTATGCATTCCATGGAAGCAGGGGGATGGGATCTTTCCAAAGTAGATAAAAAAGCGATGAAAGAATCGAAGGCGACCTTTGTTTTCGGTCAAATGAACGAACCCCCAGGAGCACGTGCCCGGGTGGCGCTATCTGGTTTGACCATTGCCGAGTATTTCCGCGATGGCGCGGGCGAAGGCCAGGGCAAGGACGTACTTTTCTTCGTGGACAATATTTTCCGATTTACGCAAGCAGGTTCCGAAGTATCGGCGCTTTTGGGCCGTATGCCATCTGCTGTTGGCTATCAGCCTACCTTGGCGACCGAGATGGGCGCCATGCAGGAAAGGATTACCTCTACCAAACGAGGCTCCATTACCTCTGTACAAGCGGTTTATGTGCCTGCTGATGATTTGACGGATCCAGCACCCGCAACTACGTTTGCCCACTTGGATGCTACCACTGTATTATCACGTAAGATTGCTGAACTTGGTATTTATCCTGCTGTGGATCCTTTGGATTCTACATCAAGGATTTTGACCGAAGCCATTTTGGGCAAAGAACATTACGATTGCGCGCAACGGGTCAAAGAGTTGTTGCAACGCTATAAAGAATTACAGGATATCATTGCCATCTTGGGCATGGAAGAACTCTCTGAAGAAGATAAACTGGCCGTAGGTAGAGCAAGGCGTGTTCAGCGCTTTTTATCTCAGCCTTTTCATGTTGCGGAGCAATTTACAGGTATCCCGGGGGTATTGGTTGATATCAGGGAAACCATTAAAGGGTTTAACATGATCATGGATGGAACGTTGGACAGACTTCCAGAAGCGGCCTTCAACTTAAAGGGAACGATAGAAGAGGCCATTGAGGCAGGGGAGAAAATGTTGGCGGAAGCATAACCGAGCGGAGCTCGGTAAATACCGATAAAGAAAATCCCAAATCCCAAAGGAGTCTATAACCATTGGAATTTGGAATTTAGAATTTGGAATTTGTTTTTAGTGGTTGCACCCAATGCTTTCTGCTTAAAACGAATTTCACAACCACTAAAAATATGTACTTAGAAATCGTATCCCCGGAAGCAACCTTATTTGCTGGGGAAGTTATATCGGTTACCGTTCCAGGTATCAATGGAGAATTTCAAATGTTGCAAAACCACGCACCGATCGTATCCTTGCTCCAAGCGGGTAATGTAAAGGTCGAAGGAGACGTTGTGATCCACCAAGCCTACCAGGATAAGTTTTCAAAAGATGCTGCTGGGAAGACTATTTTACCAATTGTAAGTGGAACGGTTGAAATGAAAGATAACAGGGTAATCGTGTTGGCGGACTAACAAAATTAGCATTGGGCCAAGCCTATAATATAAATGAACCATCCGCTCCCTCGGATGGTTTTTTTATCGTAGGATGATCAAATGCCAATCATGGCCGCCAGAGGAATAGATTTTTAAATCTTTAAAGCCCACCGCATAATGCGCTTGTAAAGAGCGCGTATTTTTAGCATCGACTTCTGTGATTATACTTTGAAATTCCGGTTGGATGGCCGCTTTCATGGCCTCATATAATTTTCGAAAAACACCTTGTCCCCTATAGTTCTTATCAACACAAACCTGACCCATGGCAATATATTTTTCACTTATGGGCAGTACCGATCCAATTTCAGCAAACATGGGTTTTAAAACTTCTATCTCATCGCCAAACGCTGGGTGCATGCAAAGCGTATAGCCCACAACTTTGTTGCCATCTTTTGCAATGACATGCGGGCATACCTCGTTCATTCGATATAAAAGTTCATAAGTATGCGCAACCGTAACAAATCCCTCTTTTTGTTTTTCATCCTCCGAGAGTACAGGAATCGAATTCCTTTGTTGTAGGTCGAGTATTTGTTCCAATTCCAGCCTATTGGCAGCCCTTTTGTAAACGACCATGATCATATGTTTGAATAAAGATAGTAAATTTGGGATATGCCCAAACTCCCAAATAAACTCGCCGAAAAACTGTCCATGAGGAGTGCGGACAATGCCTTTCGCAAGTTGCAAACCTCTGGCAATTTAGTGGATTTTTCCTCCAACGATTATCTTGGATTTGCAAAGAATAAAGATATTTTTCTCCGTTCCACCGAAATACTTAAGGAGCATAATTTGGTTACAAACGGCGCCACTGGATCTCGCTTGTTAACGGGCAACCATGTACTATTTGAAACACTTGAAAACATGCTATCCGATTTCCACGAGGCTGAATCGGCTTTGGTCTTCAATTCGGGGTACGATGCCAATCTTGGTTTTTTCGGTTCCGTTCCGCAGCGCGGCGACATTGTCTTTTACGACGAATTCATCCATGCCAGTATCCGAGACGGCATAAAGTTGGGCAATGCCTTTGCTTACAAGTACAAACACAATGACCTCGAGGATTTGATCCAAAAATGTAAAGCCGAGCGCGGTCGAAGTCATATCAATGCAGAATTTTATGTGGTTACCGAATCAGTTTTTTCAATGGATGGTGATTCACCGGATCTGAAACAGATGTCGGCATTCTGTAATTTAAATGGACATCATTTAGTAGTAGATGAAGCCCATGCCTTGGGTGTTTTTGGCACCAAGGGAGAGGGCTTGGCGCAACATCTTGGATTGGAATCGCAAATCTTTGCCAGGATCGTTACATTCGGTAAAGCGATGGGCTGCCAGGGGGCCGCCATTTTGGGTCCCAAAACGCTGATCGAATATCTCATCAATTTTGCACGGCCATTTATCTATACCACTGGACTTTCCCCGCATGCCGCCGCAACGGTCCTAGCCGCCTATACGCATGGAGGCACATCAGAAGCGTTACTTTTAAGAACGCGATTAAAACGCAATGTTGCTTTTTTCAAAGGGTATTCGGACAACTTTGGCCTCAACGATTTAGGAGCGCCTACAGAAAAGTCAATCTTCATACCCAGTAATTCGGCCATTCAGAGTTGTATCGCACCAGGCAATGAAGCAGTAAAGAAAATTGCCTTGCAACTCCAACAGGCAGGTTTTGATGTAAGGCCGATTTTATCACCCACCATCCCCATAGGAAAGGAAAGGTTGCGTTTTTGCCTGCATGCCTTCAATACCGAAGCACAGATTTCTAATGTCATCCAAAAACTTTACAAAATATTGGCGCCAAAATGAGAGAAACTTTTTATACCATAGCTTCTTTTGAGTTTGTGGCCGATGTTCAAATCATAAAGGGAAAACTAGAATCTGAAGGGATAACCGTGTTTCTTCGCGACGAGAATACATTGAATTCTGACCCCCTGATCAGCGCCGCCATTGGTGGCGTAAAATTGCAGGTTTATTCTAGTGAAAAGGAAAAGGCCATTAAAATTTATAATGAAATAAGGGCCTACGCGGTGGATGATCAAGGTAACCCTATCGTTTGCCCAAATTGTAAGGCCAAAAAATCTGATGCTTATTATGAGCGAAAGGGCATTTTCCATAAACTCTTTCCATTTTTTGAAAAAAGAAAATACAAATGCTTAAATTGTGGTATGATCACCAAACCTGAATAGTATGCAACGAATTTTTGTGACAGGAATCTCCACCGGGGTAGGTAAAACCATAGCCTCGGCCATTTTTTGCGAAGCATTGGAGGCGGATTATTGGAAACCTATCCAGGCCGGTGACCTAGACAACACTGATAGCCACAAGGTAGCCGCGTGGGTCTCAAATACGAGAACAAAGATCCACAGAAGTAGTTTTGAACTCACGAGCGCCATGAGCCCCCATGCTGCTGCAGCATTAGATGGGGTTGTGTTGGATGCCAACAAAATACATGAGCCCTATACCAAAAATCATCTGGTCATCGAAGGTGCTGGGGGCTTATTGGTACCCCTCAATTCAACAGACACTATTTTGGATATTATCATGCCAAATTATAAAGTGGTAGTGGTCTCGAGGCATTATCTTGGCAGCATCAACCATTCCCTATTGACGATAAATTGGCTGAAAATGAGGGGATACGATGTTTCGGTACTTTTTAGCGGGGACCCAAATCCACAAACTGAGAATATCATTCTGCACAAAACAAAGGTCCCCTTAATAGGTAGGATAGCGGAAGAAAGTAGCTTTGATAAGCCGGTCATCAAAAAGTACGCCGATAACTTTAAGAACATACTGGAATCACTCTAGCCGTTCATAAAGCCCAGCTTGATCCACGGTAGCCATTGGTTTATAGTGTGTCTTGAGGTACTTGTCGATATAAGCGTTTTCCATTTCCAATTTTTCATCAAAAATCAACCTATTTTTTCGGGTGACCACAATTTTTGGTCGTACCACCTCCATAATATAGCTAAGTTCTTCGACCCCTGTTTTTCTCGGGTTGTCAAAAAAAGGGAAGAGTTCATTCCTGCAGATATTGCTAGGATGTGTTGCCGCCTTGGTAGGGGGTTTGGCCCCTAACGGCCAATATCCAATATGGTATTCAAGAAAAAGCACATTTTTTTCCAAAGGGCGATTTTTTTTGATGTACTCTGGAACCGTGATACCCTCTCCGTTGTAATACGTGCCGCGCTCGATTTTGTTTTTAGCGATACGGAAATATTCCAAATAACTTTCAATGGGTAGCATCATTACCAAAATGAATACATAGGGCCTATAGTCCCATTTTTGAAAGCGTGCCAATTTACTTAAGGCAATCGCTACCAGAATGATTAGCAGAGGATACAACTGGATCAGATAATGGCTATTGATCCTTCCCGCTTTGGCAAAAGATATCAAGACGCCAATAATGGCAACGCTTATCATCTGTATTTTTACCTCCTTATAATCGAGATACTTTTTTTTCCAAGTAAAAAAGAAAAAAGCTGCCAATATCAAAAAAGATGGGGCGATATTGAATATGGGACTACGTCGGGCCCCGGCATATTCCAGAGATGCAAGAACCACCGATTTCCACCATATTTCAGTTTTACCCACCCAAAAATAGGGGAATAGGGTCAACAAAAATATGAAGAGAATTCCCAAGCCATAAAGGGAAAGGTTTATCATTCCTTTTGCGTATTGTCGTCGCAAATAATAGGTGTATCCTTGGTATAAACCAACGAACAGTACTGCGTAGGCGATGTTCAGTTTTGTCATTACGGCCATCCCCATAAGCAGTCCAGCAATCAAATGGCCAGTGGCCTTCTTTGATTTGATCAGTATATAGAGTGCCGGCATTAAAAAGGCCATGCAAAGATGCTCCGACATGACGCCTTGAATGCTCCCGAACATACTTTGAAGGGCCACGGCCCCAAGAGCGGCCCAAAAGCCTATTTTCTTAGAAGCCGTCGTCTCTGTAATCTTGTAGGTAAAATAGGCTGAGGTGGCGACCAACAATGCCCCTAGAAATCTAATGGCCAAAAAACTCTTGCCAAAAACATAAATTATACCTGCAAAAAACAAAAAGGTAAGGGGCGGTTTTAGGTCCCACAACTCTGTATAGGGCAAATGGCCATCCACCCAAGATTGTCCCATCAAAATAAAAGTACTCTCATCGCGATCAATATAATCACGAAAGAAAAAGGGCAATCTGATCAGGGTGGACACAACAGCGAGCCATATGAATACCCTCCGGTTGGTGAGGGTCGGGAAATCAGGGGTTAAAACGTTTACAAGCCTTTTGAGCATCATTGGTGTACTACCATTGCATAATTACTATTTTATTCCACACGCTGATTTGCAATCCGACAAGGTGTGTAGCAGTGTAAAATGGGAACATCGCATACATTCGCAATTTGACCATCGAACCTGATTAATTTCCCATCTTTGCAAGATAGAGAAATAGCGTACTCCATAAACAGAACAGCTTTGAAAAATCTTTCGGAAAGGGACCAACAATATATTTGGCATCCATTGACGCAACACAAACTGCATCCAAAAATGTTAGGCATTGTACGGGCCAAAGGGGCATTGTTGTTCGATGAAAACGGCAAGGAATACATAGATGGCATCGCTTCCTGGTATACGGCTATGTACGGGCATTGCAATGAATTTGTCCTCAATAAGGTCCATCAACAAATGCAGCAGCTAGATCAAGTGGTTTTCAGTGGGTTTACCCATGAGCCTGCGGTAGCGCTTTCGGAAGCATTGATCAAAATACTACCCGATAACCAACAAAAACTTTTCTTTTCGGACAATGGTTCCACCGCCACTGAAATTGGTATCAAGATGGCCTTGCAATATCATTACAACAGAGGGGAAACTCGGAAAGTGATGTTGGCGCTGGAAGCAGGATTTCATGGCGATACCTTTGGGGCGATGTCGGTTTCCGGCCTTTCCGTCTATAACGGGCCCTTTGAGGATTTTTTTATCAAGGTAGAGCGCATCCCTGTTCCGACCGAAGAGAATATAGAAGGGCTCATTGCCCACTTGGAATCCAGATTGAATGACAAGAATATTGCTGGGTTCATTTATGAGCCCTTGGTACAGGGTGCCGCAGCCATGCAGATGCATGGGCCGGAACTACTGTCGAGAATTCTCAAATTGTTGCAGGCCAGGGGCGTAATTACCATTGCCGATGAGGTGATGACAGGGTTTGGCAAGACGGGCACCAATTTTGCCTCTGATCAGATTGCCGTTAAACCGGATATAATCTGCTTGTCCAAGGCGCTTACTGCGGGATTGTTGCCCATGGCGATCACAAGTTGTTCCCAACAAGTCTATGATGCCTTCTATAGCGATGAAATTTCGAAGGGACTTTTCCACGGCCATACCTATACCGCCAATCCCTTGGCCTGTTCGGCCGCCTTGGCAGGTTTGGAATTGCTGTTGTCTTCGGAAATTCAGGACAAAATTCAGCATATAATTAGATCACATCAACGGTTCGACGTCCATATCAAGCAACATCCCAAGGTGGCCAGTACCAGGCAGTGCGGGATTATTTATGCCTTGGACCTGGCGATAAAAATGGAGCGTTATGGAAATTTAAGGGATCAATTATTCGATCATTTTATGGACCACGGGGTATTTTTGAGACCTTTGGGCAATACGATTTACATTTTGGCCCCTTATATAATAACCGATGACCAACTCAAGAAGATCTACGACAGTATCGAAAGTGCGTTGGATATCGTTTAATCAATATAGATTAATTTGAAAGAGCCTATTTCAATTACTGCGATTGCTTCTATTTCACCGTTGGGCAGCGGTTTGAAAGATGCTTGGCTTGGATATCAAAATGAAGCCCCTGTCTTTGATAAAATGAAATTTGGGGATACTTTGGCTTGGGCTGCAGCGCTGCCGATTGCCGTAAAGATGGAGGTTGATCAATTGAAAGCCACGGATTTCAAGTATAAAAATCTAGACGATACGGTACGCTATGCGATACTAGCATCCAGAAATGCTTTGGCCATGGCCGGCTGGAAATCGGGGGAGCATTTTGGGGTGAATATGGGATCATCCCGCGGTGCCACAGCGCTGTTTGAAAAATACCATGAGGAATTTCTGCTACGGGGGAAAGCATCGACCCTCACTTCGCCGACCACCACTTTGGGCAATATCTCTTCTTGGGTAGCCCATGACTTGCAAACCAATGGGCCAGAAATTTCGAATTCAATTACCTGTTCTACCGCGCTGCATGGCATGTTGAACGGAGTAGCTTGGATCAGGAGTGGGATGGCGGATAAATTTTTGGTCGGAGGAAGCGAAGCCCCATTGACCCCGTTTACGGTTGCCCAAATGAAAGCACTTAAAATATATGCAGCGTTAGATCAGGTTGGAGCCGTTAACGATAGCCCAGACCAAGTTGCGTCAAAAATGCCATTGAGGCACACCAATATCAGTTACCCATGCCGGGCTTTGGACCTTCATAAAAATTACAATTCAATGGTTCTGGGGGAAGGTGCGGCGGTCGCCTGTTTGGAAAAAGGGGTGTCCAATAAATCGCTGGCAATTTTGGAGGGCATAGGGTATGCCACCGAACCATTGGAGCATATGATTTCCATTTCAACCGATGCAAAGTGTTTTCAGCGTTCTATGAAAATGGCTCTTGGAGATGGCAGCCCGGAGGAAGTAGATGTGATTGTCATGCATGCGCCCGGGACCATCCAGGGAGATTTGTCTGAATTCAAGGCTATCGAAAAGGTGTTTGGTGAAAAAGTCCCCGCGCTCACCACCAATAAATGGAAAATGGGCCATACTTTCGGGGCATCTGGGATGATGAGCGTTGAAATGGCGATATTGATGATGCGGCACCAACAGTTTATAAAGGTCCCTTATCTTATGTACGATGCGATACCTTCAAAAATCAACAAAGTAATGGTCAACGCCGTTGGGTTTGGCGGAAATGCTGTGAGCATTCTACTCAAAATCCCATCCCGATAGACATCGGGATCAAACAACAAATCCCAAGCACCAAATTCCAAAATCTTGGGATAGTTTTAGAACGGACGTTCAGATACTGATTGGAAATTAGATAATAGACAAAAGAGAATAGCATTTACATTTAACTCAGAATCCATTACCTATATTGTGCTTCCCTGTGGTCGCCTGTGTCTTTCCCAGAGAAACGCTATGTAATGGCTTAGGGGATCTGATTGTCTTTGGACAGGTTTGGAATTTGGGAGTTGCATATTGGGTTTTAGTTTTTTGGGTTTTGAATTTCAAATAAGCTATTTTTGGCCAGTCCGGAACACTGGCTTAGGGATTGCAATGGCATCCTCACCGCTTTGGCGGGGAGATACAATGGAAAGCCCGACCCTCTATAGCCTCGGCGAAAGAGGGGAAGCCCATAACATCAAAACACAAAGGAATGATCAGGCATAATTGGACCAGGGAAGAAATATTGGCCATCCACAATCGACCGATGATGGAACTGCTCTACGATGCAGCCTCTGTGCATAGGCAATACCACGACCCGAATACCGTGCAAGTCTCCACATTGTTATCGATAAAAACCGGTGGTTGCCCGGAGGATTGTGGCTATTGTCCGCAAGCGGCCAGATACCACACCGAACTAGCGGGAAACGATCTGATGAGCGTATCCCATGTAAAGGCACAAGCGTTGCGTGCCAAGGCTTCCGGTAGCTCAAGGGTGTGCATGGGCGCTGCCTGGCGTAATGTAAAGGACGGCCCTGAATTTGATCAGGTTCTCGAAATGGTACGGACCATCAATAAATTGGATATGGAGGTCTGCTGTACCTTGGGCATGATCACGGAGAATCAGGCCAAACGATTGGCAGAAGCCGGACTTTATGCCTACAACCATAACCTGGATACCTCAGAGGATTATTATAAGGATGTTATCTCCACTAGGGCTTTTAAGGACAGGTTGGATACCATTGACAATGTGCGCAAAAGTAATGTGACCGTATGTAGTGGGGGAATTATCGGGATGGGGGAACAGCTGGAAGATAGGGCCGGCATGCTGGTGGCGTTGGCAGCGCTCGACCCGCAGCCCGAGTCGGTTCCCATAAATGCCTTGGTTGCGGTCAAAGGGACGCCCATGGCGGAAATGGAGCCCATTTCGATTTGGGAGATGATACGCATGGTGGCCACGACCAGGATCGTAATGCCAGGCACTCAGGTACGTTTGTCCGCTGGCCGGACAGAAATGAGCAGGGAGGGCCAGGCGATGTGTTTCTTCGCGGGTGCAAATTCAATATTCGCCGGGGACAAATTATTGACCACCCCGAACCCGGATGTGGGCGAGGACATGGCCATGTTCAAAGTATTGGGGCTCAACCCACAAAAACCCTTTATCAAAGCAGCGCAACCCAAGACCATCGAGGCGGAAGATTCCCAATTACTTCCGTTGGGCGAAAAACCGAAATGGACGCGGCCGGGCCATACCATTGAGCGCAACGAAGCCGCAAAGTCAAAGGCGGGCGAATAGGGTATCATTTTCTTTATTTTAAGAAAAAAATTCCATAAGGTTGGTTAAATTTGAGGTTCACAAATAACCCGAATACCATTGGAATTACATGAAATACCCAGGGTAAGTACCATTACCAAGGACGATTTTATAGCGCACTATTTTAAACTACAGAAACCTGTGGTTATCGAGCAGGGGATCAAGCATTGGCCCGCCTATTCGAAATGGAACCTAGATTATATAGGCAAGGTGGCAGGGGACATAAAGGTGCCACTTTACGACAATAGGCCCGTTAATCACAAGGATGGTTTTAACCAGCCACATGCCGAGATGAAAATGAAAGATTACATTAATCTTTTAAAATCGGAACCTACCAAATACCGGATATTTCTTTGGAATATTTTAAAAGAGGTTCCTGCATTGCAGGAGGATTTTGATTTTCCCGATTTTGGTTTAACACTTAAGAAAAATCTACCCATGCTCTTTTTTGGGGGAATGGATTCTTATACCTTCATGCATTACGACATAGATATGTCCAATATTTTTCACATACATTTTGAAGGCGAAAAGGAGTGTATACTGTTTTCCCAATCGGAGACAAAATACCTGTATAAAGTGCCACATTCCCTGATTACCCATGAAAGCATCGATTTCTCGAACCCCAACCTGGAACGCTGGCCATTGCTTAAAAAGGCAACCGGTTATAGGACGATGCTCGGGCATGGTGAGATGCTCTTTATGCCTGAAGGTTATTGGCATTATATGAAGTATCATACTCCGGGCTTTTCCATGAGCCTGCGATCTTGGCCCAAAAACCCTTTGAACTTCGCGGAAGGCCTATATAATATTTTTGTAATGCGACATTATGATATCATCATGCGAAAATTAAAGGGCCAGCAATGGATCGATCATAAAAACAACGAGGCCATAAGGCGCACGCACAGATTGTTGCAATGAATCGATTTAATTGGTATCTTAGGATATCCAACCTTTACAACCGCCCATGAGAACTACCATCCTCTTTTCGATCGCATTGTTATCGATATCGTTCATAAACGCACAGGCCTTTGAAGGCAGCGGGGACCAGAAATTTCAGGTGGGTGCCGAACTTCAGGACAATGGGACTGGTATCAACGTAAGTTATGATGTAGGTTTGGGGGAAAACATTTCCATAGGGGCGACTTCAAGTTATTTGTTGGGGGTGGAAGAACTTTTGAACGCAGGATTTGTAGACAGGTTCGATGCTAAGGCAAGGGTGAATTTCCATTTGGGAAGAGCCATGGGTTTTGGGGACAATTTTGATGTTTTCCCGGGTTTAGCGTTGAGCTTAAAGAATTTTGGGATGCATTTTGGCGCCCGGTATTTCTTTTCTGATGGTATAGGGGCCTATGCCCAGATTGGGCATCCAATTGCCCGGTACAAAAGCAAGGACCGGTCGATCGCCGAAGATTTACACAACCAGTTGGTCATCAATGTTGGCCTTTCGTTGAATTTTCTTTAGGCCGAACAAGATACTTGCCCCACCTTTAGGTTGTTTCTGCCACCATAAGGTTCACCGTTGGCCATTGCCCAAAAGTTCGTTCACCTTCTCATACACCAACTGGGGTTCCCAACCACGGTACAGAAGATAATCGGCCAGTTTTTTTTTGCGTTTTTGCAGATTGGTATCCCTTAGGGCCAACGCTCGTTTTTTGGCCAGCACATCCAGCGCTGTGCCATAGGCATCACCTTTTATTTCCTCTAATGCCGAACTGATGTTGTACTTGGAAATATCACGACGTTTCAATTCGTTCACGATGCGGTTTTTGCCCCATTTTTTAATATTGAACTTGCCCCTTGCAAAACTTCTTGCAAAGCGTTCTTCGTTCAAATAGTTTTCTTTGATCAAGCCAGCTACAATCTGATCGATGGCCGCTGGGATCATCCTCATTGTCTTTAATTTCGAAATGACTTCTTTGTGACAGCGCTCCTGATAGGCACAATAGCTTTCCAGTTTTTTGGTAGCTTCTGAAATAGTGTAGCTTTTTTGCAAATCCATGCTATAAAAATAATCAAAAAAAAAGCGACCCCCGTTGCCGAAGGTCGCTTCAATAAATCATTCAATAATAATTATTACCTAGGTAATTCCTAGCCAGTGCTATGAATTCAGGCCACTAGTTATTCACTAATAAATGGTCTTACCCTCTTTGTTCTTAAAACGATACTCGAGATACGTGTAAGCATCCCTGGGTTGAATTTTTACCCACTTTTTGTACTGCAAGTACCACTTGAAGCGTGTGGATGGAATTCCCTTGGTCAAGTAAGCTGCGATGAAAGGATGTATGTTGAGTGTCACACTGTTATCCTTCGCAGGGCCTTTCAATAACTTTTCAAGATCGAAGTTAATTTTGTCAAGAAGCCCAATTGGGGCCTCGACTTCCCCACTTGGTTTGTTCGGGTCTTCCTCGGTCGTTTTAATATTCATTTCGGGTCTTACCCGCTGTCGCGTAATCTGAATGAGTCCAAACTTGCTTGGTGGCAATATCTTATGTTTGGCCCGATCGTCTTTCATCTCGTCCCTGAGATGGTCGAACAACTTTTTTCTATGGTTGGGCTTCACCATGTCGATAAAATCGATCACGATTATACCCCCCATGTCCCTCAGGCGCAATTGTCTTGCGATTTCGGAAGCAGCGAGCAGGTTCACCTCTAATGCGGTGTCTTCTTGGTTGTTGGCCTTGTTCGAACGGTTACCACTATTCACGTCAATGACATGAAGCGCTTCGGTATGTTCTATAATTAAATATGCCCCTTTGCTCATGGAGGCGGTACGGCCGAAAGAAGTTTTGATTTGTCTGTCGATCCCAAACTTTTCAAAAACGGGAACGTTAGACGTGTATAATTTCACCATAGACTCTTTGCCCGGAGCGATCTCTTCCACGTAATCCTGAATTTGTCCGTAAAGCGTTTCATCATCAACATGGATACCAGTAAAGGAATCATTGAAGACATCCCTCAATATGCTGGAGGCCCTGTTGACCTCTACCAGCACTTTCGAAGGGGTAGGCGCTTTGTACAATTTTTTACACATTGCTGTCCATTTGTTCAGCAAGTTTTCTAGATCTTTATCCAGTTCCGCGACTTTTTTGCCTTCTGCAACGGTCCTGATTATAACCCCAAAACCTTTGGGCTTAATGCTCATGACCAATCTTTTCAGCCTTTCCTTTTCTTCTTTACTGGCTATCTTTTGCGAGACCGAAACGCGGTCCGAAAAAGGCACCATGACCACATATCTACCGGCAAATGAAAGCTCCGAACTTATTCGGGGCCCTTTGGTAGAAATGGGCTCTTTTACAACTTGAACCAAGAGCGATTGGTTGGCTTTGATGACATCGGTAATGACACCATTTTTGTCAATATCCTTTTCAAAGTGAAAGTTTTTAAGGGAATAATCCCTTAATTTTCCAGTGCTCACATTTCTTATGAATTTTAGCATGGAGGACAATTGTGGGCCGAGATCATGATAGTGCAAAAATGCATCTTTTTCATATCCAACGTTCACAAAAGCGGCGTTCAAACCGGTAACAGGCTTCCGTATTTTGGCCAAAAAAATATCACCAACGGAAAAATTGTTGTTATCCTCATCCTTGTGCAATTCAGTGAGCTTTCCATCTTTCAGTAAAGCAAAGTCTACGGCATCTGAACTAGATCTTACGATTAATTCTCTATTCACCTGATTGTATTTATAAATATCCATTAACCGATTTCGCAATGACTAACATTGGCCGGTGATGGATAATTAGATTAAACAATGATAAAAACAGGTCGTAATGACCCGCCGAAATTCTTCTTTTTTGAATCTCTATGTCAAAGAACTTATTAAACTGAAAAAGTAGTCTGAACAACTACTTTTTCTTGTGTCGGTTAGCTCTCCGTCGCTTTTTTCGCTTGTGGGTAGCTACCTTATGTCTTTTGCGTTTTTTACCACTCGGCATGAAATTCTACTTTAAATTATTGATTATTTTACTTGAACGTTGCTCTTTACGCCCTCCACAAAAACCTTGGCGGGCTTAAATGCAGGAATGTTGTGGGCGGCAATTTTAATGGTAGTGTTTTTAGATATATTCCTACCTGTTTTCTCGGCCCGGGTCTTGATTATAAAACTACCGAAGCCTCTTAAATATACATTATCGCCACCTTCCAAAGAAGATTTTACTTCTTCCATAAAGGATTCAACAGTTGCTTGCACCTCGCCTTTTTCCATGCCCAGTTTATCTGAGATTTTTGCTACAATTTCCGCTTTCGTCATCTTTAATTATATGATTTTGATATAGTTTGTTTTAGGGGTTGCAAATATATAAATTAAATTGAATCTTTTATTGTAAAGCATTAATTTTAAGTCAGTAATCTACTACTTTCGCACTTTACGAATCGAATTGATGCTGTTTTCCCAAATAATCCTTCAATGGTATGCCAAACACAAGAGAAACTTGCCTTGGCGTGGTACCAAAGACCCCTATAAGATTTGGCTTTCAGAAATTATGCTCCAGCAAACAAGGGTAGCGCAGGGCACACCTTACTATATAAAATTTTTAGAAACTTTTCCGACGGTCCATGATTTGGCGAGGGCTCCAGAATCAGAAGTGTTAAAGTTATGGCAGGGCCTGGGGTATTATTCCCGTGCGAGAAACCTGCATGCGACTGCCAGGAAAATCTCAAATGATTTTAATGGTCAATTTCCTGGTTCGCATGCGGAACTTTTAAAACTCAAAGGAATCGGCGATTACACTGCGAGCGCCATCGCCTCGATTTGTTTCGGAGAAGCCCAACCAGTTCTGGATGGAAATGTTTTTCGGGTATTGGCACGTTATTTTGGAGATGAAAGACCGATCAATGACAATAGGTCCCACAGCCATTTTAAACAATTGGCCAAAGCGGTGATGGATGTCAAAAATATCAGGGATTATAATCAAGGTATCATGGAATTTGGGGCCATACAATGTGTGCCAAAAAGCCCAAATTGTCCTGAATGCCCATTAAATAATGGTTGTCTGGCCTTAGCCCAAAAAAAAGTAATGGAATTGCCGGTAAAATTAAAGAAGCAGGGTGTTAAAAAAAGATACTTCAACTATTTGGTGCCCTTGGCCCCTGGTGAAGATGGGGCTTACAATACGGTTATCCAACAGCGAAGGGGCAGGGGCATCTGGCAGCATTTATGGGAATTTCCCTTGTTGGAATCTGAAGGGCAAATTTCCTTGAAGGCCTTATTGGAAAGGCTACCTGAGGCACTAAATTTAGGCATCATGCCAAAAGTGTATCTTTATAACCAGCAACCTATCGTCCATAAGTTGACGCACCAGCATTTGCACACCAGGTTTTGGATCTTAAAGATACATGGACCACTTGACAAAGCCATTCCGTTTGCTGATCTAGAAGCTTATGCCATGCCAGTTTTGATGGCAGAGTTCATTAAAACATTTAAAATTTAGTACTTTTGCACTTTACCTAAAAGTTATGAGTGGAACATTGAACAAGGTGATGTTGATAGGACATTTGGGGGATGAGATAAAAATGCATTATTTTGAAGGAGGCGGCTGTTTAGGCCGTTTTCCGTTAGCGACCAACGAGACCTATACCAATAAACAAACTGGCGAAAAGGTCACCAACACAGACTGGCACAATATTGTTGTCCGGAACAAGGCGGCCGAGATTTGTGAGAAATACCTGAGCAAAGGAGACAAAGTATATGTCGAAGGGCGTTTAAAAACACGTCAATGGCAAGGGGAAGATGGCAATATGCGCTATTCTACCGAAGTTCAAGTACAGGATTTCACATTTTTGAGTACAAAAAAAGAAAGCACGGCCAATGCGCAGGAGGCAGGTAAGACCCAATCGCGGCAGGACCCAATGATGGAGGTCAACCAGGCAGCGCCACCAGTGGATCGGTCGGAAGAAGATGATGATCTGCCATTCTAGTAAAACATAACTAAATATCTACTGTTGGAGTCTGACCCCGTTAGTTTACTCTTTAATTATATTGTTTTAGAAAGTGCCTTGGCTATTGATATTAGCCTTTTGCTTCTTCTATTGGTTTTTTCGGCGCTAATTTCAGGCGCCGAGGTCGCTTTTTTTGGTCTTTCTTCAACCGATGTTAATGGGATGAACGAAAACCAGACGTCTAAAGGAAAGATCATTACCGGCTTGTTGGATCGACCCAAAAAATTGTTGGCTACCATTCTCATTGCCAATAACACTATTAATATTGGAGTGGTACTTCTGTTTAGCTCTATTGGCGAGGTCCTGTT
Source organism: Flavobacteriaceae bacterium (assembly GCA_037969055.1). GTDB lineage: Bacteria > Bacteroidota > Bacteroidia > Flavobacteriales > Flavobacteriaceae > Pelagihabitans. The sequence goes on along the minus strand of JBBKWR010000206.1, from coordinate 14,222 downwards.
CGCGAATATCGATTATCAATTGTTTGGATTAATTTCTGTTAAATTTTTATTGGAAGTGGTCGTTGCCACTTTTTTGATATTGATGTTCGGGGAAATCCTCCCTAAAGTTTATGCCAATAGGAACAGGATGCAATTTTCCCATTTTATGGCCTATCCGCTAAAAATACTCGACATATTACTCTCACCCTTAAGCATGCCGATGCGTTCTGCAACGCTTTATATGCACCATAAGCTTGGAAAGGAAAAATCGAATTTAAGTGTTGACCACCTCTCACAGGCCTTGGAACTTACATCAGAAGGGGATACCACCAAAGAGGAGCAGAAAATACTAAAGGGAATCGTAAGCTTCGGAAATACCGATACGAAGCAGGTAATGCGGCCGCGTATTGATATCTTTGCCCTGAACGAGAAAATGAAATTTCCGGAGGTTATTGTTGAGATCAAAAACCATGGTTATTCCCGTATCCCTGTTTTTTCAGAGCATATGGATAATGTCTTGGGAGTACTCTATGTGAAGGACCTGTTACCCCATATTGATAAAAAAACGTTTAATTGGATGTCCCTTATTCGGGAAACCTATTTCGTTCCCGAGAACAAAAAATTGGACGACCTATTATTGGAATTTCAAGAGAAGAAAAACCATTTGGCAGTCGTAGTGGATGAATATGGGGGAACTTCTGGTATTGTAACCTTGGAGGATATCATTGAAGAAATCGTTGGGGATATCAGTGATGAATTTGATGATGAGGATCTCGTCTTTTCAAAGTTGGATGACCACAACTATGTGTTTGATGGCAAAACAGCCCTGAAGGATTTTTATCGGGTCGCCAAAATTGAGAACGAAGAAGAATTTGAGGCGCATAAAGGCGAGTCGGAGACCATTGCCGGGTTTTTACTCGAAATTGCCGGAGGTTTCCCGAAACGTGGTGAAAAGTTTAATTTTAATGAGTACCTATTTGTAGTGGAGAGTCTTGATCGAAAAAGATTGAAACAAATCAAAATTACCTTACCCAATGCCAAGTAAACCTACACTTGTATTTATATTGGCATTGGTTGGACTAGTGGGATGCAAGGAGGCGGTAATCCCAAAACCCAACGCAGAACTTAGGTTGGAATACCCCGAGGCGCAACTGGGCATTTTGAAAACCGATAATTTTGAGTTCCAGTACAATAAAATGGCACGATTAAAGGAAAAGAAAGCGCAATCATTGACTTTAGACTACCCCCTTATGAAGGGCACCATCTTTATAAATTATAAAAATGTAGCGGGTAATTTGGGAAAATTGCTTGGAGACGCCCAGAAGTTCAGTTATGAGCACGTTGTTAAGGCCGATGGCATACAAGAACAACCTTTTGTGAACCAAAACGACAAAGTATATGGGATGTACTACAGTGTCAGCGGTGACGCGGCTTCCCAGGCGCAGTTCTATGCCACCGACAGCGTCCGTCATTTTGTGACCGGTTCTCTGTATTTCTATGCTAAGCCAAACTACGATTCAATATATCCCGCAGCGGTATATTTACAAAACGATATGCGCAAGATCATGGAAACTTTGCGGTGGAAAGATTGATGGATATTAAGGGAACGGACCGCTCACAGACTTGGTAAATGACAAAACAAGAACTTCTCGACTGCCACGACCGTGTTAAACCATACATACACAGAACTCCTGTGCTCACTTCGCGATTGATTGACAAGGAAGTTGGGGCAAAGGTATTTTTTAAGTGCGAGAATTTTCAACGCATGGGCGCTTATAAGATGAGGGGTGCTGCCAATGCCATACTGCAACTCACGGAGGCCCAACAAAAAAAAGGGGTCATCACGCATTCTTCGGGCAATTTTGCCCAAGCGATCTCATTGGCCGCCGAAAGTTTAGGGGTAAGGGCACATATCGTAATGCCCAGTACCGCGCCTCAGGTAAAAAAGGTAGCAGTGGCTGGTTATGGTGGTACGGTATATGAATGCGAGCCCACTTTGGAGGCAAGACAGGCCCTGGCGGATCAGATAGCAAAAAAAACAGGTGCTACCTTTTTACATCCATCCAATGACTATCAAGTCATCCTGGGCCAAGGAACGGCGGCCATGGAACTATTCGAGGACCGCCCAGCCTTAAAGGCTGTTTTTTGCCCCGTTGGTGGTGGTGGATTGCTCGCTGGCACCGCATTGGCGGCCTATTATTTTGGCCAGCAATGCAAAGTTTATGGAGGCGAACCCTTTGAGGCGGATGATGCGTACCGATCCCTAAAAAGTGGAAAAATTGAAACCAACCTTACCGTGAATACTATTGCAGACGGCCTCAAAACGACCTTGGGGGATATTAACTTTCCAATCATCATGGAATACGTAAAGGATATCATAAGGGTCACAGAGGATGAAATTATAGCGACCATGCGGCTCATTTGGGAACGGATGAAAATTATCGTAGAACCTTCAAGCGCGGTGGCGCTGGCGGCATTATTAAGCGAAAAGCACCGTTTTAAAGATCAAGAGGTGGGCATTATAATTTCGGGTGGAAACGTAGATTTGGGGAACCTTCCATTTTAATGCATAGGCATCATTTATTATTGCCTACTGCTTTATCCTCCGAACTTGCCTGCCGGTTTACCTGCCGGAGGCATGGCAGGCAGGGCCACAGGCGAACGAGGACTCCCGACCACTATATACCAGAAGGCTACTCCCTTATCAAAGCTTCTGCATTTTGGATGCTTGAGTTTATTTTTTCCTTCACCGCTTCTATCTTAACCATTTCCTCTTTCAACCATTCTTGCTTTTCCTCAGAAAGGGCCTTGCCTTCCATAACTTCTTGCGGGTCGAAACGTGTTCCGAAGCCTTGCATCCAATCCATCATGTCCTTGTTGGCCGCTTGCAGGTCTTTCATTGCATTCTCATACGCCCTTCCCTGGTCAGTCGTGTCTATCTTAGATTTTAGTTTTCCAACCAAGGTTCCAACAACGCCCATTTTCGGCATAACGGCATCATGGATGGCCAAAACTTCTTGCATTTGTGAAGCGGAGGGTTTTTCTGCTTGTTTTTTTTCTTCTTTGCATGAGAATGCCAAACAAGCGATGACTAAGGTTAAAAATGCGTTTTTAAAGGAAGCCATGGATTATAATTTAGCGTGCCACAAAATTACAAAATATGCCTACAAATTTTCCATTAAAAAGCGTCACTTTTGCTTAAATTTTAATATTTGAGCGACCTAAGAAAGAAATGGCTTTACCTGATATTACTGTCATTGATTTGGGGGTCTTCCTTCATCCTGATCAAAAGGGCGTTAATTGGTTTAACAGCAATGCAACTTGGAGGCTCACGGATTGTGGTAGCGTCACTGGTTTTGTTCGTTTTTGGTTACCGAAGTCTTAGCACCGTGCACATTAGGGACTATAAATGGCTGGCAATGGCAGGGCTTTTAAGTTCTTTTTTTCCTCCGTTTTTGTTTGCGCTGGCCCAGACCGAACTGGATAGCGGGATAACCTCCATCTTCAATTCAACCGTGCCCTTGTTGACCACAGTCGTGGGTATTTTCCTGTTTGGGGTGGTGGTTTCCCAAAAGCAAGTTCTTGGTGTTTTTGTCGGGTTGTTCGGCACCCTCGCCCTAATCGTGGCGGGAATGGAATTCGATGCAGGTAAAAACTATTGGTATGCCATTTATATACTACTTTCTGCGATAGGATATGCGTTTAATATCAACATCGTAAAAACCAAACTTAGCCATCTGAGGCCATTGGCCGTTACCACAGCAAGTTTTGGGGTGGCAGTAGTACCGGCCTTTATATTGGTATTATATTCTGGGTTGTTCCAACAAATTGAGGGCAATGAACCATTGCAGACCTCCTTCGTGTATTTGATAATCCTAGCCATTTTAGGTACAGCTTTGGCCAATATCCTCTTTAATCGCTTGATTTATATTTCCAGCCCGGTATTTGCCGCCTCGGTGACCTACCTGATTCCTTTGGTTGCCATTCTTTGGGCCGTTTGGGATGGGGAGAACATCAATATCTATCAATTGTTGGGAGGACTTATCATTCTTTTTGGGGTTTGGTTGGTAAACAAGAAACGGCCGTGAAAACGATTCAAAAAACTTAAGGATCAAGTGTAACAAATTGTACGGTTCAATGTCTTTAAAGGGAAACAATCTTAAACTATCATAAATGAAAAAATCATTATTTATAAGATTTGTACTGATCCCTGCGATCTTTTTCGTGTACGAGGTTAGTGGCCAATCTGAACCCATTATGGTCCGCGCCTTTGAAAAGGTCATCGTAAGTCCACATATCGAAGTTACCTTTAAGGAGGGTAACGAAGAATCTGTGGTCATTGAGAATGCCAAGGTGCCATTTGACAAAATTAACCCAGAAGTTGTAGGCAAGACATTGCGAATTTATCTGGATGGGGCTAAAGTGGTTACAAAGTCTGAAAGTATTATCAATAATAATTCTAACAGAAGTCGATCAATTTATGAAGGTACTATGGCAACCGTTACCATAACTTTTAAAAAATTGAACAACCTCTCGGTCCGGGGAACGGAAATTATTCGTGTTGCCAGTCCGCTACAGGGTAGAAACATGAAGTTGACCATTTATGGGGAATCGAAAGTTTATTTTAACAATTTGACGCTCGCCAAACTAAAAGTGTCCATATATGGATCTAGCTTTTTGGAAATTACAGATGGCGCCGTTCAAAAACAGGTATATCGGGCCTATGGTGAAAGTATCGTCAATGCATCCGAGATCAGAAACAAGTACACGAAAATTACTGCCTATGGGGAAAGCGATTTTAGGGTAAAAGTGTCCGATAACTTAAAAGTCACCTGTTTTGGTGAGGCAACAATAAATTATGTTGGTAGTCCAAACATACACGAAGGAATCGTTATAGGGGAGGCGTCAATCCGAAAGATAGGCTGATGATTTCAAAGCACTGCCATTAGGCGATATTTAATTGCAGTTAAGGGCCTTTAACAAATATTTTTATGGAGAACTGAAACATATTCGCTAATTTAAGGGCCACTATAGTAAATTCTCCATTCATGAAAAACTTTGCCCTGCCTGTCCGATTTGGTGTAGCCACCAGCGGTTGTCTGATTGCTTATTTTTTAATATTGGCCCTTTTTAACCTTCATACCAATATCTTTTATAGTCTTTTTAATGGATTGATAACTGGTTTTGGAATTTACGAGGCGATCAAGTATTACCGCTTGCGTGACGAGGATAGTTTTAATTATGGGAGTGGTTTTGTTGCAGGGATGGTCACTGGTTTTGTGGCCACATTGGTGTTTACCTTCTTTTTCGCCTTTTATTCCACTGAAATAAATCCAGACTTTTTAAAAGATCTTTCGGCAATCTGGTTCAAAGATTATGGGAGCTTTGAGGCCATTGTTTTCTTTACAGTGGCCATTATGGGATTTGCCACCACTTTGGTGCTGACCTTGTCCTTCATGCAACTTTTTAAAACCTCCAAGAATCTAAAAAAGAAATCGGCCTAAAAAGTTTAAAAACCACTTGTACATTAATGATTAAGCAGTATATTTGCACCCTCCTATGAAAAAACGAATGGATTTTTCATAGGGAATCCAACCCATCGTTATCTAGGTACATGGGCAATAAAAATAAAATAATATACACGCTATGTATGCAATTGTAGAGATGGCAGGGCAGCAATTTAAAGTTGCAAAAGACCAAAAAGTGTATGTTCACCGTTTGCAGGCAGAGGAAGGTAAAAAGGTAACTTTTGACAATGTACTTCTTTTGGATGACGGCAAGAGCATCACCGTTGGCGCCCCAGCTATAGACGGCGCGGCTGTAGAGGCCATGGTCGTAAAGCACCTTAAAGGTGATAAGGTAATCGTCTTCAAAAAGAAAAGGCGAAAAGGTTACAGGAAGAAAAACGGACATCGCCAAGCGCTGACCGAGATCATCGTAGAAAGCATTATTGCTTCGGGAGCCAAAAAATCCACCACCGCCAAAGCTTCGGTGGCCAAAACTACCGCTCCGAAAAAGGCAGTAGAAAAGCCAAAGCCTGCCGATACTAAAGTGGCCAAGGCATCACCTTCCAAGGTTGAAAAGCCAAAGGCGGCACCGGCTAAAGTCGAAAAGCCGAAAACGGCAGCAAAAGCCAAACAAGCGCCCAAGACTAAGGTTGAGGCGGCACCGGTAGTAGCGAAAAAAGCTGCTCCCGCTAAAAAGGCTCCGGCTAAGGCGGCCAAAGCCGACGATCTTAAAAAAATTGAGGGAATTGGCCCAAAAGCAGCCGAAGCTTTAATCGCTGCTGGAGTTGGAACGTTCGAGAAATTGGCAAAAACAAAGCCTGAAAAAATCAAAGAAATTTTGGTCGAAGCAAGCTCAAGAATGGCCCATTTGGAGCCAGCAACATGGCCACAGCAGGCAACATTGGCCGCTGATGGCAAATGGGACGAGCTAAAGAAATTACAGGATAAATTGAACGGCGGTAAGTAATTTCGCCAGAATCTAAAAACGGAATAAAATGGCACATAAAAAAGGTGTAGGTAGTTCCAAGAACGGTAGGGAATCAGAATCGAAACGTTTGGGCGTTAAGATTTTTGGAGGACAAGCTGCCATTGCTGGAAACATCATCGTAAGACAACGAGGCACTAAGCACAATCCAGGTGAGAATGTGTATGCCGGAAAGGACCATACGCTGCATGCCCGTGTTGACGGACTTGTGAAGTTTGAGAAGAAAGCTGGGGGAAAATCATACGTTTCCATTGAGCCTTTTGAGGCTTAAACGACTTTTACAATTAAAATATTTCCCTGTGCGGGCCCGAGTATATTCGGACTGTACAGGGTTTTTTATGCAATCTAACTTGGTTGCTATTTCCCTAAAATATCCCTAATGATTTTTAAATGGTGTTGGGTATGTAATTTTAGAAATCGTTTGCTCTGATCTCTATTCAGGATTTTAAAGTATGGATGTTTAAAATTTGCCTGATCATCCAATGTTTCTAAGGAAACTATTTTATGCTTCGCCAATTGCAGCTGCGCCAAGATTTCGTTCGTGCAGATATTATCAGGAGGTCGAACCGACCTTGGAGCACGGCCTACCCCTCTAGGAATATAATTAAAGGTAAAGCAAATCCAGCGGTTTCCACTGAACTGCTTTTTATACAGATTGGGATCTGAAGCCGACAAGGCATCACAAACGGCGTTTATGACCTTTAGACTATGGTCTAAATGCCAAGCGACCTGGACCTTGGAAACTTTAGGATTCAACACATCGCTGTGCGATAAATAACCTTCCAGTTCCTGCATTTGGGATGTCATAAAAGCACCTTTGTTCATTTTATATTGTTTTTTGAGACATGCTTTTGTAAGACACCAGTATAATTAAGACCGGCTATACATCCGAGCAATCTTCCCCAAGATAAATAATTTCACTTTGTTTTTTGGGGGCATTGTCAAAAACAGAAAACCTTCAATTCATGGTGCTTTGCATAAATTGAAGGTCCAAAGATTAGCTTCTGTGGTTTAGTACCTGTAATACTCCGGTTTGAAAGGCCCTTCGACCGTAACCCCAATATACTCTGCCTGATCTTTCTTAAGTGTTGTCAGCTCGGCTCCCAAACGTGATAAATGCAGTTTTGCTACTTTTTCATCTAAATGCTTGGGAAGCATATACACTTGGTTTTCATAAGTATCGCTATTCTTCCATAACTCGATCTGTGCCAAAGTCTGGTTGGTGAAAGAATTGCTCATTACAAAACTGGGATGTCCGGTGGCACAACCCAGATTGACCAATCTACCTTCAGCTAAAACGATGATATCTTTTCCTTCGAGGGTATATTTGTCGACCTGCGGCTTGATCTCGTCCTTTGTATTGCCATAGTTCTTATTCAGCCAGGACATGTCGATTTCATTATCGAAATGACCTATATTACACACGATTGCCTTGTCTTTCATCGCCTTAAAATGTTCTGGGCGTATGATGTCTTTGTTTCCAGTTGTGGTAATGATAATATCCGCATTTCCAACAACGGTTTCCAATAGCTTTACTTCATAACCATCCATACAGGCTTGGAGGGCACAAATAGGGTCAATTTCGGTGATGGTCACGATGGAACCGGCTCCTTTAAAAGATAGGGCTGTACCCTTGCCTACATCGCCATAACCTGCCACGACCACACGTTTGCCGGCCAACATGGTATCGGTGGCCCTACGAATGGCATCCACAGCACTCTCTCGACATCCGTACTTATTGTCAAATTTTGATTTGGTAACGGAGTCGTTTACATTGATCGCAGGCATGGGAAGTGTACCATTTTTGACCCTCTCGTACAAGCGGTGCACGCCGGTGGTGGTTTCTTCTGAAAGACCCTTAATGCCAGGGGCCATTTCCGGATAACGATCTAAGACCATATTCGTCAAATCGCCCCCATCGTCCAAAATCATGTTCAATGGTTGGCGGTCTTTGCCAAAAAACAGGGTCTGTTCTATACACCAATCAAATTCTTCCTCGTTCATACCCTTCCAGGCATATACTGGGATGCCAGTAGCAGCAATGGCAGCAGCGGCATGGTCTTGTGTAGAGAAAATATTACATGAACTCCAAGTGACCTCGGCGCCAAGTGCGGCCAAAGTTTCTATCAATACCGCCGTTTGAATGGTCATGTGAAGGCATCCTGCAATTCGGGCGCCCTTTAAAGGCTGTTCTTTGCCGTATTCTTCGCGAAGCGCCATCAAACCGGGCATTTCGGCCTCGGCCAGTTCAATCTCCTTTCTTCCCCAATTTGCCAAGGAGAGATCTTTTACTTTATAAGGGACATAAGGTATTGTTTTGGTGCTCATATAATTTTTTATTTTTTACTTTCGTTAATAGGCGACAAGGCCCTTTAAATTGCAAATGCAAAGTTACAAATTACTTAATTAATTGGATGCCTCTTTATAAAACAATAACGGTAAGTCCTTCGATTGTCGTGCATATTTGGAAAGTAGAAGAGTCCGAAGAAGCATTGCACGAAGGCATTACACTTTCCAATAATTGCAATAAGCGGATGCTGGGAATGAAATCAGAAATGCACAGAAGAGGCTTTTTGAGCATTCGACATTTGTTTGCGATCGGAGGTTATGTAGATGATGATCTTTATTATGATGATTTTGGGAAACCCCACCTAAAAGACAGCACCCACATATCAATTACCCATTCACATAATTTCACAGGCATTATTCTTAGTAAAAGTGTAGAAGTCGGAATCGACATTGAAATGCAACGGGAGAAAATTTTGCGCATTGCCCATAAGTATACGCCTATCGAAGAATACAGCACAATTGCCAATACCGACGCCCTAATCAGAAAATTAACCATAGTTTGGGGCTGCAAGGAAGCGCTCTATAAAATTTATGCGGAACCTGGCTTGAGCTTCCTGCACCATATCGATATCGCCGATTTTTCCTTGTCGGATAGCACAACAATGGGCGAGATCTTTTATCATGGTAAATCTGCCACATTTAATATCGATTTTCTCGAATTTGAAGGATTTACTTGCGTGATTGCGGTTAGAAATTGATTTGTTCATGGTATATATAGGTATTAGAATTCCCGCCACGACCACGACCATGAACATTAAATTTTGACCCTTTGGTGATTAGATCATTTATCCTTTTACCAAAGACAAGGGATGCCCGCAGTAATGATAATGGATTCAGACGATAAAATATACCTATGAAAATTTCAGTAGAACTTACTTTTAGTCCTTTGCAGGATGATTATGAAGAGCATATCATCAACTTTATTAAAAAATTAAGGGCCTCCGGACTCACTGTTGTGGAAAACCCTTTAAGTACCCAACTTTACGGTACCTATGAAGAGGTCATGGCACTTTTAAATATCGAAATATTAAGTGCTTTCGAACTTATGGATAAAGGCTTGCTATTCATGAAAATAGTAAAAACAGATCGCAGCGGGTATGAACCAAATTTTTGATTTTTTTATAGATACCTATAGGAATAAGGAATCTTATATTATCGTTTTGGAGGTCATTGTACTGGTTACCGGCGTTGCCAGTGTCTGGTATGCTAAAAAAGTGAGCATACTCGTGTATCCTACCGGGTTGGTGGCAACGGCCATCACGGTTTATCTATTCTTAAGGGATGGATTATTGGGCGATATGCTTATGAATTTATATTTTTCGATTATGAGTATCTATGGGTGGTGGAATTGGTCAAGGACCAAGAACGATCAAAAAGTGGTTCGAATTTCCCGTACCAGTCAAAGGGAAAAGCAAATAGGAATCGGACTTTTTTTGTTGACCATGTTGATCAATTATGGTATGTATAGGGCCTTTGATTACGAAATGGGTGTTTCTAACTATGTGGATATTTTTACTTCTGGGATATTCTTTACCGCAATGTGGTATATGGCACTCAAAAAATTGGAGAACTGGACCTTGTGGATTATCGCAGATATCATCACCATACCCTTGTATGCTTATCGTGGTTGGGGTATGCTCTCACTGCAATACCTTATATTTACTGTCCTGGCCGTTCAAGGATATCATTTATGGAAGAAAAGTTTAAGCAGCAACCTTCAGACCTTATAAAAGTAGTACTGTTCGGACCAGAATCAACGGGCAAAACCACTTTATCAGAACAATTGGCCAGGCACTACCGTACCGTTTGGGTGCCTGAATATGCCCGTGAATACCTGCAGGATAAATGGAACAAGCAGCACAAGACCTGCGAACCAAAAGATTTGTTGCCCATTGCTGCTGGTCAGATAAGACTAGAAAATTTCTTATCGAAAAGGGCAACCAATTTGTTGATTTGTGATACCGACCTGCTAGAAACCAAAGTATATTCGGAAGCCTACTATATCGGTCATTGTGACCCAATTTTGGAAAAGTATGCCCTAGCCAATTCATACGACCTGTATTTTCTTACCTATATCGATATACCCTGGAAAGGTGACGATTTAAGGGACAAGCCAGATGAGCGGCAAAAAATGTTCGACTATTTCAGGGAAACTCTGGAGAAATATCAACGTAATTTTGTTATTTTAAAGGGCGATAAGGAAACACGGCTTGCAACCGCTATCCGACATATCGACCAACTATTAAAACCTAAAGCCAACTAACAACATGCGATTTACAGAAGAAGATGTAGAACAGTTATCAAAACAAGGAATGTCGAAGGAAAAGGTCATACACCAAATCGAAATTTTTAAAGAAGGTATACCCTTTGTACACCTGGACAAGACGGCAAAAATCGGAGATGGCCTTTTAAAATTTACGAAAGTTGACGAGAAGCAATTGATCCAAAAATTCGAAGGGTCGAGCCGAGGGCTCGAGCTGTTGAAATTCGTACCGGCCTCTGGTGCTGCTTCGCGAATGTTCAAATCGCTTTTTAATTTTCTGGATACTTACGATCCTTCGATTGAAAGTCTTGAAAAGTATCAAGGCCGAACTAAGAATAATGAGATAAAAACATTTTTCGAACGTTGGACAGCCTTGCCCTTTTACGATATCTTACAGACCAGGATACGAGGTAAGACCGCATCTTTAGATGAAGAAAAATATCTTTTCGTAAAGGAAATGCTATCGGAAGGAGGATTGAACTATGGTTTTTATCCTAAAGGTCTCTTGCCCTTCCACAAATATCAAGGCTATGTAGCCACTGCATTCGAAGAGCATTTAAAGGAGGGTTCGCTATACGCAGAATCTAATCAAAAAGCAAAGCTGCATTTCACCATATCTCCCCAACATGGTGAAATGTTCAAAAAAGAGTATTCGATCGCCTCCAAAAGGGTATCTAAAGAAACAGGTACCAAATTCGAGGTCGATTATTCCTACCAAAAGCCATCCACGGATACCATTGCCGTGGATATGGATAATATTCCTTTTAGAAATTCCGATGGTTCTTTGCTCTTTAGACCGGGTGGCCACGGCGCATTAATTGAAAATTTGAATGAGCAGGAAGGCGATATTATATTTATTAAAAATATTGATAACGTGGTTACTTCCAGATCATTGGAAGATATAGCGAACTCAAAAAAGGTGTTGGCAGGACTCTTGTTGCAAATACAGGAAAGCGTTTTTAATTACGCAAGGCTTTTGGAAGGGCAAGACGTGAGTATTGCACTATTGGATGAAATTAAAGGATATTTGGAGACCCAACTTAATGTCCGATTTTCGGAAAACTTTAATGTCTTTACGCTCGCAGAACAGATCTTGGTGCTTCAAGATAAGATGAACAGACCGATTAGAATTTGTGGAATGGTCAAAAACGAAGGTGAACCAGGAGGGGGCCCATTTTGGGTAAAAGATTCATCTGGACATACTTCACTTCAAATTGTTGAATCTGCCCAATTAGACCTTAAGAATAATCGTCAAGCAGACATTTTAAAGGGTTCAACCCATTTTAATCCTGTTGATCTGGTCTGCGGGGTAAGAAACCATCATGGCGATAAATACGACCTACTTCAATATGTGGATGAAAAACTGGGATTCATAACTCAAAAAACGCAAGAAGGCAGGGAACTCAAAGCATTGGAGCTTCCAGGGCTATGGAATGGGGCCATGGCCTTTTGGAATACTGTTTTTGTAGAAGTTCCAGTATCTACCTTCAATCCAGTAAAGACGGTAAACGACTTATTGCGTCCTTCCCATCAAGTGGCATAGATAGTACTGTGTAAAATTTACCCAGATCAGAACAGATTACACATCATTATACAAAGTGAATTGCTGTTCAATAGTTAACATATAATTGTAAATCAGAGAGTTACGTTTATTTTCTTCGAATATGACATTTGGCACTATTATTCCTTTAATCATGACAACATCAAAACAAATAATAATAATAATTAAAACACTTTTTAGAATGAAAAAATTAATGATTGTTGCAGTTATGTCTCTAGGTAGTCTTTCTGCATTTGCACAAGAAGAACAAGCAAACGAAGCTGTAGCTGTTGCTGCAGAAGAAGTTCAAGCTGTAGAAGCAGTGGCTGTTGAAGCGCAAGATGAGTTTACTGTAGTAGCGCTTGAGGAATTACCAGCTGCTATCACAGAAGCTGTGGCCAAGGATTACCCTGGTGCCACTATTTCAAAGGCTTTTGTAAACGAAGCTACGCAGTACAAATTGGAAGTTACACAAGAAGATGGTGCTGCCGTTGAGTTGTATGCTGATGCTGAAGGCAATTGGATTGATATGTAATTTCCGCTTAACTTATTTATTTGATATATTATTAGTTAAAAAATCCCGACAGTTTCTGTCGGGATTTTTTTGCTTTCAGGATTTTTTGTTCTTGCCACACCAAGGTGGGAAGCATTCGCTATAAGATCCTGCTTAAGACACCGAATGTTTTAGTTAAGAACACCGTTGACTATCTTCGGCTCGTAGTTATGCGCCCTTAGAAAACCCTGCTGATCCGTGTATGTTTTATACATTTTGGGGACGGGATACCCAAAATTACACAATGATAAAAACAATGCATTGATGTAATATATTGAAAACCAAGCACATGTATTCTTTCATCTGTTTGGTATCATTTTTTCAATAGAATAAGTAAGTTTAATTAACTTTTAAAAATCGAGAATCATGAAAAAAGTAATATTTGTATTGGCAATGTCATTAGGAACTTTTGCAGCTTTCGCACAAGATGCAGATGCCATTGAAGAAGTAACCACAGAGGCTGTAGCTCAGGACGAGTTCTCAGCAATTGATGCAACTGAATTGCCCGAGGCAATAACTGCAGCTGTTTCAAAAAACTATCCTACTGCGACCATCAATAAAGCTTATATAAACGAAGCCAAGCAGTACAAGTTGGAAGTGTCATTGGAAGATGGTACCTCCGGAACTTTGTATGCTGATGAGAACGGAAACTGGATTGAAATGTAATAACTTGAGTTATTTGTTTTGTATCAAGTTGGTTTGGTCGGAAAGGGGACGTAGCAATACGCCCCCTTTCTATTTTAACGGGCCACTCATTGTGGACAAAACAAATGTCTTACCCAAATTCGGGTCGAACTTACCCAGTCCCTCCTATAGGCAGTGCCATATACTTGGCTACCGTAGCTTTTTATCCAATATTTCCTATACCCAATTTTATTGATTTATCCTTTAAGGATTTGCTTTCCTGCAATACGGTTTGCGCTTGGATTTTCCCTTATTTTATCACTGTTAACTTATTCCCTAAGAATTGGTTAGCTTCCAGAATGTACATAACTAAGGCCTTATTTTAAGACAAATTTGTGGCGGCCATGGGCTTTCAAGTGTTA